>JAJTGK010000128.1 GCA_021297815.1 Planctomycetaceae bacterium
GATGTTCAGCGTCAGCCTGCCCATCGAGTGCGTCGTGTTGAACTGCTGCGTGACCGACACGAACGACACCCCGTGCGCCTCGAACACATCGACGAGCTTCGAGAAGTCGGTGAGCGACCGGCTCAGACGGTCGACCTTGTAGACCACCACGCAGTCGACCTTGCCCGCCTTGATGTCCTCGACGAGCGCAGCAAGCGCCGGGCGGTCGAGGTTGCCGCCAGAGAATCCGCCGTCGTCGTAGCGCGTCGTCACGAGCCGCCAGCCCTCGTGTGCCTGGCTCCTGATGTACGCCTCCGCGCTCTCGCGCTGGGCGTCAAGGCTGTTGAAGTCCTGGTCCAGGCCCTCCTCGGTCGACTTGCGCGTGTAGACGGCGCATCGCACGACCTTTCGATCGCTCCGCTCGGGTGCTCGGGTCTTCCGCGGCTTGATCATGCGGCCACCTTCAGCAGCCTGAAGAAGCGGAAGCCATTGACATGCGATCCAGTCACCGCCTGCGCGATGGCCGATAGCGAGTCGTACCGATCGCCCTTGAACTCGAAGCCGGTCGTGAGCACGGTGACCCTCAGCGTCTCGCCCTTGTACCGGCGCACGATCGCGTGGCCTGGACGGGGGAGCCGTTCGTCGCGTGTTGCGTCGGCGTTGGGGGCCACGACCCCGAGCGCGCGTGCGCGGGCAGGCGATGCCCTGACGCTGGCATCGTTGGCCAGAGTGGCCGCAAGTGCGAGCGCCTCATCGCACAGCCCGCCGCGCACCGCGGCCTGTGCGATCCAAAGCAAGCGCCGGATCAGGTACTGCCGGTTCCTCGTGCTCGAGGCGCGTCCCGTTTCCTCGTGGTAGCGGCGCTTGAGTGCGGCCATCGTCATCGCATCGAGCTCCTCGCGTTCGCTCGTGATGTCGAAGATTGGTTCAGTCGCGGTCATTCGGTCTCCTTGATCCGCGGCGTCGCCGCGTGGCGCACAGTGACGCTCGACTCGGCCTGAAGATCAAGGCATGTAGCGGGGTCAACGGCGAGGATTTCCTCATCGCCGCTGCGCCGCCGGATGTCGTCCAGCCTGCGGATGCCGCGGGCCTCCGCAGCCGAAACGAAAGTCCTCCGCTTTCTGGGCGGAGGGCGTCAGAATTCTTCAGGGTGGGCCAGCGGGGGGCGGGGAGGCCGCGCGGCTAGGAAGCTCCGCGTGAGCGGAGGCAGAGGGGCTCATCGGCCCTGGGCCCCATCCGGTGACTCACTCTCCCGCCGTCGCCGCGCCCTGCCCCTTGGCCCGCTGCTCGGCCCCGCGAAGCCGGGCGTCGAGGTCCCCGGGCGGAAGGACGTCCTTGAGCAGACGCCGCAGCGCGACGTCCTCTTCGGAATCGCCCTGCGGGATCGTGGGCACCGGGTAACGGGACTTCAGCTCGCGCTTCAGCCGCTCCGCGTCGGCCATGCGTCCAGCGCCAACCAGCGCCTCATAGAGCAGCAGGCCGTCCTTGCGCTGCATCTCGTACATCTCCTCGAGCGTGGCTCGCTTCACGGCCCACTTCTCTGCAGCGGTCGCCGTGCTGGGGGCGGGGATCAGCGCGGAGGGAACAAGCCCGGCGGCACCGGTCACGAGGTCCGAGGTGGAGGCGAGGCCGAGGTACTCGCCGACCGGATCGGGATCGCCCTCGAGTGCATCGGCGTAGGCGCGCTCGGCCACTAGCGCTGGGCGGAGTTTCTGCAGGACCTTCGCGAGGTTTTTGACATCAAGTACCCCGGCGTCCCTCACACGCCGAACAAAGGAAGAACTACTGCCTCCTTTGGGCATGTGTTCACCGAGCGCGACCAGGTCGAGGGACGCGTGATGTTGCACGAATCTGTCGCCGTCGCCTTGCGCCCGGCGCATTGCTTCGATGGTGTCGGTGAGAATGCGGTCGTGGAGCTTCACTTGCCAGTCCGGTGGAAGCCCCGGCATCGCGTCCGCGAGGATTTCTCCGGAAGATTCCCTGCCCGCCTTCCCTCGTCCCCACTTGATGGCCTGCGATGCGAGCGTACAAGCCTCGTCGTACCAGCCAGCCTTGCCGACGACGCAAGCCAGATAGCCCGAGCGCCCTCTGTCCGTGCCGGCGATAGCACGCGCGGCCTGCAATCCTAAGACTCGAAAGTAACGGTAGCGCGGCTGGTCAGGCCAGTAGAGTTCGCCGCATCCCTCCCATCCCAGCGGCAGGCCATGCAGCCAGCGCATGCGGAAGCAAGGCTCGCCTTCTCGGTCAGGATCCCCGCGCCGATCGACCAACTTGATGTCGCCGGCTTCCCAGATTCCGCGCGCGCAATCGGACTCGATCTTGGCCCACTCCGCACCTTCGGGAACGCGGAACACTTCCATCGTGAGCACCGTGCCCTCGGCAGGCGCTCGCTCCACAAGCGGTGGTGGCGGCGGGAGCGGTGGCGCAGCACAGGCAGCAAGCGCGAGCACGAGGAAACATGGAAGGAGAAGTCTGGTCATTGGCCCTCGGTAGTACCCCGCGTCTTCGGACGCACTATACCCCTCCGCGTGAGCGGAGGCAGAGGGGGTAGACAGTTCACGTTCCCTTGCGGCCCGCGCCGGGATCTGCACTGAGACGTTCGTAGGAGTTTCGGATCTGCTCGGCGATGTTGGGAATGCCGTCGCTGTCCGCGTCGCCACAGTTTGGTCCTGCACCGCTATCGAATGCCCGGGTGCCCAAGGTTCCGAAGTAGGACGGGAAGAGCTGCGTGCCAGGAACGCTGTCCTTGGTCACGCTCGTCGCCGACCTGTCGTCGGACATCGCGAACGGCAGCGCGACGAAGACCGTTGGGTACAGACTGAGTTCGGCGCGCAAGCGAGGGTCGACCTCCACGGATCGCAGACCGAGATACAGATGCGTCGCCGTGACGCGGTTCCACTCGCACTTCTCGTCAAGGACAAGGCGCACGCGCTGGCCTCCCCAGGTTGCGGTCAGGTCGGCGGAAGTGGGCAGCCGAGCTGGCCCACCCTCCAGCGGCAGTTCTTCGTCGGAGAACCAGATTGCTCCGGCGACCTGCACCTCGACCGGCAGTCCCGAGACGCTCGCCGCGACCATGGACCCCGGCGCAAGTTCCCAGCGATGCGACTGGGGGCCGTCAGACTCCCGACCGATCGCGGCTTCCATGCGCGACCAGCGCAGGTCGCATCGGATGGCGTCGGTGCCGCGAAGGACGGGCAACCCGTTTGCGGGTGCGCCATCGGCGCCAACCACCACGACATTGCCCACGACTGCAGCGAGCCGTTCGAGGAGCTGGCTCGCCACCTCTTGATTGCCTGCATGGCGGGCCGCATCCAGCAACTCCAGATCATTCTCCACTGCATCCATTCGCTCGAGCAACGCCACCACGCACCGGTCCTGCGACACGGCACTGGACTCCTTGCAGCAGGCCACCGCGTCCATCGCGAATCGCTCGCCGCAACGCGCGCGCCAACCGTCCGTTCGGGTGTCTGACTGACATCCTTGGGCGATGGCCACGAATGCCAGCATCCAACCGGCGGCGGAACGAAGCATGGTGCGTTGCAGACTCATGGAAGGAACCCCTTGATCGGAAGCCGCTGGCCCGGAGCACCTCCGGGTCTTGCCTGGACGCACGGTAACGACCGGCGTGAGCCGCGACAACGCTCAACCCGACTCATGACCCGAGACTTCCGCGTTACGCGCGCTCCGCGCCGTCCGGATTTCGCCCGAAGCGCCTCGGTTGCTTATGAGTTCGTGCATTTCCGCCTCTGGAACTGTGAACCAGAGACAAACTGGGGCGCGAGGTCTCTCGATGCGCGGAGAGACAATCCGCGAGCACGCCCGCGACGGTCGGCCAGACACTCGGCCGCGCCGCCCCGTTGGCCCACCCGGAGAGACCTTCGCGCACGCAACCCCTTGTCGCAAAACGGCGTACGCACGCCGCAAAACGCGAACGCCCCGGCCGCGAGGCCAGGGCGTTCACTCTGAACCTGCAGGCGCGCCAGTTTCGCGCGCGCCTCTTGAAGTAGGGCGGGCTGGATTCGAACCAGCGTCTTATCGATTATGAGTCGACGGCTCTAGACCGCTGAGCTACCGCCCCGATGTTGCGGCAGTGTACTTGGGCCGCTTGCGCGGGATTGACGGGGTTTCGGGGGACAGCGCGCCTCGCGTGCGCTGCGCCCGTAGAGGCCCGATCGGTAGGATGGCACCGCGCGAACGCGCCGGAGGTGTCCGTGGATCCGCTCATGCTTGCGGCTGTCATCGCGGGAACGCTCGTCGTGTTCGGCTACCTCGTCGTGATCTGGTGGCTCGATCGCTACGAGCGCGAGCCGTTCTGGCTGGCGCTCGTCGTGTTCGCGTGGGGTGGATTCGGCGGGACATCGCTTGGCTGCCTCTGCAGCCTGCCGTTCGTGCTTGGCGCGACGGCTGTCGGAGGCGAGGCCGCAGGGACGGTGGTCGGCGCCGTGGTCGTCGCGCCGCTCATCGAGGAGGTGACGAAGGGGCTTGCGTTCCTGCTGCTCCTCTTCACGCGGCACCTCGACAACGAGACCGACGGCCTGATCTACGGGGCGGCCGCGGGGCTTGGTTTCGCGGCGGTCGAGAACATCATGTACGCGATGGCCGCCTCGAGCGATGGCGCGACGGCGGTGGTCGTGACGATGTTCGTGCGGACCTTTCTGACGGCGCTCGTCCACTGCATCAGCAGCGGCATCCTCGGGATGTCGATCGGCTACGCGCGCCATCGGTCGGGCGCGGCGCGATGGATCGTGTGGCCTGCCGTCGGGTTCTTCCTCGCGGTGCTCAACCACGCGGTGTGGAACGGACTTGCGACCGCGGTTGACTTCGAGGTGCTGGGCGAATCGAGCGTGCTCCTCGCGCCGCTTGGGATCTTGATCGTGCTCGCCGCGGCGGCGGGCATGTTCGGGCTCACGCAATGGTCGCTGGCGCGCGAACACCGCACGATGCGCAGGCATCTGCTCGACGAGTCGGTGCGCGGCGTGATACCCACCGAGCACGCGCGGATCATTCCATACTGGTCGCGGCGCAGGCGTCGGGGCTGGCTGCCCGCGCATGTGCCGCACGAGGCGTATGTGCGCGCCGCCACGCTGCTTGCGTTCCGCCTGCACCAGCTCGAGGTCGCGCGCGGCGAGCGGCGCGAGCAGTACCTCGCCGACATCGCGGGGCTGCGTGCGGAGGTGCGCGGGATGCTGGAGGGCTCGGCAGCGGCGTAGGCGCGGGCAGCAGTGCGCGGCGCGCTAAGCGCCGCGCAGGGCGCCTGCTGCGGCGCTACCCGCGACGAAACCCGTGGCCCACGCCCACTGGAAGTTGAAACCGCCGATGCGGCCGTCGACATCGAGGATCTCACCTGCGAGATGCAGCCCAGGGCACGCGCGCGACTCCATCGTCTCGAGGCGGATCTCGGAGAGCGGCACGCCGCCCATCGTCACTTCGGCATAGGTGAAGCCGCGGTCACCCTCGACAGCGAGCGGCAGGGCGCAGGTGGCTCGCGCAAGGGCACGGCGTTGCTCGCGGGTCAGCTGACGCAGGTTCGCGGCAGGGTCGACGGCGGCGATGTCGCAGAGCGCGCGCGCGAGGCGCTCGGGCACGAGGTCGCGGAGGAACGCCGCGGGGTTCGCGGCGCGGCTTGCGAGCAGCGTTGCGTCGAGCGTGTCCTCGCGCTCGCCTGGGATGAAGTTCGCGAACAGCGCGACGCCCGCGTCATCAAGGTGCGCGGCGCGCCAGTAGCGGCTCATGTCGAGGGCGCAGGGGCCCGAAAGGCCGAAGTGCGTGCAGAGAAGCGAGTTCGTGAACTCCTTCAGCACCTTGCCTGAGGCTGCGCGCAGCGAAAGCGTCGCGGGCAGCGCGAGACCCGAGAGCGCCCGCAACGGATGGTCGCCTGGCAGGATCAGCGGCACGAGGGCGGGGTACACATGGTCGGTGACGGTGTGCCCGAGCACGCGGGCGAACTCATAGCCCGCGCCGTCGGATCCAGACTTCGGGAGCGCCTTGCCGCCCGTCGCCAGGATGACGCGAGGCGCACGCTCTGCGCCCCAGTCGCCTCGGACGGCGAACATGCCGTCGTCGCGGCGATCGATCGCGGTCACGCGCTGCGGGTGGCGGATGGTCACGCCCGCGTCGCGCGCCGCCTGCAGAAGCGCATCGAGAATGGTGTGCGCGTCGTCGGTCGTCGGAAAGAGCTTGCCCGTGTCCTCGCGCTTGAGTTCGACGCCATAGGCCTCGAAGAAGCGAACGGTGTCGGCGACCCCGAACCGACGCAGGATGTTGCGAACGGCATTCGGCGAACTTCCCGCATACGCCTTCTCGTCGACCGCGTGGTGGGTGACATTGCAGCGCCCGCCGCCCGCGACCAGGATCTTCGCGCCGAGGGTCTTCGCGCCGTCGAGCGCGAGCACCCGCGCGCCGCCACGGCCCGCGTGGATCGCCGCGAACAGCCCCGCGGCGCCCGCGCCGACGACGATCAGGTCGAATGCGCGCGCGTCATCGCTCACGGCTTGGCCGAAGTCTCGACGAGCTTCACCGAGGTCGAGAGGTCGGTCGCCTTCTCTGCCTCGAACTGCACGGCGAGTTCCTCGCCTTCCTTGCCCTCGACGAACACGCGCACGAAGCGCGAGCCCCGCGACGGGACGCCAGACTCGAGGACGACCGTCGACGGAGCCTCGACCTCTGGATCGAACCTTCGGTCGAACCGCTGCGAAACCGTTCCCGAGGCGGCGATCTTGCCGCCCTTCGGCGCGGCAAGCGTGATGCGGTCGGGAAGGCCCGCCTTCGTCGAAGCCGCTCTCGCGGTGCGGGTCGGGATGAGCGCGTCGTTCTTCACCTCGAGCGTAACTTCCCACAGCCCGTCGCCGATCCGCTTCACATCGTGCGTTCCCCACGACACGCGCGGCATCTGCTGCGCGTGGAAGAAGGTGAACGCCGCGTTCCGATGGCACTCCTCCTCGAGCATCCACGACGGCGGATTGCGCGACGACCACTTCGTGCTGCCGCCGACGAGCACCTTGCCGAGCGTCGGGTGCTCGACTTCGGTGAACGGCGTGCGCGTCTCGTCGAAGAGGAGCCGCTCGCGCCACCGCTCCATGCCGCCCTGGTCGGGCGAGCCGCCGTTCTGCGAGATGCGGCGCTCGGTCCACAGTTCGTTCGTGAAGCTCACGATGCCCAGGCTCTCGGAGAGCCAGTTCACGAAGCCGCCGCGTACGGGGTAGAGGTCGGAGTGGATCACCAGCGATCGGTAGCCAGGAAGTATCTCGACGCCCGCGTTCGCAATCGCGTCGTAGGTGCCGCGGTCGGCCGCGTAGGCGCTCTCGCGGTTCGCGGCGCCAGGGCCGCGCAGGATCATGCCGCCCGTGTTGTGGTAGGCCTGGCCTGCCGCGATGTTCGGCTTCGTCAGGATGAACCGTCCGACGGCCTCGGTCTCGGGATACGCGAACGGCCAGTCGCCCGCGCCGCCCTGCACATGGTCAGGGTGCCAGTCGGCGGGGAAGTTGCGGTTCATGTCGTAGCCGCCAGGCCCGCCCTCGTTCACCTGTCCGTCGCCGTCGTTGTCGATGCCTTCCATCCCTGCCATCGACCAGTCGCCGCGGCGAATCGTGCCGTCGGCGCGCTGCTCGGGCTCGACGCGCGCCATCTGGTTCGGGTCGAGCTCGCTGCGTCGGTGCGAGCCGTTCGGGTCGCGCCGCCACATCATGCCGATCGAGCCATCGCCGTCGAGGTCGTCGGGGCCGTCTTCATCGGCCGCGCCGTCGCGGTCGTC
>JAJTGK010000016.1 GCA_021297815.1 Planctomycetaceae bacterium
TGCCGCATTATCACACGATGGAAGCGAAGATCATTCTCGAGGGCATCACCTTCGACGACGTCCTCCTGATCCCGGCCCACAGCCGAGTCACGCCCGACCTCGCGGACACCGCGACGCGTCTCACGCGCGGGATCTCGATCAACATTCCGCTCATCTCGGCGCCGATGGACACGGTCACCGAGTCGAACCTCGCGCGCGCGCTCGCGCAGGAGGGCGGCATCGGCATCATCCACAAGAACCTCCCGCCCGATGTGCAGGCGCGCGAGGTCGCGAAGGTGAAGCGCTCCGAGCACGGCGTCGTCGTCGACCCGGTCACGCTCGCGCCGGGCGAGACGCTCGCGCACGCCGCGAAGCTGATGAGCGAGCAGGGCGTCTCGGGCTTCCCGGTCACCGAGGACGGCTCGAGGCGCGGCAGGCTCGTGGGCATCCTCACGCGCCGCGACATGAAGTTCCTCGAGGGGAAGGACCTCAACGGCATTCCCGTCTCCGAGGTGATGACGCGCCAGAACCTCGTGACCGCGCCGCCCGATGTGAAGGCCGAGGAGGCCGAGCGCCTCATGAGCCGCGCGCGCGTCGAGAAGCTCCTGCTCGTCGATGCCGCGGGCTCGCTGCGCGGGCTGATCACGATGCGCGATGTCGAGAATGTGCGCACGCATCCGAAGGCCTGCCGCGACTCGCGCGGCCGCCTGCGCGTGGGCGCCGCGATCGGCGTGCGGCAGTACGACAGGCTCGAGAAGCTGCTCGCGGCCGAGGTCGATGTGATCGTGATCGACACGGCGCATGGCCACAGCGAGAATGTGCTCGAGACGGTGCGCGAGGCGAAGAAGCGCTACTCGATCGAGATCATCGCCGGAAATGTGGGCACCGAGTCGGGCGCGAAGGCGCTGATCGATGCGGGCGCCGACGCCGTGAAGGTCGGCATCGGGCCCGGCTCGATCTGCACCACGCGCGTCGTCACCGGCGTCGGCATGCCGCAGATCACGGCGATCATGGAGGCCGTGCGCGCCGCCGAGAAGGCGGGTGTTCCCGTGATCGCTGACGGCGGAATCCGCCAGTCGGGCGACATCGCGAAGGCGATCGCTGCGGGCGCGTCGAGCGTGATGCTCGGCTCGCTGCTTGCGGGCCTCGAGGAGAGCCCGGGCGAGGTCGTGCTCGCGCGCGGCCGACGCTACAAGACCTACCGCGGCATGGGCAGCGAAGGCGCGATGAGCGCGGGCTCGGGCGACCGCTACGGCCAGGGCAACATCAAGGACACGCGCAAGTTCGTGCCCGAGGGCGTCGAGGGCATGGTGCCGTACCGCGGCGTGCTTTCCGACTTCGTGTACCAGATGGTCGGCGGCCTGCGCAGCGCGATGGGCTACTGCGGCTGCGCGACGGTCGACGCGTTCCGCCGAGATTCGCGCTTCGTGAAGGTCTCGAGCGCGACGGTGATCGAGAATCACCCGCACGACATTCAGATCACGAAGGAAGCGCCCAACTACAGCGCGGGCCTGCGCGCGGAGTAGCGCGGCGCGCGCCTCAGGCGAGGATCGGCGAGATCACATGGCCGTGCACATCGGTCAGGCGACGGTCGGCGCCGTTCTGCCGCCATGTCAGCTTGGTGTGGTCGAGCCCGAGCAGGTGGAGCATGGTGGCGTGGATGTCGTACATCGTGGTGGGGTTCTTGCGGTCGAGCGGCTTGTAGCCCCACCGGTCGCTCTCGCCGTAGGTCACGCCGCCGCGCACGCCGCCGCCGCACATCCAGTTGGTGAAGACGAACGGGTTGTGGTCGCGGCCCTTTCCGCCCTGCGAGCTCGGCATGCGGCCGAACTCGGTCGTCCACAGGACGAGCGTGTCCTCGAGCATGCCGCGCTGCTTCAGGTCGGCGATGAGCGCCGCGGCGCCGCGCGCCATGCCGCGCGACAGCGGGCCGTGGTCGCGACGGATGTCCTCGTGCGAGTCCCAGTTGCGCCGCGGATGCGAGTTGTCGTTGCCGCTCCAGACCTGCACGAAGCGCACGCCGCGCTCGAGCAGCCGCCGCGCGGTGAGGCACTTCTGCGCGAAGACATACGACTCCTCGGCGTCGTTGATGTTCGCGTCCCAGGTGGCCGGGTTGCGGTCGAGGCCGTAGAGGCGCAGCACATGCTCGGGTTCACCTGCGGTGTCGAGCACCTCGGGTGCCGAGAGCTGCATGCGCGCGGCCAGCTCGTAGCTCTTGATGCGCGCGTCGAGGCGCGCGTCGTCGTCGCGCGGCGCCTCGTGCCTTCTGTTCAGCTCGGCGAGCAGCGCGCGGGCGTCGCGCTCGCTCGATTCGCTGATGAAGCGGCCCGCCGCGTGGGGGTGCAGGTTGTCGATCGGATTCGCGGTGCCGGGGTAGATCACGGTGCCGCTGTGCTCGTTCGGAAGGAACGCGCTGTCCCAGTTCTTCACGCCGTTCGAGGGCATGCCGCGGTGGTCGGGCAGCACGACGAAGGTCGGCAGGTTCTCGTTCAGCGAGCCGAGGCCGTAGCTCACCCAGCAGCCTGCGCCAGGGAACCCAGGCAGCTGGTAGCCCGTGGTCGCGAGCATGGTCGCGATCGAATGCACGCCCGAGCGGCTCGTCATGTTGTGGATGAACGCGATGTCGTCGACATGCGCGCCGAGCTCCTCGACCGTCTCGCCGAGCATCTTGCCACACGCGCCGTGCGGCTTGAAGTTCCACACGGGCCGAAGCCATGGGCCGAGGCCGTCCTGGAAGGTCTCGACCTTCTCGCCGAAATCGCTTGGTTTCCCGTCGTACTTCACGAGGTCGGGCTTGAAGTCGAAGAGGTCGAGGTGGCTCGCGGCGCCCGACATGAAGAGCTGCACGACGCGCTTGGCCTTCGGCGCGACGGCGAGTGGCGGCGGCGACACGGTGTCCAGGAGCGCCGATGCGTCGCGCGAGAGCATCGATGCGAGCGCGATGCCGCCGAGGCCGCCGCCCGATTGCCAGAGGAACTCGCGACGCGAGAGCGGGCGCGTGGCGGCGGTGCGGTGGAACGGGGAACCGTGGCTCATCGGATTCAGTCGACGAAGGAGAACTCGTTCAGGTTCAGGATGACGCGGCAGGTGTTGGCGAGGCCGTGGCGCTGCGTGAAGCGCTCGAGCGACGCGCGCTCGACATCGTCGGGGCCGCGGCCGAGCGCGAGCCGCATGGCGCGCTCGATCTGCGCGCGCGGGTCTTGGCCCGCATCGCGCTCGACGCGCGCGGCGAAGCGCGCGGACTGCGCCAGCATGAAGCCGCTGTTCAGGTAGGCGAGCGCCTGGTTCGCGCTCAGGCTCTGGTTGCGGCGGTCGACGCGCATCGACGGGTCGGCGCAGTCGAGCGCGGTCATGAAGGGCTGCATCTGCGAGCGGACGATGAAGCGGTAGACCGAGCGTCGGAAGGTCGCGGCGTCGTCGGGGTCGGCGCGGTCGTAGCGGTAGTGCGGCGAGTGCTCGGGCTGCTCGACCACGAAGTCGTGGAAGCCGGGGCCACCCATGGAAAGGTCGAGCGAACCCGAGGCCGCGAGCACGCTGTCGCGGATCGCCTCGGCCTCGAGCTTGCGCGCGTTTGCGCGCCAGAGCAGAGCGTTTCCGCGGTCGATCGCGGCGGCGGCGGGGTTCGTGGCGTCCGAGCGCTGGCGGTACGCGGCGCTCGTCACGATGAGCCTGTGCAGCGACTTCAGCGAGCCGCGCATGTCGTCGCGGAAGGTGGCGGCGAGCCAGTCGAGGAGCTCGGGGTGCGAGGGAGTTCCGCCCATGCGGCCGAAGTCGTTGGGCGTGTCGACGATGCCGCGTCCGAAGTGGTAGTGCCACACGCGGTTCACGATCGAGCGCCAGACGAGCGGGTTGCGCGCGTCGCTGAGCCAGCGCGCGAGCGCCGCGCGCCGGGCCGACTCGGGCGCGTCGGGGGCGAGGCCGAGGTCGGCGGGGAGGATCGGGCCGAGCAGGGAGAGCGCCGCAGGCTCGACGAGTTCGCCCGGCTGCGTCACCTGACCGCGGGCGAGCAGGCGGATCTCGCGGGGTTTGCCGCCTTGTGCGCCGGTTCCGACGAACGCGCCGCTTCCCGTGTGGATGGTGGCCGCGTACACGAGCTGCTGCGGCGGCAGGGCCGCGAGCGCGGAGGTTGCGCGGGGAAGGGCTTCGTCGAGTTCGCTGCGGCGCGCGGTGTCGGTGGCGCTCTCGAGGCGCGCACGGAGCTGTTCGCGCGCGAGCCGAAGCTCGGCGGTGCGCGCCGCTGCGTGCTTGGCTCCTGGGTAGATCCCGTCGGTGAGGTTGGTGCGGCGCCAGCGGTCGGCCATCTCGATGCTGTCGAGGCTCGTGACGGCGGCGCCTGCGGCGAGGTTTCGTCCCGAGGCGTCGAGCGCCTGCAGCTCGGCGAGCGCGAAGATGTAGTCGTCCTTGCGTTCGGCGAGTTCGGTCGCGGTGACGCGGATGTACCTCGCGTTGCCGCCGTGCGCGTCGAACGCGATGGGCGCCGACTTCGGGCTTCCGAGCGAGGCGTCGGTCGACTCGCGCACGAGTTGCACGCCGCGTTCGAACGCGGGGTCGTCGCTCATCTCGATGCGGAAGCGCCGCGGAAACCCGAAGCCGTCGCCGATGCCGTTGAAGCCGTCGCTGCAGGGCGCGAGCACGACAGACGCGATGGCGCGAGGTTCTCCGAGATCGACTTGCACCCATTTCGTGCCCTGGCGCTCGGCGGCGATCTCGCTGTGGAAGCCGAACTCGGCGGGGGTGTCGGCGCGCTCCGCGGCGTGGAGCTCGCGCTCGATCGCGGCGAGATCGGGTCCGCATGCGTGCGCGGTCCGCTGCTCGATTGCGGCGCGTTCCGCTTGAATCCGCGCGATTTCCGCAGTGAGCGATGCACGCTTCGACGCGATGTCGGCGTCTGCGTCGAAGCGCTTGTCGGCGCGGTCGACCGCGGCGAACACCGCCTGGAGCGCGTAGTAGTCGCGCTGCGGCACGGGGTCGAACTTGTGGTCGTGGCACTGCGCGCACTGCACGGTCACGCTCGCGAAGGTGCCGAGGGCGTTGCCCACCATGTCGTCGCGGTCGAAGTGCCGCGCGATCTTCCCATCGATCTTGTCCTCGCCGACCTCCTCGTGGCCGATCAAGTCCCACGGGCCTGCGGCGAGGAAGCCGAGCGCTTCGACTCCATCGCGTGTTGCGGGGAAAAGCGCGTCGCCCGCGATCTGCTCCTCGAGGAATCGGGCGAACGGCTTGTCGTCGTTGAGCGCGCGAATCACATAGTCGCGGTACGGCCATGCGTGCGGGCGCGGCTTGTCCTTGTCGTAGCCATGCGTGTCGGCGTAGTGCACCACATCGAGCCAGTGTCGGGCCCAGCGCTCGCCGTAGCGCGGCGACGCGAGCAGTCGGTCGACGAGCCGCTCGTACTTCGCGGGGTGGGTGTCGGCGACGAACGACTCGAGTTCCTCGGGCGGGGGCGGAAGTCCCGTCAGGTCGAAGGTGACGCGTCGGCAGAGCGTGCGTGCATCGGCCTCGTCCGACATCGGGAGTCCGTCGCGCGCGAGTCGCTGGGCGATGAATGCGTCGATGGCGTTCGGCGATTTGGCTGGCGGAGTCGCGCGAACGATGGGCTTCAGGCTCCACCAGTCGAGTGGGTCCGCGACGCGCGCGCTCGCAGACTCAGGCCACGACGCGCCCTCGTCGATCCATCGACGCAAGAGCGCGATCTCACCCTCCGTGAGCGGTTCACCGCGCGGAGGCATCTGCATGTCGGGATCCGCGCCCGTGACATAACGGATGAGAAAGCTCGCGGCGGCGTCGCCCGCGATGATGTTCGGGGCGCTCAGCTCACCGCCCGTTCGCGCGATCGACGCGACATCGAGGCGGTAGCCGCTGCGCTGCTTCGAGGGTCCATGGCAGTCGAGGCACCGCGCAGCGAAGATCGGCGCGATCTCACGCTCGAAATCGACGGGTGGCACGAAGCCCGAGGCCGCGGCAAGGACGAATGCGGCGAGCGACATGGTCGCATCCTACCCCCGGACCGCCCGGTGCCTGGCACGTGCCGTGCAGTGCCTGGCACTGCCTGGCACGTGCCAGGCACCAACGGTGTCGCGGTGCCGCAACCGGCGAATCGAAGAGATCCCGTCGAGTCGCGCGCGATCTCGGACTCAGGCATCCGCGATCGAGTTCGGTGCCTGGCACGTGCCGTGCAGTGCCTGGCACTGCCTGGCACGTGCCAGGCACCGATCGGGAATGACCAGAGCCCGCCCAGAACGACCGCGGGGCCCGACTGCTCGGGCCCCGCGAATGCCGGTGACAGGAATCGAACCTGCAAGCCTTTAGGGGGCGGCGGATTTTGAATCCGCTGCGTCTGCCAGTTCCGCCACACCGGCGATCTTTCCAGTGTAGCCCACACGCGTGCAGATTTTTCGAGCGCATCTGAGAGGTGCCCGCGCCGAGCGCGGAAGGGGATGACGGCAGGTCTCGTTGTCGGCCCGCCGCCCGTCCTACCCCCAGATGCAGGAACCGAAAGAATGAACCCGTTCACGCGACTCTCTTCGTTGGCCGCCCTCGCCGCGGCATGTCTCTCTGCCCCCGCGCTCGCACAGTCGGACGACTGCGCCACGCCGACCCCGATCCAGGGCGCCGTGGTGATGCCGTTCGACCTCGGCACCGCGACGCAGAGCTTCCAGGGCAATGTCCTGAACTGCCTCGGTGGTTCCGGCTTCGGCACGATGGGTCGCGATGTCTGGTTCTGCTGGACCGCCGACTGCGACGGAATCGTGCGCATCTCGACCTGCGGCCTGACGCAGGGCGACACCATCCTCGCGATCTACCCTGAAACCCTGCCGTGCGGTGCGTGCCCGGGCGACCTGCCGCCGCTCTGCTGCAGCGATGACGCCTGTGGGAAGCAGTCCGAGATCACCTGCGAGGTCCGCTGCGGCATGCGGTATCTCATTCAAGTCGGCACGCGGCCGAACGATCCGGGCTTTCCTGGCTCGGTGAGCATCGCGTGCGAGGGCAAGCCGTGTGGCGGCGGCGGTGGTGGCAGCGATCTGACGCCCCCCGAGTGCGGCGACTGCTGCGGCGCGCGTCCGCCGCTCGTCGACACGCTTCCCACGCCATTCACCCCTGGACAGGTCGCGGTCGCGACCGAGTTCGCCGATTTCGGCGCGGGCCCCGCGGTCGTGCTCGTCGATCTCGGCGATCAGTCGCTCGCCCCGATCGGCGGTCCGCCGGTCTCGAACTGGAACACGCAGCGCTATACGCACCCGAGCTGGTCGGTCGCCAACCTCGGCTCCGTGTTCGGCACGACCTTCGACGGCTCGGGCAACATCTTCGTCGCCCACACCGCGATCTACCCGAACTGGTACGCGTTCCCCGACCCGCTCGGAACCGGCGGCGCGGGCGCGATCTATCGCCTCGACGGCGTGACGGGCGCGATCTCGGTCTTCAAGAACCTCCCGCAGTCGATCGACCCGGCCCTGCCCGCGACGGCTCCGCACCCGGGCCTCGGCCAGCTCGATTTCGACTGCTCGCGCAATGTGCTCATCGCGTCGAACTTCGAGGATGGACGCATCTACTCGATCCACGCGACCTCGGGCACGGTGTACGCGTTCGACCATGCGACGGGCGTCGCGACCAACGCGCTTGCGGGCAACGGCAATCAGCTCGCCGAGACGGGTGACCAGCCTGGCGCTGCGCCGCGCGGCGAGCGCGTGTGGGCGGTGAAGGTCGCGGGCGACCGCGTCTACTACTCGATCTGGTCACAGGATGAATCGACCTCGGGCATGGCGCCTCCCAACACGATCCACTCGGTGCAGATCGACGCCAACGGCAAGTTCGTCGCCGGCACCTCGCGGCTCGAGCTCACGGTCCCCGCCGCGTCGTTCGGCTACTCGAACCCCGTCGCCGACATCAGCTTCGACGACCAGTGCTGCATGCTCGTGGCCGAGCGCACCATGGTCTCGGTGACCGACACGGGTGCGCACCGCTCGCGCACGCTCCGCTTCTGCTTCGACACCGCGGCGAACGCCTGGGCCCCGCCCGCCAGCTACGCGACCGGCGTGCCCGGCTTCAGCGAGAACACCGCGGGCGGCGTCGACTTCGTGCTCGGCGCGAACGGCCCGCAGGTCTGGTCGATCGCCGACGCGATCCAGCTCGCGTACCCCGTGATCTACGGCCTGACCTCCGCTCCCGTCGCGGGCGTCGGCACGATCGACGCCCCGAATGTCGACCTCGACGGGAACCTCAGCCAGCAGCAGAAGTACCAGCTCGGCTCGCTCGACATCACCTGCTGGGGCGCCGCGGCTCCCTGCGAGTTCGAGACGAAGTCGATCAAGTGCGACCCGAACGACGACGGCACGATGGACTTCCTCTGGGAGGTCACCATCACCAACAACTCGAATGTGCCGGCGAACCTCCTCATCCTGCCCGACGCCGCGTTCGCGCCGAACCATGTCGTCGTGCTCAACCCGCCGCTCGGCGTCGGCGCGTCGACCACGCTCGTGATCCCGATCAACGGCGGCACGCCCGGCACGCAGTTCTGCTTCTCGGCGACCCTCGCGGGCTCGACGGGCGACGAGTGCTGCACCACGGAGATCTGCATCGAGCTCCCCGACTGCCAGTGCTTCGAGTACGACCTCGAGATCAAGGACCTGCCCGGCAACGGCAGCTTCACCTTCCAGCTCGACATCACCAACCTCGAGCTCTGGAACGCCGAGTGGATCACGATCGCCGTCGATCCGAGCTACCCGGGCACCACGGTGAACCCGTCGCTGATCAACATCCCGACCCTCAACTTCGCGTCCTCGCTCGCACTCGCCCCCGTCACCGTCACGACGGGGCTCCCCGCGGGATCCACGATCATCGTGATCGTCGGCATGCACTCCGCCACCTTCCACCCGTGCTGCTTCAAGGAGATCACGCTCACGGTGCCCGCGAACACGCAGACCACGCTGCCAGGCGACCTCGACGCCGACGGCATGGTGGGCGCCTCGGACCTCGCCGCCATGCTGAACGCATGGGGCATGCCCGGTGCGACCGACCTCAACGGCGACGGCGTGACCAACGCCGCCGACCTCACGGTCCTGCTCATGAACTGGAGCTGAACGGCTGGACGACCCGACCGAGGCGACTCCGTCCTGCGGAGTCCCCGTCGGAGGCCGACGCTCCTCTCCTCAGGCGGCCCGCGTTTCGACGCGGGCCGCCTCCGTTTTCGGCCCATGCATCGGTTGGGTACCATTGGCGCATGACTTCAGAGCTCTCGCGCCGCATCATCGGGGCGCTGCCCGACGCGGTCGTTTCGATCGACCGAACAAGCATTGTGATCTCGGTGAACGACGCCGCATGCAGGATCTTCGGCTACGCGGCCGAGGAGTTCGTCGGCCGCCCGCTGGCGGAGACCATCATTCCGACCGAGCTTGCGCCGCAGCATGGGCGCGGCATGGACAAGTTCCTCTCGACGGGCCACGGCCCCGTCATCGGCCGTCACATCGAGATCGTGGCGCGTGACAAGACCGGGCGCCGTTTCCCGATCGAGCTGTGCGTCTTCCTCGACCCCGAGCAGCCGCGCGAGGTCTTCCACGCGACGATCCGCGACATCTCCGCCCGCGCCGCGCGCGATGCCGCCAACGCGGCCGAGCGTGCACAGGTGCAGCTGTTCTTCGACGCGACGGCCGATGTGTGGTGGGATTGCCGCATCGGCGGCGAGACGCGCTTCAGCGAGCGTGCGGCCTCGGAACTCGGCCTCGCCGATGGCGTGCTGGGGCCGGTCCCGACTCCCGACCAACCCTGGATCGCGCACACGGACCGCGCGCGCATGCGCGAGGCGTGGGACGAGCATCTCCGTGGCGCCTCGGGGCGCTACGAGTGCACCTACCGCGTCGAGACCAACGAGGGCAAGGAGCGGTGGTTCCGCGATCGCGGCCGGGCGGTCGAGTTCGACGCGGGCCGTCCGATCCGCATCGTGGGCTCGACGACCGATGTGACGGAGCAGCGCGAGGCGGAGGACCGGCTCCGCAACGCGCAGCGGCTCGAGCTGCTCGGCGTGCTCGCGGGCGGCTTTGCGCACGACCTCAACAACCTGCTCGCGGCGATCCGTGGACAGGCGGCGCTGGCCGCGACCGAGCATGGCGTGGCGCCCGCGGTGCTCGAGTCGCTCGAGGCGATCCAGCTTGCGACCACGAAGGCCAAGGTGCTCGCCTCGAACATGCTCTCCCTCGGCAAGCCGCAGGCAAGCGAGATCCGTCGGTTCCCCGCGCGGCCTGCGATCGAGGAGTCGGTGCAGCTCGTGCGCCCGGGCCTTCCGCGGTCGATCGCGATCTCCGTCGATCTCTCGGGCACCGATGGGCTCGACCTCGAGATGGATCCGAGCGCGTTCCAGCAGGCGATTCTCAATCTGGTCATCAACGCCCGCGACGCCATGCCGCAGGGCGGCACCCTGCGCATCGAGGGGTCGTCGCGCGCCGATGCGTCGGGCAACCTCGAGCTGCTGCTGCTCGTCGAGGACACGGGCGTCGGCATGACGACCGAGGTGCGGAAGCGGCTGTTCGAGCCGTTCTTCACGACGAAGCCGAAGGGGGTCGGCACAGGCCTCGGTCTTGCCGTGGTGCACCAGGCGGTGGTGGGCGGCAAGGGGTCGATCGATGTCAGCAGCGAGCCGGGCCGCGGCACGCGCTTCACGCTCGCGCTTCCTGCATTCGAGTCGGCCGAGGCCATGCAGGCCTCGAACGCGATCGAGCCGCTCGAGATCGTGCTCGGTGAGGAGCACGGCATGCTGCGCCCGATGCTCGCCGAAGCGCTGCGGGCGTGCGGTCACACGGTGTACGAGGCTGCGGACGGAGCCCTAGCACTTCGGCTGGCGTCGGAACGCGCGTCGCCCCCTGGCTTGCTCGTTCTCGACGCGCAGCTGTCGCATGTCGACGGTTTCCGCGTGCACGCGCGCGCCGAGGAGCGTTTCGGTGGGCGCGTTCCCGTGGTCTTCACCTCGTCGGACGGGTCGACAGTGATGCCATCTCCGTCGTCGCCGCATGTGACCCTGCTCGCCAAGCCGTTCGAGATCCACGAGTTGCTCGACGCCGTGGCCCGCGTCACGCGCGGCCGCGATCGATCGCGGTGAGGCCAACACGACGCACACAGGAACGAGCGTCGCGCCTTCGCGACGCTTTTCATTTTTTTCCCATCTCAGGGCTTGCGAAACCTCTCGGCAAGATATACTAACAGATACCAAACAGATGGCGGTTCCATCTGCGGTCGCGAATGGCGTCAATGAGGGTTCGGCGTGGCTTGAAGAGACTGCTGTGTGATTGCCTGTGAGTTCCGAGCGTGCGTTGTGACTGCCAGCCGTGCAGCGGCGAGTCACAGCGGGCGTGTGGTGGCCATGTTGGCGACGGGGCGCTGGTCTGGTCGTGGGCGAGTCGCCTCGCGCGCTTCATCACGGGTCTCCCCGCGTTCGCCGGCGAAGTTCCGGGCAGGTTCTCGCGGCAGATTCCACAGGCGGCAGTTCTTCGACTGCACCTGTGCGTTGTGTCTGCGAATTGCCACGCAGTCGCCTCGTTTGCGGTCAGACATCACGCGATCTCACATCACGCGATCTCGCATCACGCGATCTCACATCACGGGGATTTCACCGCGCGCGTTCGTGCGCTGAAACTCGCAGGCCAGCGTTGTCTCGATGTCGCGTGACTGGAGACATCGGGCACGCGTGTTTGCGTGTGGCCTGCACCGCGTGATGTCCGCGCGGCGTCGTGCGTGATTCCGCGGAGCCTTGTGCCATGAGGCAGGGCGCGCGTATCCCCCGTTCGAGGATCACTCGCTCGGCAATCACGAGAACTGAGACAGGCAAAGGCGAAGGGAACGAAAGAAGGAAGGCAATGGTCACTCGACAGTTGCAGACATCACGCGCGTATCGGCATCAAGGAAATCCGCATCAAGAATCCATGGCTCAGGAATGCATGGCACAAGAATGCATGGCACAAGAATGCATGGCACAAGAATCCATGGCACAAGAATCCATGGCACAAGAATCCATGGCACAAGAGCGTGGCTTTGACGGAAATCCCGCATGTTCACGGCATCGTTCGATGGTCGAGGCGTCGCTGGAGCGTCTGGACGAGCCGTGCGGCGTGGAATCGTCTCGCGGCCGCGCGGCGCAAACAGGCAGCGTCCAGCAGCATGCAGCTCGTCTTGCGATCGGCAGAGAGGTGTTGCGTTCGAGGTCCGTGTCGGCATCGATGCAGGAGCAGCGCGATGACGCCGCCGGCGCGTTCCGCGACGATGCTGCTTTGTGCGATGACGGCCATGAAGCTCCGTGCCGCCCACCTGCGACGCGGAGGTTCCAGCCACGGTCGCAGCGTCGCATCGCTGCGGCGACCATGGTTCGGATCGCGCTTGAGCAACGAGAGAACCTCCGCGGCTCCGATGCGGACTTGCATGATTCGCCGGTCTGCCCGTCGCCGCTCCTGCCGACGGGGGCGCCTGAAGCCTCGCGCCCACCGGGCGCCGACGGAGTGCGGGCGATTTCATGTGCGCAGGCGAAGCCCGTATCGCCGTCGCGTGGCCATGTGCCGCGCATTTCGCTCGGATGCCCCGAGATCGATGCGCTGCTCGGCGGCGGACTTGCGCGCGGCGCCATCCATGAGTTGATCGGAGTTCGCGGAAGCGAGCCAGGCGGAGCGCTGCGTCGCAGCGGCAGCGGATGGCTTCCACCCTTCGCATGCATCATCTCGATGGTCCATCTCGCGCTGCAGGCTTTCGACGCAGAGCCCGATACCGAGGGCGGCGCATGCGTGGCTTGGATCGGCCAGAGGATTCATCCGAGCCCCGACTGCTTCGCGGATCTTCCAATGGTCCTGCGCCGTGACGGCGCCAGAAACGGCGCCAGAAACGGCGACAGCGATGACATCATCGGCAGCCGCGGTGTGTCCCCCGATGCCACCACCAGCCTTGGATTTGCGCTGCTCCAAAGATCCCTGTTCGTGCACGATGCAATGTCGGCGAGATCAAGCCATGTGCAAATCCAGCCGCGTTCTGGCTTGTCGGGGGCGCGGCGCATCCTCGGCGACTCTTCGCGATCTGCGCAGAAGTCGGGGCGGGCATCGTCGGCACGCTCGCGCGGAGCGCCAGCGCCGTCATCTTCTGCGGCGGCCGAATCGCGTGCATGGTGTGCGGAGCAGGCGATCCACCTTGGCGCCGCCAGGATCATCGTGCTCGACGCCAACGGGCTCTGCCCGCGCTCGTGGCGTCGGCTCCAGTTGGCCGTCGCATCGTCTCCACACATGCCGGTCGTGTTGGCCGTTTCAGCGCCCTGCAGCGGTGACCGTTGGGATTCGGGTCGGTTTCATCCGACCGCCACGCGCTGGTCGGTCGAGCCGGCGCTCGACGGGTCTCCGGGTACTTCGGGTACCTCGGGTACCTCGGGTACCTCGGGTACCTCGGGTACCTCGGGTACCTCGGGTGCTTCGGGTGCTTCGGGTACTTCGTGCGAAACCCCGTGCAGATTCCGAGGCGTCGAGGCATGCCCTGGTCAGCCTGTCGATCGCACGCAGGAAGACTCCAAGTCGGCATGGAGTGAACCGACGCAGCTTGAACCAGCATGGAAAGTCGTCCTCCGCTCCATTCGTGCCGTATCGCTTGATGTCGCCGCGTTGGAAGAGGGAATCGGTCCTCGTGCATCGGAACTCGTCGGGCTTCTCGAGTCGGGCGCGATGTCGCTCCGCGTCGTGTTGCCGCGGGCCTCGGAAGGGTACGGCGCATGGAACCATCTCGAGCAGCGCGTACTCGCGGGAGCTATCCGCACGCACGCGACCTGGGATCGGTCCACGGCCGCAAGCGCGTCGACGGCTTCATGGACGGACGGGGCGATCGGCCACGATGGCATCGCGGAGGGAGCGCAGCGGAGGACGATGTCGGGGACGCCTGCATCGCAGACCCATGCCGCGTGATGGAGCTGCCTCGGGAAGCCGCGGCGGCGCCGGCGAGAATCTCAGCCAAGGCACCGTCGCGGCGCATGCGCCGAACCTCGACCATGAGGCTGTCGATGCCGTCGACCGTCGCGATGGCAGCCCGCGCGCGCGTCGGTTCTTGGCCATCGACTTTCCGCAGTTCCTCGTGGACTTGGCAAGGCGCATGCTCTGTCGCACGGCCGAGCGGCACGGACTTCAGCATGAGCGATC
This sequence comes from Planctomycetaceae bacterium, assembly GCA_021297815.1. Lineage (GTDB taxonomy): Bacteria > Planctomycetota > Phycisphaerae > Phycisphaerales > SM1A02 > QWPT01. The sequence continues at coordinate 14,121 of JAJTGK010000016.1, forward strand.
GAAGGTCTCTGCGCACGATTCGGTCTTGCCGCCATCGAATGCAGACGACGCTGCGGTTGAAGGCCGCACCGAGGCCGTGGCGTCGGGCGCCACCGACTTGACCCGTGAAAGGCTGGTGCAGTGGCCGTGTGTCGTCATGCATGCACATCGCGGGTCATGGCGGGTGCTGCAGGCCTGCCGCGGCGCCATGGCACATGGCATCCAGCCCGGCATGAGCATGGTCGAGGCGGAATCGAGATGTGCCGACGCTACGTTTCAGAGGCGGGCCGTCGAACACGGCATGTCCGCCGACACATGCGCCCGCATCGCCCGTCACTGGATATCCGCTCGCGGCGGCGAGTTCCATGATGGTGGTGGCGGCGGCAGCGGCGTGCTTGCCGCGACACCGCGCATGGTCGCCATCGATGAGAGGTCGCTGCGGGCCGAGGCGGCGCTGGTACGCATGGCCCATTGCCTCGAGCGTTGGATTCCACGGGTCGGCGTCGTTCGCAGCGACGGCATCCCGTCGGAGTCGCAGCAACTTTGTTTGGATTCGGCGGGGTTCTTCGGGCTCGTGGGGGAGTTCACAGGATGCGAGGCGATCTTCCGCCGCTTGCACGGCAGCGAGCGCATGCTGGCCGTGCGGGTGCGCGATGTATTCATGCGTCGCGGCTTCCTTGCCAGCGTCGGCACTGCGTCGACCGTCGGCAGCGCGATCGCCGTCTCGCGGCATGCAGACGGTGTCGCCGTCGTCGTGTCGGGCAAGGAGCGTGAGGCACTCGCATCGCTTCCGGTCGAGTCGCTGCGCATACCGCGCGAAGACGCGACCCTGCTGCACGCGGTCGAGGTCCGCCGCATCGGTCAGCTGCTCGAACTTGGACGGCGTGGGCTGGCAGCGCGGCTGGTGGGGCGGCACCCGTCGGCGACGGCCGAAACGCGCATGCAGTCCACGGAGGCGACATGGGCGTCGGCAGGTGGCCGTCCGGTTCGTCGCCGCGCGCGGTCGGCGGGGAGGCCGGGCGATGCAGGCGGCATGATGGCGCTTCCGCTCTTTGCCACGGCGTTCGGCCCGGAAGAAACGCCCGGAACGGCCGCGGCATCGGCCAGCGTTTCTCGCGGGTGTCCACGGCTCGAGGAAGCTGTTCTCCGTCGGCTCGACCAGGCGCTTGGACTACGCGAGGAGGCGGTCGAGTCGGTGCAGCATGCAGAGCGAATCGCGTTCGTGCGCGACTTCGATGCGCCCATGGCTTCGCCCGATGGGCTTATGGTCGCGTGCGGCGAGATCCTGGCGCGGCTTTGCGCGCGGTTCGACAAGGATCGGCGCGCACTGCGCCTGGCACGCATCGACCTGCACCATGCCCGTGTTCCCGCCTCGAACGAGAGCATCGGAGCACCCCGCATCGATCGCACCTCGATCGAACTCCGTCTTCTCAGGCCAAGCGGAAGAGCCGTGCATCTTTGGACCATCCTGCGGCCGCGGCTCGAGACGGTGTCGCTCGAATACGGCGTCGAGCGGATCGAGCTCGAGGTACTGCAGAGTGTCCTTCGCAGGTTCATGCAGCGCGGCTTTGCATGGTCGGACTCGCCGGGCCGACCGCGTCTGGCGCGAGGTGCGCCGCTTCAGCCGATGAGCCGCGATGGGACGCGCGGCTCCCCAGGCAGCCCCGTCATGCAGCAGGCTCGAGGCGCAGCTGCCTGTCCGCATGATGTACCGCCAGGCTGGCGCGCGTGGCCGCGTGATGCCGCAGGCAGAACATCGCAGTCGCATGTCGCGGATGCGCGGTTCGTCCCGTCGCGAGCCCTGCGCGAGTGGATCGACCTCGTGCAGTCGAGGCTGGGGGAGCATGCCGTTCGCCAGCACGGCATGCAGCGGTCCTCTGGCCGTGCAAGTCGGTCTGGCCACGAACTGCCGCTTGCCTGCAGCGTGCGTAGGCCGGCCTTGCGGTTCGACCGCCCTCAGCGCGCCGTACTGCATGTCGCAGATGCCGATGCAGATGCCCGTGCAGATGCCCGTGCAGATGCCCGTACAGATGCCCGTACAGATGATCGACATGACACGAGATGCCTTCGCGCTTGCGGCAGCGCACAACGGAACCTCCATGAGCCATACGGCCCCATTCACGCCGGCAACCACGCCGGCACTCAGCATGTCGCCCATTCTCTCGCCCACGATGCCGCCCACGATGCTGCCCACGATGCTGCCCACGCGATCGCCCGCGCCATCGCGCAGAGAACGGCGTGGAGCTCCACGCCGCACGGCGTTGAAGACACCGTATGCCGCTCGAACGACGGTGCATGCATGGCCGAACGCTCCACGGTGCCGAGCGGCACCGCGATCGATGGCTACGACCTGACGAAACGCCGTTGGCCGATGCTGTACTGGAGCGGGGTCGCACATCGAGTCCATGCCATCGATGCATGGGAGCGTCTGGCCGACCCATGGTTCGCCACGGCCTCGACCGAAGGCGGTCATTCAGGAGCTCTGCAGCACGGCGCGTCGGATTCGGAGCCGCACACCCAGGCGAATGCCGGCACGGGCGCTCCCTGCGCCATCGCATCGGACGGGCGCCATGTGGCCGAGGGCATCGGACGCACGGCCGTACAGAGCGGGCGCGTCTGGTCTCGGATCCAGATCGACGGAGGAATCTGGCTGCATGTTCGATGGCCGCGGCATTTCCGACGCGAGATAGGCACGGCAGCGCATCGTGATGTGCATGCCGACCGCACGACATGTCTCGGCGGTCAGGATTTCATCACTCGAAGCTTCACAACTCAAAGCTTCACAACTCAAGGCTTCACAACTCAAGGCCTCACAACTCAAAGCTTCACAACTCAAGGTCTCACAACTCAAGGTCTCACAACTCAAGGCCTCATCACTCAAGATGGCCTCCTGCACATCGCCTCCGATCTGGAAAAGCCGATGTTGGGCGAAGCGTCGTGCCCGAGGTCGACGCAGCACGCGCGTCAGGAGCATGCATCGTCAGATGCCGTGGGCCATGGCGAGCATCCTGCGGCATCGATCGGCCGCTGGGAGGCGGCACGCGTGGTTCCCTGCGCATGCGAGCGCTGCTGGGTCCGAGGGTGTGCCGCATCGCTGCGCGACGGCGTCGAGATCGAGATCGCGGGGGTGTGGTCATGAACCTACCGCCATGCCTTCTTGTGCAACGGTGCACCGTGCAAGCGCATGCAGTGAAGGCAAGCGCTCCGCAGGCACGCGCTGCGGAGTCCGACACTCGTGCGGCGCCGCGCCTGCGTCGCTACGGTCGAGGAGGCGGCGATGCCTGAGCAGCCTCCGCCCAAGTTGGTCGTGCATCCGGCGTTGTCGAACCCGCGCGTGCATCCCGCTTCAGCAGCCGACGACGGCGTCGCATCGATGCGCCATCGGCCTCCATGCGTGCCCCGCCGGCGTATCGCCGCGATCGAAACCACCAGCTGCCACTCGTTCCTGCGCGGTGCAAGCCAGCCCGAGGAACTCGTCGCCCATGCGGCGCGCCTCGGGCTCGATGGGATGGGGCTCTGCGACCACGCGACGGTGGGTGGGGCGGTGCGCGGCCATGTGGCGGCGCGGGATTCTGGCCTGCCGCTGGCGCAGGGTGCGCGCGTGTTTCTCGACCTACCCGAGCATGCGCCGCTCGAGATGCTGCTCTACGCGAGCGACCGTGCGTCGTGGGGCGCCCTGTGCGCGATGCTCACCAAAGGAAAGCGCGCCGCACGCAAGACGCATTGCGCTCTGACCGTGCATGACCTCGTCGAGGTGCTTCGCGCACGACAGCACGGCGGTGGCGCGGCGGGCGAGGGGCTACTCGCGGTGCTGATCCCTCCGCGGGTTCCCGCCCAGCCGTTCCTCGAGGCGGCGGAAGGCCTGGCCGCGCTCATGCACGAGCGGTTGGCCGTCGCCGTGCGTCGCGTCGACGACCCCGACGGCGTGGTCGACGCCGAGCGTGCGCTGGTGCTGGCACGCTATCTCGGCGTGCCGCCCGTGGCCGCCTGCGACGCGCGCATGCACGACGCCTCGCGTCGTCCGCTCCTCGATGTCCTCGCCTGCATCCGTCAGCAGACCGACATGGCGCGTGCCCCGCACCTCGTCTCGCGCAACGGCGAGCGCCGGCTCCATGCGCCCGACGAACTCAAGCGCCGCTACGCCGACCTGCCCGAGGCCCTCGAGTGGTCGTGGCGGCTGGTCGAGCGCGCCTCGGCGTTCTCGCTCGACATGCTGCGCTACGAGTATCCGGCGGAACTGGTGCCCGAGGGCGTCACCGCCATGGATCACCTGCGCGGACTCGTGCGCCACGGGGCGGCCGAGCGCTATCCGTACGGCGTGCCGCCCAAGGTCCTTCGCCAGTTCGAGCACGAGTTCGCCATCATCGAGGACCTCGGCTACGCGCACTACTTCCTCACGGTGCACGAGATCGTGGCCTTCGCACGCTCGCGCGGCATCCTCTGCCAGGGCCGGGGCGCGGCTGCGAACAGCGCCGTGTGCTTCGCGCTGGGCGTGACGGCGGTCGATCCCGATCGCGTCGATGTGCTCTTCGAGCGCTTCATCAGCCGCGAGCGCAACGAGCCGCCCGACATCGACATCGACTTCGAGCACGAGCGGCGCGAGGAGGTGATGCAGCACATCTACGCGAAGTACGGCCGCAACCGTGCGGCGCTGGTGGCCGAGATCATCAGCTACCGTGGCCGCAGCGCCGTGCGCGATGTGGGGAAGGCGCTCGGCTTCTCGCCCGATGCCATGGCGCGCCTCGCCAACGAGGTCGACCGCTGGACTGGCGGCGGGCTCGGAAGTCGCGACGATGCAGGCGAGGCGTTCTTCGGCGACGACGGCGACCCCGCGTCGCCCCCCGAGCTCGCGCCGCAGGCGGCCGAGCGCGTCCGCGCCGCAGGCCTCGACCCTGCGTCGCCTGGCGTGCGGCACCTCGCGCGGCTCGTCGGACAGATCCTCGGCTTTCCGCGCCATCGCTCGCAACATGTGGGCGGCTTCGTGATCTCGAACGGCCCCTTGTGCGAGTCGGTGCCGATCGAGAACGCCGCCATGCCTGGCCGCACCGTGATCGAGTGGGACAAGGACGACATCGAGGCGCTCGGCATGCTGAAGATCGACATCCTGTCGCTCGGCATGCTGACGGCGATCCGCAAGACGATCGACTTGGTGAACGGAGACCGCATGGCGCTGGCGGCGGGGGCGTCGCCTTGCCGAGCCGCCGACGCGCCCGACCCGCGGCCCGATTTTGCGTGCACGGGTCCTTCGTCGCGTCTCCCGTTGGATCCGCGGCCGAACGCGAGCGCGGCCGTTTCTCCAACCAGCGCTCCAGCCAGCACGCCTCCTGATGACGCGTCTTCCGCCGCGGTGGGCGTCTTCGCCGAACCCGCGGTCGAGCCGCTGCGCTTCCACGCGATTCCCCCGGAGGACGGGCAGACCTACGACATGGTGTGCAAGGCCGACACGGTGGGCGTCTTCCAGATCGAGTCGCGCGCCCAGATGTCGATGCTGCCGCGCCTGCGGCCGCGGTGCTTCTACGACCTCGTGATCGAGGTCGCCATCGTGCGGCCCGGGCCGATCCAAGGCGACATGGTGCATCCGTACCTGCGGCGCCGGAATGGCGAGGAAGCCACGGTCTACCCCGACGACGCCGTGCGCAAGGTGCTCGGCAAGACGCTCGGCGTGCCGCTCTTCCAGGAGCAGGCGATGTCGCTCGCCGTGGTCGCGGCGGGCTTCACCCCTGGCCAGGCCGACGAACTGCGGCGCGCGATCGCCGCGTGGAAGCGGCAGGGGAACCGTATCGCGCAGTTCGGCGCCCTACTCGAGGAGGGCATGGTGTCGCGCGGCTACACGCGCGAGTTCGCGCGGCAGGTCTTCGAGCAGGTGAAGGGGTTCTCGGGGTATGGGTTTCCCGAATCGCATGCGGCGAGCTTTGCGCATCTGGTCTACGCCAGCGCATGGCTCAAGCGGCATCATCCTGCGGCCTTCGCGGCGGCGCTGCTCAACAGCCAGCCGATGGGCTTCTACGCGCCCGCCCAGCTCGTGCGCGACGCACGCGAGCACGGCGTGGCGGTGCGCGCGGTTGACATCCACTGCTCGCGCTGGGACTGCACGCTGGAACGCGGGCCCGACCTCGCGGCTGAACTCGCGACACGGCAGGGCGCTGCGGTGGCCGACGGGCTCTTCGGAAGCGCCGAACCCGTCGGCCACGCGCCACCGCGTGCTTCCGCCGCGGCGTGGGGTGGCCCAGAGATCTATCGCTATCGCGGATCGCACCAGGCCTCGCGAAACCCCGCCGTGTGCCATCTCGCTTCACGAAACCTCGGCACGGTACGGATCGACGCCGACCCCGCAGGCATGGCCCGTCCGCATGTCGAAGATTGGAAGGGCGACGCCACGCCAGCGCGCGGATGGACACGCACCTTCGCCGCCTCGCGGCGCAGTGTGCCTGACGCAGTCCTGTCGGAAGCGAACCTGCTCCACGCAGAGGGCAGCATGCCCGTGTCGCCACGCTTCGTCCATGCGCGCGGCAAGAGCGTGCTCTGGATGTCGGATGACGAGACAGGGGCCGCGATGGATGACGCACGAGATGGCACTCGGGCCGGATACGCCACAGCGGCCTATCGCGCCGAGCCTCTCTGCGCTCCGTCGGCGGGACTCGTCGCTGACCACGCGCCCGACCCCAAGCGCTTCGCGGTCCCCACGCAGCCATGCATACGGCTCGGGCTGCGCATGGTGCGCGGCCTCGCGGTCGAGGACGCCCTGCGCCTCGTCGACGCGGTCGTGCGATATGGATCGTTCGGATCGATGGCCGAACTCTCCGAACGCACGGGCCTTTCCGCCGCGCCGCTGCGGCGGCTGGCAGCGGCCGATGCGTTCCGTTCGATGGGCCTCGATCGCCAGCAGGCGACCTGGCAGATCCTGGCGCTGCGCGATCGTGGGCGCGTGTTGTGGTCATTCGCTTCCGAAGCACGCGACGCCGCGAACGGCACGCAGGCGACTCCACACGGCGCGGCATGCGCCGAAGCTGCATGCCCTCCAAGCACATCGGCCGCGCAGCACGCTGACGACCGTGTCGACGACCGTATCGACGACCGTATTGATGATTACGAGCCTGCGCTGCCACGCATCCACGAGCTGGACGCGATCGCACGCGACCTCGAGTCGACGGGCGTCGCGCTGTCAGGCCATCCGATCGCCTGCATCCGTGCGAAGCTCGACCGCATGGCGGTGACCCGCTGTGGCGAGTTGCGCGATGAGGACCGCGTTCCGACCAGCACCCGCGTGTCGGTCGCAGGCATCGTGCTGGTGCGCCAGCGCCCATCGACCGCCAAGGGCATCGTCTTCATGACCATCGAGGACGAGTCGGGCATCGCGAACCTGATCTACCGACCGAAGGTGTACGAGCGCGTGCGTGCCGCCGTGCGGCACTCGGTCGCGGTGCGCGTCGAGGGCCAGGTCGAGCGTCGCCACGGCGTGGTGCATGTGCTGGTACGAAGCGCCCGAAGCCTCGACAAGCTCCTCGGGCAGGAAGGAGGGGCGATGACATCGCAGTCGCGAGACTTCCACTGAACGATTGGGCAATGTGCTGCCGACGCTCGATCGTCGCCGTTGACCGCGTTGTGGCGCCTCGATGCAGAACTGCCTCGAGGCATGTCCCTCGACACCCTTTCAGCGGGGAGCCTTCCGAACGGCGGCGAGGCCTCGACGATCTTCGCCGTACTTTGAACGCAGACCACAAGGTGAGGTGCTGTGCGTCGTGCCATGGCATGGCATGGCATGGTGGATCCACTGCGTCGATCCACTCGGCAACATCTTGCGGTCCAAGGCTCAGCGGGATTGCACTCGCCTCGGTACGCTTCCCGCCATGAGCGCGCGAGCCCAAGGTCTGCGTCTGGTCCGCACCGTCGTTGTTTCGGCGGCGGCGATCGCCATCGCATGCGTATGGACAGGGTGTGGCGGAGCGATCGGCACGAACCGTCCGCTGCTCCAGGAGTCCCCGACAGCCAAGCCATCGATCTCGCCAAGCGCCCCCGAGCGCGGCACAGGGTCGGATGGAACCGCCGCCACCGAGGCGCCCGCCGCGGCACCGACTTCGCCGCGCTGACCGCGGTCACCCGCCGCACAGGCGCGACCACCAGCAGTTCGCCTCGGAAGCGACGAGGGGACCTACGGGCATGCCGACCACACCCTAAGGTCTGTCGCGCGAGGAGCGCGGTCGCATCGCCACCGCGCGCACCCATCCGCGCTCAGCCCTCGGGCCCAAGCCTGCGGTGCTCCTCTTCCGCGTACTCGGCCTCGCGGACATCCTCCTTCGTCTCGGTAAGCCGTCGCATGCTCCGCAGCGCAGGAAACGCCGCCGCCACGAACGCCACCACGAGTAGCGTGCCCACGCCGCCGCTCACCACCGAGAAGACCGGGCCGAACCACTTCGCGACCAGCCCCGACTCGAAGGCGCCGATCTCGTTCGACGACTCGATGAACACCGTGTTGACCGCGGTCGTGCGGCCGCGCATCTCGTCGGGCGTGCGCATCTGCACCAGCGTGTGGCGAATGACCACCGAGATGTTGTCGAGCGCGCCGCTCACGGCAAGCGCCACGATCGACAGCCACAGCCACGGGCTCAGCCCGAACACGATCATGCACACGCCGAACCCCGCGACGCTCCAGAGCAGCGCCGCCCCCGCGTGCCGGAAGTTCGGCCGCGCCGCCAGCCAGATCGCCATGCCGAACGCGCCGACGAACGGCGCCGCGCGCAGCGCGCCAAGGCCGATCGGCCCCGCGCCGAGCATGTCGGCGTAGACAGGCAGCAGCGCCGTCGCCCCACCGAACAACACCGCGAGCAGATCAAGCGTGAGCGCCCCGAGGATCGTCTTCTCGTTCCAGATGTGCCGTGCGCCTGCCAGCATGTCGCGGAAGCGGGGCGGTGCGCCCGACCGCACGACCGGGCGCGGATTCAGGAAGAGCGCCGCCGTCGCGGCCGCGCTGCACAGCACCGCCGTCGTCGCGTAGACCGTCCAGGCGCCGCCTGACATCGCGATCATGGTCCCCGCAAGCAGCGGCCCCGCGACCGCCGCGAACTGGAAGAACCCCGACTGCCACGCGATCGCGTTCTCGAAGCGCTCGGGCGGCAGCAGCGATGGCAGCAGGGCGCCCCGGCTCGGTGCATTGAAGCTGCGCACGCAGCCCGAAACGACCAGTAGCCCGAACAGCAGCCAGATCGGCGCGTGGGTCGAACTCGCGAACGCGAGCCCGAGCGCCACCATGCCGAAGAGAAACTGCGTGATCGACAGCACACGCTTGCGATCGGACCGGTCGACGACCGTGCCCGCGGGCAGCGTCAGCGCGATCACGGGCAGTGCGCGCGCAAGCCCTGCGAGCCCGAGCATGAACGCGTCGCCCGTCCGCTCCCAGATCTCCCAGCCGATCGCGGTCGAGAGCATCTGCAGCCCCATGCTCGACGCCACGAACGAGAAGGCGAAGAACCGATAGTTCGGATCCCGAATCGCGGCAAACGGATCGTGCTTCGGGGGGTTGGAGTCGGTTTGTGGCACGGGGGCGGAACGCACAGGCTACCCGCGCCACCGATCCGCATGTTGCCGCTTCCGCGGCGCGCGACGGCGCGCTACCCTCGTCGACATGCGAAGCCCCGCACACACGGTCGCCGCTGTCTGCCTTGCCGCGCTCGTCGGCGCGCTTCCCGCATGCCAGAACCGAAAGGTCCGCGTCGAGATCGACGCCAAGGGCGACACCGCCTCGCGCACCTTCGCGACCAACGACACCTCGTCGAAGGCGCTCGACGAGCTCGAGGCCGCCTACCGCACCAAGGCCGAGGCCGACGCCGCGCTCGGCACGCGATTCACGGGCACCTTCGCCGAAGACGCCATGCCGTCCGAGATCGGCAACCGCGGCGCCATCGGCCGCGTCGACTCCGCGCTCGGCTCGAGCCGCACCTACTTCGAGCAGTTCGCCGAGCGGCGCGGCGAATGGCAGGCGTTCCGCCAGCGCACCGAGGGCGGCATCCTGTGGATGCGCCTCTTCGGCCGCTACATCGAGCTGCGCGAGATCAAGGACGACGCCCGCCGCGCCGAGTTCAAGGCGTGGTGGGAGGGCGACATGATCCCGTTCGCCTCCGACCTCTACATCATGTATTCGGGCATGCAGGCGGTCGCCCAGGCGCAGCGCATCGGCGCGATGCCGCGCAAGGCCTCCGACCTCGCGCCGCGCAGCGACGACGAGATGTTCCGCCTGCAGGTCTTCCAGCCGCTTGCGATCATGCTCGCCGAGCGCGGGTTCCTGACCGCCGACGAACTCGCCTCGGTCCAGATGCTCGCCCTGAACGGCAATGTCTCGAAGCGCGAGCGCGACTGGGCGGGCGAGAAGCTATTCACGCCCGCGCTGCAGCGCATCGTGCAGCGCTTCGCGCCCGACCGCAAGGACATGAAGCTCGCCGACTTCGTGCCGATCGCCGTCAACTTCGTGCTCTGGACGAAGCTGAGCCGCGAGTACCGCGACATCGTCCTCGACTCGCCCGCCATCGACGATGCGACGAAGGAGGCGATCCGCCGCGGAAAGTGGGACTTCGAGCTTCCGCCGCCCTTCGGTTTCCGAACCATGACGCGCCCTGGTGTGACCGACGCCACCGTCATCCTCGACACGGGCGCCAAGCCCTTCATGACCAACGGCCGCTGGAACGACGAGACGAAGCGCGTCGAGTTCAAGGGCGACTTCTACGAGTCGCAGTACCGCTACGCGCCCTACAACGCCCCGTACTACGCCATGTGGTCGCTGCCGTCGCAGCGCCAGGAGTCGGTCTTCGGCGCGGTCATCCTCGAAGGCGAGCCGCTCTCCGAGTACTGCGCCTGGGAGAACGCCCTCGAGCAGCCCGCGCGCGAGCGCTGGCTCGCCGCGCTCGACGCGCTCGCCGCCTCGAAGGACCCGCTGCCCGCCTACGCGATCCTTGAGGAGATGGTCGTGAACCACCCCGCGCCTCAGCCGCTCGCCGAGTGGGTCTCGCAGAAGGCCGAGCGCCCCGTGCCGACGCGCGAGGCGGTCGAGGCGCGGCAGAAGTCGCTCGAAACCGCGCCGCGCGAGCCGCAGCCCACGCCCCCCGCGAAGCCCGCCCCGTTCTCGCTTCACCCGACGCGCGTCGGCGTCAGAACCCGATGCTCGCCTTCTCGCCCTGCTTCACGATCTGCGCCTCGCCTTCCCACACCGCGCGGCCCGTCGAGGTGTTGGTCAGGCTCATCTGCAGCACATAGGCGACCTGCCGCATGCTGCCCGCGCGCGCCCGGTCCTCGAGCAGCTTCGCGGTGATCGTGATGTCGGGCACATTCTTGTTGCTCGCGTCGGTGTCGACGCCCGCCGCGCGGTCCTTGCGGCGCTGCGCCTCGCGCGCGATGCGGTCCTCGGCGCCGCCGAAGAGGTCGTCGGCCATGATCACCTCGACCTTGCCCGTGTTCAGCAGCGAGATGCGGATCTTCTTCACGATGCCGTCGGTGTCGAACTGCTGCGTGGTCGTGTTGATGACGGGGTTCAGCAGCAGCCCCGCGGGCTTCGTCGGCAGCCGGTCGAGCACGCCCGAGGTGACCATCGACTGCACGACCTGGTCGGCCAGCATGCTCCAGTCCTGGATGTTCATGCGGTCGGGGTTCACGATAAGGTCGTTGCCCTTCGGGTCGACATACTGCGTCTTCTGGCAGGCGGTGGCGGCGAACGAGGCGGCGACGAGGGAAAGCATGGCGATGGTGCGCATGGTGTGGTCCTGTGTGCGTGCGTGAGGTGGTGCGGCGTGCGTGCGCGTGCGGCGTCAGCGCTGCTGCTGGTCGAGGAAGGTGAGCCGCCACTGCGACGCGGCGGGCGCGGGCGACACCGAGGTGAGCGTGATCGTCTCCTTCGGCTTGATCGTCACGCTCGTGAGCGAACTGGTCGCGCTCTGCACGGGCATGCCCGACGCGTCGAACCAGTCGAAGCGATAGCTGAAGCGCTGCGAGGTCAGCTGGTCGCTGTACACATCGACCGCGACGCGCTTCATGTCGCCGTTCACGGTGCCCTCGCGCACGCCCACGATGTTCGCCTTGTACTTCAGCCAGCCGTTGGTCACGATCTGCTCGAACGGCATGGTGCCATCGGCGCGGGCGGGGCCCATCGGGCGGGTGGTGTTCGCGGTGTTGCAGCCCGCGAGCGCAAGGCACGCGGCGCAGGAGAGGAGCGTGGCGGTGTGGGTGAGGTTCATGGTGGTTCTTTCCGTTCGGCCATCCGTTCGGCCGCAGAGGAGTCGGTCTGTCTGCACGCGGGGCGCTCGGTCGGTCTTGGGGGCTACCCCACGGGGAGGCGCATGGTACGCACGGCGGGGGTGGAGCCTGCGCGCGTGGCGCGGACATGGACGATGGTCACGCCGTTCGATTCCACCGCGATGGGGCCGACCCGCTGGCCGTCGCCGAGCACGATCTCGACCGACCCGTCGGCGGGCGCGGCGCACCGCGCGTAGTGGACCTCCTTGGGCAGCGTCGTCCAGATGCGCAGGTCGGCGCTGTTGGTCGCGAACTGGTAGATGCCGCCGATCACCGCCGCCAGCACCGCCGAATCGTTGCTGCGGCCGTTCAGCGACTCCTGGATCGCGTAGGTTGCGATCGCCTTGGTCGCGCTCGAGACGAGCGTGACCGCGATGATGCCAGGCAGCCGCCTGTTGAAGTCGTCGCCCACCACGCGGTCCATGTCGGTCAGCACCGCCGACGGCCGCGCCTCGCCCGCCGCACGCAGCGCGAAGCCCGCGGGCCCCGCCACGCCGCGCTCGAGGACGGGAAACGCCGCACCCACATACGGCACCTTGCGCAGGAAGAGCGGAATGCTGATCTTGAACTCGCGCAGCCACGGGCCCGTGCCCGTCTCGAGGAACACATGCACCGTGGCGGGGGGCGCGGCGCCCGTGCCCGCGGCCTCGCACATCGCCGCGTCCTCGAGCGCATAGCCGCGGTCGGCCTCGCCCAGCATGCCCGCCACGCGGCGGAACGCGACGGTCGCCTGCTCGAGCTCCGACCGCCCGCCCGACGCGCGCAGCACGAGGCCGCGCAGGTAGGTCGCGTAGGGCACCTCGAACTCGCCATACCCCGTCAGGTCGCGCAGCGGCCCGTACGCCGACTCGATCTCGCCCTTCGTGCGCGCATCGCGCATCGCGCGATCGGTGTCGTAGCCCTTCGACGAGCCCGCGCGATCGGCCTCGCGCTCGAGCGCCTCGACCTCCTTCGCGTTCTTCGCCAGCGCATCCTGCTGCCACTCGAGCGCGCGGCGCAGCGACACCATGGCCTTGCCGCGGTCGCCGCGCGACAGGTGGTTCAGAGCCTGATACGCACAGCACATGATGCGGTCGTAGGTCGTGCCGCGGTAGGTCACGATGGTCTGGTTGGTCAGGATCGCCGCGGCCTGCTCGGTCACGCGCACCTCGGGCGCGTCGTCCAAGTACTCCCACATGCGTTCGTCGGCCGAGCCAAGCGCGGCGAGCGACCGATCGAGATCACCCGCGGCCGCGTAGATCGCGCCCGCCTCGAGCTCGTAGATCGTGCGGTCCTTGTCGCTGTCGCGACGGTCCTTGAGGAGCGGCGTCATCTCCTCGGCCGCACGCTGGAAGTCGCCGCGCGCGAAGCCCTGCATCACGGGCTTCATGCGGTCGTGGTGCGAGCAGCCCGCAAGGCAAAGCGCCGCCAGGGCGACCGCGAGGAACTTCGGAAGACGGGAGCGAATCTGCTGCACGGGTACGACCGACGAGGTGGGCGGCAAGCGTATTCGGCCACGCGCCCTCGGACGGGGGAATCTACCGATCGCAGGCCGATCGGCAACAGGCGCGCAGATCGGTCATAATCCGCGGCTCGCGCCTTCGACCGCGCCTCGGGAGACCTCATGCACGCCGTCCGCCTCCTCCTTGACTCGGTGCTCGACTACGCGGGCCTCTTCCCGCCCGCAAAGCTCGACATGCAGCCGACCGTCTCGAACTACGCGCGCTACATGAAGGGGCCCGACGCGTGGATGCTGGCGCGCCTCATCGTGCCCGTGACGCGCTTCCCCGAGTTCGTGCGCGAGGCCGACCCGCTTCTGCCGAAGACCGCCGATGTCGAGGGCGAAACGCCATGGGCCCTCTCGGTCCTCGTCGCGCCCGCGTCCGACCGCCAGCTCGTCGCCGACCTCGAGCGCATCGAGCGCTTCAACCAGCGCATGGAGGACCGCGAGTTCAGCCGCGCCCACGGCCGCGCGGTGATCGACACCATCGAGACCCGCGCCACCACCGCGCACGAGATCGACCGCGCGCTCGAGTATGTGCCCGACGACATCTACGCCTACTTCGAGATTCCCGCCGACGCCGACCCGCGCGGGCTCGTCGCCACCATGTCGTCGCTCGACGCGGGCGCAAAGCTCCGCACGGGCGGCCTCACCCCCGACGCGCACCCCACGCCCGAGCAGGTCGCGCGCTTCCTCAAGGTCTGCCGCGCGGCCGAGGTGCCGTTCAAGGCGACCGCGGGCCTGCACCACCCGTGCCGCCACCTGGCGACCGATGTCGGCTGCATGCAGTTCGGCTTCCTGAACATGTTCGTGGCGGCGTGCCTGCTCTGGAACGACGAGTCGATGTCGGAGAAGGAGCTCGAGCAGGTCCTCGTGGAGGAGAACCCGCGCGCCTTCGACTTCCACCCGACGGGCCTCGCCTACGGACGGCGCATGCTCAAGTTCGACGAGATCGCCGAGGCGCGCGAGCGCTTCGCGCACAGCTTCGGCTCGTGCTCGTTCGAGGAACCGCTTGCAGACCTGCGCGCGCTTGGGCTGCTGCCCGCCGCCGAGGAGGTGGCCCAGTGACCGTGAACCAGCTCGTCGATCCGAACGACCCCGCGCTGCGCAGTTGGGTCGAGAGCGCGAACGACCCCGCAGGCGACTTCCCGATCCAGAACCTGCCGTATGGCACGCTCGACGGCGGCGTGGCCGTCCGTATCGGCGCGAAGGCGCTCAGGCTGCGCGACGCGCTCGACGCCGACCTCCTCGTGCGGAAGCTCACCGACAACGAGGACTTCCAGTACGCCGCCCACACGGCGTGGCTGAACGGCATCGCCGAGCTCGAGCCCGAGCAGCAGTCGATGCTGCGGCGCAACCTCGCGCATCTCTTCGCCGCGGGTTCGCCCGCGAAGGCGAAGGTCGAGCGCCTGCTCATCGACGCCGAGAGCCCGACCGACGAGCCGCCGTTCGTCGTCGGCGACTACACCGACTTCTACGCGTCGCTCCACCACGCGACCAATGTCGGCTCGATGTTCCGCCCGAACAATCCGCTGCTGCCGAACTGGAAGCATGTGCCCATCGGCTACCACGGCCGCGCAAGCTCGATCGTCGCGTCGGGCACGGGCATCGTGCGTCCGCACGGCCAGACCGTGTCGTCGGACGACGGCCCACCCGCGTTCGGCCCGTCGAAGCTCCTCGACTACGAGCTCGAGGTGGGCTTCTTCGTCGGCCGTGGCAACCAGCTCGGCGCGACCATTCCCATCGCCGAGGCCTGGAGCCACATCTTCGGCTTCTGCCTCGTCAACGATTGGTCGGCGCGCGACATCCAGAAGTGGGAGTACCAGCCGCTCGGCCCGTTCCTGGCGAAGAACTTCGCCACGACCGTCTCGCCGTGGGTCGTCACGCGCGAGGCGCTCGAGCCGTTCCTCGTCGCGGGCCCGCCGCGCTCGGCCGACGACCCGAAGGTGCTCGCGTACCTCGACGACCCGAACGGCCGCAATGTCGACATCACGCTCGAGGTGCTCGTCTCGAGCGCCGCGATGCGCGACAAGGGGCTCGCGCCCACGCTCGTCTCGCGCGGCTCGTTCCGCGACATGTTCTGGACGCCCGCGCAGATGCTCGCGCACCACGCCTCGAACGGCTGCCCGATGATGATCGGCGACCTGCTCGCGTCGGGCACCGTCTCTGGCACCACCAAGGAGTCGCGCGGCTGCCTGCTCGAGCGCACCTGGCGCGGCACCGAGCCGATCGCGCTCGGCGACGGCACCGAGCGCAAGTTCCTGCAGGACGGCGACGAGGTCGTCATGCGTGGCTGGTGCGAGCGGGCGGGCTACCCGCGGATCGGCTTCGGCGAATGCCGCGGCATCGTGCTGCCCGCGCGGGCGTGAGCCTGGCGCATCGGCCGAGACATTCCTTGCACAGGACCCTCACGAAGAGGGGTTCGAATTCGACCGCCGAGGCCGTACGATGCCACGCGTACACGGCGCCGCGGCGTTCCCATGACCACGCGTGAACCCACCCACCCGAACGACGACCGCACGGGCCAGCCCGAGCTCGATGTAGGCACGCTGGCCACCTTGGTCTACGACGAGCTCCGTGGCCTCGCAGGCGCCTACATGCGCGACCAGCGCGCGGGGCACACGCTGCAGCCGACGGCGCTCGTGAACGAGGCGTTCCTGAAGATCGCCAAGGCGAACCCGCGCGCCACCACGAGCCGCTCGCATTTCCTCGCCGTGGCGGCGACGGCGATGCGGCAGGTGCTCATCAACCACGCCGAGGCGCGCGGGGCGCGCAAGCGCGGCGGCGGGAGGGTGCGGGTCGATCTCGACCAGCATCTCTCGCCCGAGCGGGGCGGCCTGAGCCTGCTCGAGGTCCTCGCCATCGACGATGTGCTGCGAAAGCTCGCCGAACTCGACGGCCGCAAGGCGTCGGTCATCGAGATGAAGCTCTTCGGCAACCTGACCCACGAGGAGATCGCCGAGGTCCTCGGTGTCTCCCTCTCGACCGTCGAGGCCGACTGGCGCATGGCGCGGGCGTGGCTCGCCAAGGAACTCGCGGAAGGAACGGCCTGAGCGGGTCGCATGGGCATGCCGAGCCCTCCTGACCCGACTTTCGGAGAACCGTCAAGGGGTGCGCCCCCCGATCCTGTCTCTGACGGCGTAGGCCCGCGCCCGATGGACCAGACCTCGCGTTTCCAGCGCCTTTCCGAACTGTTCGACGCCGCCGTCGCGCTCGACGAGGCCGCACGGGCGCGGCTTCTCGGTGATCTCGAAGACGAGTCGCTGCGCCGCGAGCTCGAGGCCATGCTCGACATCGACCGCAGGGCGCCGAGGTCCGCGCGGCCGATCGTCGACATCGTGGGCGCGCTCGACGAGACGCGGCGGCCGATCGAGATCCCGAAGTCGATCGGCGGCTACCGCGTGCTCGGCCTCGTCGGCCACGGCGCCGGGGGCGTGGTGCTGCGCGCGGTCCAGCCCGAGACCGACCGCACGGTGGCGCTCAAGGTCCTCGCCTCGGGCCTCTGGAACCAGAGCGCGCTCGCGCGCTTCCGCCGCGAGATCCGCCTCCTCGGCCAGCTCGACCATCCGTCGATCGCGCGCATCTACGGCGCGGGCACCGACACCGACATGGTGCCCGCGCGCCCGTACTTCGTGATGGAGTATGTCGAGGGCCAGACGCTGTCGGCGTGGCTGCGCGAGTCGCCGCGCTCGCCGAAGGAGATCGTCCGCGTGGTCCGCGAGGTCGTCGACGCGCTCGGCTACGCCCACGCGCGCGGCATCGTGCACCGCGATGTCAAGCCTGGCAATGTGCTCATCGACACCTCAGGTAGGGCGCGCGTACTCGACTTCGGCGTGGCCGCCGTCGTGCAGACCGAGGCCGCCGACGACCCGCTCACGCGGCTCTCGCGCACGCTCGACCTCGCGCCCACGCGCAGCCTCGTCGGCGCCACGCGCGAAGGCGCGGTGCTCGGCACGGTGCCGTACATGAGCCCCGAGCAGCTCGTCGGCGCGGGGTCGGTCGACGCGCGCAGCGACCTCTACTCGGTCGGCGTCGTGCTCTTCGAGGCGCTCGTCGGGCGCCTGCCGTTCCCCGTCGAGCGCATGTCGCTGCCCGAGGCCGCGGCGACGATCCGCGACGAGGAGCCTTCGACGATCGGCCGCTTCGACCGCGCGCTGCGCGGCGACCTCGAGGCGATCGTCGCGCGGCTTCTCGAGAAGGAGCCCTCGCGCCGCTACCAGACCGCGCGCGAACTCTGCGACGACCTCGACCGCTACCTCGCCGACCAGCCGACGCGCACCCGCCCCGCGACCCTGCTCGAGCGCACGCGTCGCTTCGCGCGGCGCTACCGAGGCCTGCTCGTCTCGGTCGCCGCCGCGTTCGTCGTGCTCGTCGGGTTCCTCGCCTATGCGATCAGCCTCTGGCAGGTCGCCGAGGATCGCGGTGACGAACTTTCGGCCGCGCTCGAGGCGTCGCGCCGCACCGAGTACCGCCGCGCGGTCCACTACAGCGAGGCCGTGCTGCGCGCGGGCATGCCTGGCGACGCGCGGCAGGCGCTCGACGCGACCGACCCTGCGCGTCGCGGCTGGGAATGGCGCTACCTCATGGGCCGTGCGCGCGGCGAGTCGCGCGTGCTCCACTTCCCGGGCGTGCTGGTGCGCATCGCGTCGCGCGACGGCATCACCGCGATCAGCGATGTGCGCGGCAGCGTGCATCTTGTCGACGAGCGCACGGGCCTTGCGCGCCGCATTGCGCACCGCGGGCGCACCGTCTCGGGCCTCGCGGTCGGCCCTGGCGGGCGCGAGGTCGCCACCGTCGATGTCTCGGAGCCGACGATCGTCCTTCACGACGCCCGCACGGGCGAGCCGACGCGCATCCTCGACACGGGTATCGGCACTGCGAACGACATCGCTTGGAGCGACGACGGCGCGCTGCTCGCGGTCGCGGGCTACGACGGTTCGCTCGCCGTGCTCGATGCGGCGACGGGCGCGGTGCGCTGCACGCATCCTGTCGAGGTTGTCGGAGCGCGGCCGGGCGAAGGACTCGTCGCGTTCCTCCCCGCGTCGCACACGATCATCGTGGCGGGCCGCAGCAGGGCTGGCGCGCGCATCCTCGCGTCGCCCGAGTCGGCGCCTGTCGATGTGCCCGAGCTGAAGGGCGTGGTCGAGTCGGTCAGCGGCTGCATGACGAGGGATGGCCCGCTGGCGCTGCTCGGCACCTACGACGGGCGGCTGTTCGTCATCAACCCGCGGTCGGTGCAGGTCGAGCGCGTGGTGAAGGCGCATGAAGGCGCCGTGCGGGCGATCGAGGGCGGGCCAGGCATCGGGCGCTGCGTCACGGGAGGCACCGACGGCGGCATCCATGTGTGGAATGTCGAGGAGGGCGTCGCGGTCGGCGACGCGGTGGGCGCCGAGCTGCATGTGCGCGGCCTCGCGGTCGACGCGGGGAGCGGCGACCTCATGGCCGTGGGCGACGACCGCTGCCTTCGCCGCTGGGAGACCTCGCGGCAGGTGCTCGAGCCCGTCCTGCGCGGGCACCGCGCGTGGGTGTATTCGGTCGCGTTCCTACCCGATGGTTCGCTGGTTTCGGGCGCGGGAGAGGCGCCCGAGATCGACGGCCGCCTGATGGCGTGGGACATTCCGTCGCGGCAGCCCGTCTGGGCACACAAGCTCGGCGCAGCGCAGGACCCGAACATCATCTGGCGCGTGGCGCACGACCCGCTCGGCACCGCCGTCGCCGTGTCGGGGCGCAGCCTGCACTTCGTGTCCGAGAGCGGCGTGGTCGAGCGCAAGCTCGCCCGTATGCCGTACGACCTCGCCGTCGTCGACGGCGGGCGGCTTCTCGCGGCGCTGGAGTGGGAGTCGCCCGACCTCGTGCTGTATGACCGCGAGGGGCGTGTTCATGCGAACATCGCGCGGCCTTCGGTTTCGATGGGCGGGCTTGCGGCCGATGCGTCGGGGCGCCTGCTCGCGCTTGCGCACGAGTCGTCGCTGCGGCGGTTCCGCGTGTCGGAAGGCGCTGTCGACGAACTGTCGCCCATCGCGCTGCGCGGGCGTGGCCGATCGGTGTCCTTCTCGGGCAACGCGTCGCTGCTTGCGGTCGGCGTCGAGGGCGGCACGGTGCAGGTGTTCGACCTCGCCGCGCCAGGCGCGCCGCGCGAAGTCTGGCACGCGCGGGCGAACCCAGGCGAAGTGGTGCGCGTCGCGCTTTCGCCCGACGGCATGCGGCTTGCGACAGGCGGCACGGGGCCGAGCATCCGCGTGTGGGACGCGCAGTCGGGCGACATGCTGCTCGCGCTCGACGGGCACGGCGACACGGTGATGGATCTGCGCTTCTCGCCCGACGGCACGGCGCTCGCGTCTTCGTCGATCGACGGCACGGTGCGCCTGTGGATGGCCGACACTCACGCAGGAGAGAAGCCATGAGGGGCGTCGCGGTGCGAAGGGCCGTGGTGACGGCGGTGTTCGCGGCGTTCGCGATGGCGGGGCTCGCGGCCGCAGAGCCGTTCGCGCGCCACGCCGCGCGAGGCTCGGCCGCGAGTGCGTCGTCGGCACCAGAAGTCGTCTCCGTCGAGTCGCTCCTCGCGGAGCTCGTCGACCCGCTCGCGCTCGCGCGCGTGCCGAGCGTTTCGTTCACCGCTCGGCTCGACACCTCGCGCGACCTCGCGTCGCGCGATCCTGCCGACGCCGCGACCTGGTTCGCGAACGCCGACCGTGGCCAGTTCCTCCGCACCGAGCGCTTCACCGATGCGAAGGGGGCCCGCGACGAGTGGGTGCTCGTCGATCTCGAGGGCCCGGGCGCCGTCGTGCGCCTGTGGACCGCGATGGAGACCGCGCTTGCGAACACCGTCGTGCGCATTCGCCTCGACGGCGCCGCCGACCCCGTGATCGAGGCGCGCTTCCAAGACCTGCTGGGTGGTCGCGCCGCATTCCCCGTGCCGCTGGCCTGCGTGCCTGCGCCGGGCGCGACCGAGGACCAGTCGGCCTCGGGTGCACTCTCGTACTTCCCGATTCCGTTCGCGTCGCGCTGCGTGATCTCGCTCGACCGCCCGCCTGGCTACTGGCAGGTGTCGTCGCGCATGTACGCGAAGGGCACGGCGGTCGAGTCGCTCGCGCAGGGTTGGCAGGCGCGCCACGCCGCGGCGATCGCGCAGGCGGCGCACGCGTTCGGCCTCGCGCCGTGCGCCACGCTGCCGCTCGCGCCCGATGCGCCCGAGACAAGCGAGGGAAGCGCCGCGCCGCGTGTCTCCGCGGGCGGCGTGCTGTCGCACCGTGTCGCAGGTGGCGCGCTCGTGCGTCGGCTCGCCGTGCGGCTCGGGCCGCTCGCCGATGCGGCGCTGCGCGATGCGCTGCGCGAAGTCTGGCTCGAGGTCGATGCCCTCGTCGAAGGCCAGGCGGAACCGACGGCCTGCGTTCGCGCACCGCTTGGCCACTTCTTCGGCGTCGGTTCGTGCCTGCCGCCTGTGGCCGATCGGTTCCGCGAGGTGCAGCGTGCACGCGATGGCAGCGTGCTCCTCGTCTCGCGACTGCCCATGCCCGCGCCCGCGGGGCTCGAGGTGCGGCTCTCGAACCGCGGGCTCGCGCCCGTCGCGTGCAGCTTCGAAGTGGTCGAGTCGGAGCCGCTCGCGCTCGATGCGGGCGGCTGGCGACTGCTGCACGCGAGCTTCCGCGAGGACATCGCGTTTCCATCCGATGGGTCGCGCGACTGGCGCATGGTCGAACTCGCCGCCGACGGCGATGCGGCCGTGCCGTGCGCCGAGCTGGTGGGCACCACGCTCGCCGTCATGAATCCGCGGGTCGACTGGTGGGGTGAAGGCGACGAGAAGATCGCGGTCGACGGCGAGGGCTTCCCGTCGCATTTCGGCACGGGGAGCGAAGACTTCATCGGCTGCGCCTGGGGGTTCCCGCGCGTGCTCTCGTCGCCGCTCGTCTCGGTCGCGCTGCGCGACGGCGCGAGCCGCCTCATGTACGACCGACGCACGACCGTCTCGCGCATGCGCGGGCTCGACGGCATTCCGTTCCGCACGCGGCTCGTCGCCGACATCGAGTGGATTCCTGCCCGCGCGGGCGGCGTGGCGTCGCTCGCGGCGACCTCATTCTGGTACGCGCCCGCAGGCGTTTCGCGCGCGGTCGGTGCCACCGATGTCGCGCGCATGCCGCCAAGCCCGCTGCCGCCCAACTTCGCGCCCATCGAGGGGCTCGTCGAGGCGGAGTCGCTCGCGGTGCGCTCGGTCACGGCGGGCACCGAGTGGGACATCCAGCTCATCGGCGCGAGCTATCCAAACGGCGTGTGGAGCAACGGCGCGATTCTGTTCGCGCGACCACCCGCCGAGGGCGGAGGTCTTGCGCTCGAACTGCCTGTCGTCGGCGACGAACCCGTGCGGGTGTTCGCGCGCTTCGTGAGCGCCCCCGACTACGGCACGGTGCGCGTCACGCTCGAAGGACCGGCGAAGGGCGGGCCGATCTCGCTGCGCGCGGCGGCGGTCGGACCGCATGCGGAAGTCGACCTCGGCGTCGCGAGGCCCAACGGGGGCCGCGTGGTGGTCCGCATCGAGTCCGAGGCGGTCGGCGCGGCGGGCGAGGGCAATATCTTCGGCGTCGACGGGTTCCGCGTCGTGGAGCCCTAGCGCGCGAGCCCCTCGGTCTGCGCCCGCCGCGGCATGCCCGAGCACCGCTGCCCTCCGCGAATCGAGGGATCGCCGAGCAACACCGCCTTCTGGGTTTGGGATCGCGGCACGCTTCTGTACGATGAGGCGCGCTCATGCAGCCAGGCGACGCTCCAATCAGGCCCGATGGCAACGCCACCAAGGTGGGCGGGGTGTCTGATCCCGGGGCGCTGACCTCGATGGTCTACTTCGAGCTGCGCGCGCTCGCAGGCGCCATGATGCGCTCGCAGCGGTCGAGCCACACGCTGCAGCCCACGGCGCTCGTGCACGAGGCGTTCCTCAAGATCGCCCAGTCGAGCCCGCAGGCGATGCAGAACCGCGCGCACTTCCTGGCGGTGGCCGCGAAGGCGATGCGCCATGTGCTCATCAACCACGCCGAGGCCAAGGCGACCGCGAAGCGCGGCAGCGGCGCGCGGCGCGAGTCGCTCGAGGCGGGCCTCACGCTTGCCGACGATTCGGTGGGGGTGGTCGATGTCCTCGCCATGCACGAGACGCTCAACCGCCTCGAGGCCCTCGATGCTCGCAAGGCGCATGTGGTCGAGGCCAAGGTGTTCGGTGGCCTGACGGGTGCCGAGATCGCCGAGGTGCTCGGCGTCTCCGAAACCACGGTCGAGAGCGACTGGCGCACGGCCAAGGCGTGGCTCTCGAAGGAACTCGACGGAAGCCGCGGCGCCGCGCAGGGTGGCGGCGGGTGAGTGGTCCCGACCCGCGGCAGGGCGACGCCGCAGGACTTTCCGCGAATCCGCGAAACCCAGGAGTTGTGGCTGAGGAGGCGGGGAAGGATTCCTGTTCTCGCTCCGCAGCCTCGGATGGGCCGACGCTGCACGGCCCCAGGGGG
The DNA here is from genome assembly GCA_021297815.1 of Planctomycetaceae bacterium. Taxonomy (GTDB): domain Bacteria; phylum Planctomycetota; class Phycisphaerae; order Phycisphaerales; family SM1A02; genus QWPT01. The sequence goes on from JAJTGK010000016.1 coordinate 37,335, forward strand.
GTGCGCGGAGCGACGATGGACGAAGCGGCCAGGTTTCAGCGCGTCAGCGAGCTCTTCGAGAGCCTGCGCGATCTGCCGCCCGACCAGGTCGCGCAGGCGCTCGACCTCGTCGAGCCCTCGGAGGTCCGCGCCGAGATCGCCGCCATGCTTGCGGCCGACCGCTCGGGCACGCCCTCGGTGCGCACCATCGTCGATGTCGCGGGGGTCATCGACGAGGTGCACGCGCCGCCCGCGGTGCCGTCGCGCATCGCGCAGTACGAGGTGCTCGGGGTGATCGGCTACGGCGCGACGGGCGTCGTCCTGCGCGGGCGCCATCTCGACGGCGGCCCCGTGGTCGCGATCAAGGTCCTTGCGAGCGGCGCGTGGAACCCCTCGGCGCTTGCGCGCTTCCGCCGCGAGGTGCGCCTGCTCGAGCGGCTCAGCCACCCTGGCATCGCGCGCATGATCGAGGCGGGCACAGACACCTCGGGCGTCGCGATGCAGCCGTTCTTCGTCATGGAGTACATCGAGGGCGACACGCTGTCGGCGTGGCTGCGCGCGGAGCCGCGCGACCTCGGCGCGATTCTGCGCGTCTTCATCGACATCGTCGACGCCGTCGGCTACGCGCACGCGGCGGGCGTCGTGCACCGCGACTTGAAGCCTGGCAACATCCTCGTCAGCGGCGCGGGCCGCGCGAAGGTGCTCGACTTCGGCGTCGCGTCGATCTCGGGCGACGACGGCGCCTCCGACCATCTGCGCACGCTCACGCGGCAGCTCGGGCTCGGCCGTCGCACGATCGGCGCGGGCACGCGCAGCGGCGCGCTCTTCGGCACGCTGCCCTACATGAGCCCCGAGCAGTTCGGCCCGTCGCGCAAGATCGACCGGCGCAGCGACCTCTACGCGATCGGCGTCATGCTCTTCGAGGCGCTCGCGGGGCGCCTGCCGTACCGCTCCAGCGTGCAGACGCTGGCCGAGGCATCGGCGGCGATCCGCGACGAGCAACCGCTCACGCTCGGCAGCATCGAGCGGTCGATGCGCGGCGAGATCGAGGCCGTCGTCGCGCGGCTTCTCGAGAAGAACCCCGATCGGCGCTACCAGTCGGCGCTCGAACTGCGCGAGGAACTCGAGCGCCTGCGCGAGGGCCGGCCCACGGTCGCGCGGCCGCTTCGCACGATCGAGCGCGTGAGGCGCTTCGCGGCGCGCGACCCCTGGCTCGTCGCGGCGGCGGCGGTGCTTGTCGTCTCGCTCGGCGGTGCCCTCGGGTACACGGTGCAACGCTGGCAGCGCGCGATCGCGCAGCAGGCGAGCATGGCCGAGAGCCTCGAGACGCGGGCGCGCGCCGACTACGACCGCGTGATCGGCGAGGCCGCGTCGTCGCTGCGCGCAGGGTCGCTCGAGGCCGCGCGTGCGACGCTCGCCCTCGCGAGCCCCGAGCGGCGGGGCTTCGAATGGCATCTCCTGGCGCGTCGCGCCGCGGAGGAATCGCGCACGCTCGTCACCTTCGGCCTTCCCAAGACGCTTCGCGCGGCGGGCGGGCGGCTTGTCTATCGCGCCGCCGAGGAGAGCTTCCACGCGCTCGACGCGCTCGACGGCTCCCCGCGCGCGCTGGCCAAGGCATCGCAGCGGCACCTCGGCCTCGCGCTCTCGCCCGATGGCGCGCGCGCGGCCACGGTCGACGCGGTCGACGGCGTGGTCATGCTCTGGCGGATCGACGGTGCGGGGCCCGCGCGGTTGATCGCGGCGCTCGACATGGCCGACCACGGCCTCCGTTCGCCCGCGGCGCAGGTCGAGTGGTCGCCTGTTGGCAACGAGATCGCGGTGGTGTGCGTCGATGGGTCCTGTGCGGTGCTCGGCGTGGAGCAGGGCGAACTGCGCCGCAGGACGCCCGCGCTGGCCGCGGCACGCACGAGCCTCGAGGCGCCGCATGCGTTCGTGCGCTTCGTGGGAAGTTCGCAGCGGCTCGTCGTCGGTGCGCGCGGTGGAACGCGCGTCGCGTTCATCGAGGCCGACGGTGCGGTCGCCGAGGTCGACCTCGGGCCGCGGCAGGCCGAATCGCTGGCGGCCACCGCAGTCGGTGGGGGAGCGGTGTTCGTCGGTTGTGACGATGGGCGCATCGTGGTCCTTGGCGAGGACCCCACGGCGGCGGCGCGCACGATCGATGCGCACAACGGCCCCGTGTACGCGCTTGCGGCCGATGCCGCAGGTTCGGTCGTCGCGTCGAGCGGCGGTGATTCCACAGTGCGGCTCTGGGAGGTCGCAGGCGGGCGCGCGGTGGGCGCCGTGCGCGCCATCGAGGGCGGCGCGCGTGCGCTCGAGATCGCCGCGCTCGGCAGCGGTGCGGCCGATGCGGCGGTTCAGCTGGTGGCCGCCGCTCCCGACGGAAGCCTGCGGTTCTTCCCGCTCGCGGCGGTTGCGCTCGAGTCGGACCTCGTCGTCGGAGGCGCGGGTGCGCCGCTCGCCGCATTCCTTCCTGACGGCACGCTCGTGACGGCGCGTTCGGCCGGTGCCGAAGCGCTGATGCAGACCGAAACCGCAACGCGCCAGCGCGTCGCCAGCTGGCCGACCGATGCGTCGCTTCCCGCCGCGACGATTCGCGCGCTGCTGGCGCCCGCAGAGGCCGCGGATGTCGGCGCGAGTGTCGTGGCGGTCGCGCTCGACGATGCGGGCCGCGGGTTCGTCGCCGATCGCACGGATGCGGGCGCCTGGCGCATTCGCGACGCAGGCGTCGCTGGCGACCTCGTGGCCGCGCGCCTGCACGACGGCGGCGTTTCGGTCGCATCGCGTACGGCGGGCGAACTCATGCTGCTCGGGCCGACCGACGACGCGCCGCGCTCGGTGGCGCTGCCCTCGAATGTCGGCGTTTCCGCCATGTCCACACACGCGCCTCATGCGCTGATCGTTGCGCAAGGCCGCGACATACTGCTCGTCGAGCCCGCTTCCGCAGAACCACGCGTCTCGCGCATCCACACCGCCGAAGCGGCGGTCGTGGCGCTTGCGACAGCCGCGCGCGGCGACGCCTGCATCGCGCAACTCGAGACAGGCGCGCTGGTCTCGCTCGTGCTGCGCGACAGCGTGCAGGCCGCGGTCCGCTGGCAGGTCTCGCCGTCGCCGAGCGGCGAAGCCACTGCCATCGCAGTCGACCCCGAAGGCACCCGCGTCGTCGTCGCCCG
>JAJTGK010000017.1 GCA_021297815.1 Planctomycetaceae bacterium
TCTCACATCCCCATCGCGCGCAGCATCGTCGCGCCGAGGTCGGCGGGGCTCTCGGCCACCGCGATGCCGCAGGCCTTCAGCGCCTCGATCTTCGCCTGCGCGGTGTCGTCGGCGCCGCCGATGATCGCGCCCGCGTGGCCCATGCGCTTGCCCTTCGGGGCGGTGCGGCCCGCGATGAAGCCCGCGACGGGCTTCTTCATGTTGGCCTTGATCCACTTGGCGGCCTCGACCTCGTCGGTGCCGCCGATCTCGCCGATCATCACCACGCCGTCGGTCTCGGAGTCGTTGTTGAAGAGTTCGAGCGCCTCGATGAAGCCGAGGCCGCGCACGGGGTCGCCGCCGATGCCGACGCAGGTCGACTGGCCGAGCCCGCGCTGCGAGGTCTGCCACACCGCTTCGTAGGTCAGCGTGCCCGAGCGGCTCACGATGCCGACGGCCTTTCGGCTCGAGGCGTCGAGACGGTGCGTGTGGATGTAGCCGGGCATGATGCCGATCTTGCAGCCGCCCTCGAACTTGGCCGCGGGGCCTTCGCCCGACACGCGCTTGCCCGGCGTGATGATGCCTGGGCAGTTCGGGCCGATGAGCGTCGACTTCGGGTACGCCTTCAGCGCCTCCTTGACGCGGATCATGTCCTGCACGGGCACGCCCTCGGTGATCGCGCAGATCACGCGGATGCCCGCGTCGGCCGCCTCGAGGATCGCGTCGGCCGCGCCCGCGGGGGGCACGAAGATCATGGTCGCGTCGGCGCCCGTCGCCTTCACCGCGGCAAGCACGGTGTCGAAGATCGGCAGGCCGTTCGGGTCCTTCAGGCCGCCCTTGCCGGGCGTGACGCCGCCCACCATGCGGGTGCCGTAGTCGAAGCAGCCCTTGGTGTGCGAGGCGCCCGCGCTGCCGGTGATGCCCTGGCAGATGACTTTCGTGTTTCCGTCGACAAGGATGGCCATAGGGGGGGAGAGGATACACGACAGGACGGCGGGGCGACGCGGGGCCGAAAAGCCGTGCGGCGGGCGCTCCGCGGGGCTCGGTACACTCGCGCGCCCATGGCCAGCGCGACCCGAACGAAGCCGAAGTCCTCGAAGAAGAAGCCCCTCACCTACGCCGCCGCGGGCGTCGACATCGACGCAGGCGACGAGGTGGTCGACCGCATCAAGCCGATCGTGCGGCGGACCTACTCGCCGCGCGTGCTCGGACTGCACGGCGCGTTCGCGGGCATGTTCAAGCTGAACGGCGCGGGGCGGAAGTACAAGGACCCCGTGCTCGTCGGCTGCACCGACGGCGTGGGCACGAAGGTGAAGCTCGCCGCGGAGTTCAAGATCTACGACACGGTCGGCATCGACTGCGTGGCGATGAATGTGAACGACCTGATCGTGCAGGGCGCGGAGCCGCTCTTCTTCCTCGACTACCTCGGGCTTTCGAAGCTCGACCCCGCGAACACGACGGCGATGATCGCGGGCGTGGCGAAGGGGTGCGAGATCGCGGGTTGCGCGCTGATCGGCGGCGAATGCGCCGAGATGCCCGACATCTACGCACCGGGCGACTTCGATGTGGCGGGTTTCTGCGTGGGCGTCGTGGAGCACGCGCGCCTGAAGCGCCAGCCGAAGGTGCGCGCGGGCGACATCGTGCTCGGGCTTGCGTCGAGCGGTGTCCATTCGAACGGATACACGCTGGTGCGCCGCATCGCGAAGGACGCGGGGCTTTCGTACACGAAGAAGTACGCGGAGCTCGGCGGAAAGCGGCTGATCGATGTGCTGCTCGAGCCGACGCGCATCTACGCGCGGCAGATCGTGGGCATGCTCGCGAAGCTCGGCGGCAAGGAGGCCGTGACGGGCATGGCGCACATCACGGGCGGCGGGCTGCCCGGCAATGTGTGCCGCGCGCTCGGCGGCGATGTGGACGCGGTGATCCATGCGGACGCGTGGAACCCGCCTGCGATCTTCCCGTTCCTGCAGGAACACGGCGGCGTCGAGACCGAGGAGATGTACCGCGTGTTCAACATGGGCATCGGATACACCGTCATCGTGCGGCCGAAGATGGCCGCGACGGTGATGAAGGCGCTGCGCAGCCTCGGCGAGAACCCCGTGCCGATCGGCATCGTGACGAAGGGCAAGGGCGACGCGCGCGTCGTGCACGGGTAAGTGACGGTCGGGCTGCGCCCGCTGCCACGCCCGCGCGCTTCAATCGCGCCAGCGGCGCTGTTCCTTCTTCTCGCCTTCGCGCTTCTTCGCATCGATGCGGCGCTCGACCGAGCCGCGCGTGGGCTTCGTCTTCTTGCGCACCTTCGGCCGCTTCGCGGCCATCGACACGAGCGTCTTCAGGCGCGCCAGGCACGCATCGCGGTTGTCGGCCTGCGAGCGCGACGACTGGTCGCTGATCAGGATCGCCTCGTCGGCGCCGTCTCCGACGAGGTGCGAGCCCGCGAGCGCGCGCAGCCGCGCGAATCCACCGTCGTCGAGCCCCACGATGTCGGCAAGCCGCACGCGCAGCTGCGCCTTCGTGCTCGTCTTGTTGACATGCTGGCCGCCAGGGCCGCCGCCGCGCGCGAAGGTCACATCGAGCGCCGACGGGTCGACGCTGCAGCCTCCGCCGAGGCGCACGCGCCCGCCTGGGCTTCGATCGTCGCGGATGCCTGGTGATGCGTCGCGCATGCGGCCCTCCTAGAACTCGAACGAGACGCCTGCGCGCAGGCCCTGCAGGCTTCCGTCGAGGTCGACCTCATCGCCATCGAGCGATACGCCGAGGAAGCGATATCCGAAGTACGCGCTCGTGCCGCAGCGGAACCGCGCGGCGATCGAGGCCTCGACACGCGCGGCGCCACCAAGGTCGCCGTCGCCAGGAGGCACCGCAAGACCCGCTTCGGCCCGCGCGCCCACCGTCACGCGCTCGACGAACGGCACGGCGCCTGCGTCGAACGAAAGCTCGAACCCCGCGCCCGCCATCAGCGTCACGAACGCCTCGCTGGCGTCGCTCGATGCGCCCGTCGTGCGGTTCACGATCGTCCGCTCGATCGAGCCGATGTCCGCGGCGACGAGCACGAACACAGGCAGTTCCGTTCCGTTCGCCGACGGCTTCCAGCCCGCGCGCGGCTCGCTCCACGCATACGCGCGCTCGGCGAGCGGCGTATAGAGGTCGTAGCGCACCTCGGCACCCGCGCTCCACCACGAGAAGCTCGAGTCGAACGCATCGCCCGCGCCCACGCCGACATCGGCGAGCGTGAACGCGTCGTCGGCCGTTCCGCCGCCGCTCGTCGAGAACGAAAACCCTCGGATTCCCACGCCAAGCCGCCCGCGACGCGCCGTGAGCGCGCCCGTGAGCACGAGCTCCATGTCATGCAGGTCGGGCGTGCGCACATCGACCTTGTCGCCGTCGGGCCCCGAACCGTCCTCGAAGTTGCCCTCGAGCCGCGGAGCCCACGCCTCGAGGTCGAGCACGAGCTTGAACGGCGCGTCGGCCTGTGCGGGTCCCGCAGGGTCGGTCGCAAGGAGATTCGCCGAGAGTGCCGCAGCAGCCGCGTCCATGCGCGCAGCGTATCAGCGGCAGCGCATCTCGATGACCGCGATCTCGGGCGGGCAGTTCACGCGCAGCGGAAACCACGCGCCCACGCCGTTGGTGACATAGAGGTTCGACTCGTCCTTCTCGTAGTGCCCCGCGGTGAGGCGGCTCGTGAAGACGAGGTTGTGCCGCCTGTTCGCGCGTCGTGCCAGCTGCCCGCCGTGCGTGTGGCCCGAGAGGGTGAGCGGAACGCCGCGCTCGGCCGCGGCCACGAACGCCTTCGGGTTGTGCGCGAGGAGGAGGTCGGGCACCGCCGATCCGCACCGCCGCAGCCGATGCGCGCAGCCTGGAATCGTGGGCGACCAGTCGATGCCCGCGACGAGGAGCCCCTCGTGGCTGCCATGCGCACCGACGCGCATCGAGTCGTCCATGAGCGGGATCAGCCCCGCGTCGCGCGCGCCGCGCACGATGGTGCGCGGGTGATCGAGATGGTCGTGGTTGCCGAGCACGACGAACACGCCGAGCCGCGCGCGCAGGAGCGCGAGCTGCGCGAAGAGCGCGGGCGATTCGTCGGCCGAGAGGTCGACGAGGTCGCCCGTGATCGCGATGAGGTCGGCCCTCACCGCGCGCACCGCGTCGACCGTCTGCTCGAGCCGCTCGATGCCGAGGAGATGCCCGTAGTGGATGTCGGAGACATGCGCGATGCGCAGCCCGTCGAACGCCCTTGGCCACGCCGCGCTGCGAATCGTGTGCTCGGCCACATGGAACGGCTGCGCGACATGGCGCGCCTTCAGGAACCCCGCGGTGATGCGGTCGGGGAGCACCGTGAGGAACATGTTGCGCACGCGCGCCTTGTGGTAGCCCGCGCCGCGCGACCGCTTCGGCGCGCTCATCGCATCGCCTCCGCGACGATCGCGTCGCCCACGGCGCGCACATCGGCGTCGCGCGTGGCGAGGGCACCCACCGACACGCGCAGCACGAGGCGCCCGTGGAAGCGGCAGTGCGACACGAAGAAGCGGCCGTCGGCGTTCACGGCGTCGATGAGCCGCTGCGTGGCCTCGTCGCCATCGACATGCGCGAGCGCGACGAGGTTGAGCCGCGGCTCGACGACGAGCGAAAGCCTCGGGCACGCCCGCACGCGCTCGGCGAGCCCGTGCGCCATCGCGACATGCGAACGGACGAGCGCGCGCAGGCCCTCGAGGCCGAACGACCGCAGCGTGAACCACAGCTTGAGCGCGCGGAAGCGCCGCCCGAGCGGCACCTGCCAGTCGCGGTAGTCGATCACGCGGCCCGATTCGGTCGCGGCGTTGCGCAGGTACTCGGGCAGCACGCTCAGCGCGCGCACGAGCGCGGCGCGGTCGGCCACCCACAGCACATCGCAGTCGAAGTTGACGGGCATCCACTTGTGCGGGTTGAAGCACCAGCTGTCGGCGTGCTCGGCGCCCGCGTTCACGAAGCGCAGCTCCTCGCACAACGCCGCGGTCCCGCTCATCGCCGCGTCGACATGCAGCCAGAGGCCGAATTCGCGGCAGATCGCCGCGATCTCGTCGACGGGGTCGATCGCGTTCACGCCCGTCGTGCCGATGGTCGCCGACACGAACGCTGGGCGCAGGCCTGCGGCAAGATCGCGTTCGACGGCGGCGCGCAGCGCGTCGGCGCGCAGCGCGCCCGTCGCGTCGACCTCGACAAGCCGCAGGTGTTCCTTGCCGAGGCCCGCGAGGCGCACGGCCTTCTCGATCGACGAATGCGCCTGGTCGCTCGTGTAGGCGACGAGCGGCGCGCCCGCCGCGGCGAGGCCGCGCGCATCGCTGGCGAAGCCCGTCGCGCGCTCGCGCGCGGCGACCAGCGCGACCAGCGCCGCGGAACTCGCGGTGTCCTGCAGCACGCCGCCGCCCGCGGAGGTCGAGAGAAACCGCTCGGGCAGCCCGAGCGCGTGCACGAGCCAGTCGAGGACATGCGTCTCGACCTCGGTGCACGCAGGGCTCGTCGACCACAGCATCCCCTGCACGCCGAGGCCTGCGCTCGCAAGTTCGCCAAGGATCGACTCGAAGCTCGAGTTCGCGGGGAAGTACGCGAACCACCCTGGGTGCTGCCAGTGCACGATGCCCGGCATCACCACGCGGTCGAGGTCGGCCAGGATCGCGTCGATCGGCTCGCCCCGCTCGGGCGCGCGTGGCGGCAGCATGGCGCGCACGGCGCCTGGCTCGGGCAGCTGCGCCACGGGCCGCGCGGCGATCGTGGCGCGGTAGTCGGCGATCCAGTCGACGAGCGCGTGCCCCGCGCGGCGGAAACCGTCCGCGTCGAGCGGTCCCGGGGTGGGCTGCTGTTCGAGGTCGGCCATGGAAGGGGAGCGTAGCCCCGCGCTAGATTGCGCGCATGGGGCTCGCTCCCGCCAACCTGCGCTCGCGGCGGCTCGTGCTTCGGCCGATGCACGAGAAGGATGTGGCGTTCACGGCGGCGGTGCTCGGCGACCTCGAGGTGTCGCGGCGCCTCGCGCGGGTGCCGCATCCGTACACCGAGGCCGATGCGCGCGCGTGGCTCACCGAGGTGGAACGGCTGCGGCAGGAGGCCGTGCTCGACCACTTCATGATCGACCTCGCCGACGGGCAGGCCGTGGGGGCGATCGGCCTGCATGCCGAGGGGCCCGACGCGACCGACGCGGAGGTCGGCTACTGGATCGCGCCCGCGCACTGGAACAAGGGCTACGCGCGCGAGGCGCTGGGCGCGGTGGTGCGCCATGCGTTCGAGGTGCGCACGCCACGGCTCGCCGTGATGCATGCGCGGGCGCAGCGTGCGAACCCTGCCTCGATCCGAGTGCTCCTCGCGTGTGGTTTCACCGAGGAACACGACACGGTGTGCCATTCCGCGGCCACAGGCGTCGACGAGCCCGCGCTGCACTTCACGCTGCGCCGCGCGTGACCGCGCGCGTCAACCCTTCACGAGCTCGCGGTCGACCTCGGTCGCAAGCTCCTTCATGAGCGCCGACGACAGCTCGAACCGCAGGCCCGCCGCGGCGAAGAGCTCGGGCAGCGGCCGCGAGCCGCCGAGCGCGAGGCCCTTGCGGTAGTCGGCGAGCGCGCGCTTCTGGTCGCGCCGCGCGTTCATCCACATCTGGATCGCACCCGTCTCGGCGATGCCGTACTCGATGTAGTAGAACGGCATGCCGAAGAGGTGCAGCTGCCGCTGCCACGACGCGTCGCGCGCGTCCTCGAGGCCTTCCCACGCGACATCGTTGCCGAAGCGCTTCACGAGCGCGCGCCAGGCGTCGGTGCGCTGCGCGCGCGTGTGCCCTGGGTTCGTGTAGATCCAGTGCTGGAACGCGTCGATCGTCGCGATCCAGGTCATGATCGTGGGGAACTTCTCGAGCCGCTCGCGCAGCGCGCGCTCGCATTCCTCGTCGCTGTAGAACTCGCCGTGGTAGGGCAGCGTGAGCAGCTCCATCGACATCGACGCGACCTCGGCGAACTCGGTGGGCGCGTTGCGGTAGTCGACGAGCGGATCCTCCTTCGACAGGATCGAGTGGAACGCGTGGCCCGCCTCGTGCACCATGGTCACGAGGTCGCGGTGCATGCCCGCCGCGTTCATGAAGATGAACGGCGTGCGCGAGTGCTGGCGCTGGTACTGGTAGCCGCCGGGCGCCTTGCCCGCGCGCGACTCGAGGTCGAGGCAGTCGCCCGCGCGCATCGTGTCGAACATCTCGCCGAGCCCGCCGCCCATCGCATGGAACATGCGCGAGCAGCCGTCGACGAGCTGCTGCGCGCCCTCGAACGGACGCAGCGGCTTGCGGCCCTTCACATCGACCGCGAGGTCCCACGGGCGCAGCCTGCCGACCTTGAGCTCCACCGTGCGCTCGCTGTCGAGGCGGCGCTGGATCGGGACGAGATGCGCCTCGATGGCCTCATGCATGCGCATGCAGTCGTCGGGCGTGTAGTCGAAGCGCTTGAAGCGGCGGTGCTGGAAGTCGCGGAAGTTCGCGAAGCCCGCGTTGCGCGCGACCTGCTGGCGCAGCGCGAGCATCTGGTCGTAGATCGCGTCGATCTCGTCGCGGTCCTGCAGGCGGCGGGCGTTGATCGCGCGCCACGCACCCTCGCGCACGGCGCGCGAGGTCTCCTCGAGGTAGCGCGCCATCTGCGGCATCGTGCGCGTCTGGCCGTCGAAGTCGACGGTCATGCGGCCGACGACCTGGTTGTACTTCTGCTCGAGCTCGGCGAGCTGCGTCTCGAGCGGGATGTTCTCCTCGCGGAAGAGCTCGATGTCGACGCGCATGTTGCGCAGCAGCACCTCGTAGCGCGCCTTGGGCAGGCTCTCGGCGAACGGGCTCGTGGCGATGCGGCGGTCGAGCGCGCTCGCGACGGGCTTCAGCTTCGGCTCGACATCGCGCACGAAGCCGAGGTACGCGCCTTCGGCGGTCTTGTCCTCGGTGTTGCGCGTGGTGGCGATGTAGAGGTTGGCCGCGCGCTCGGCCACGAGGGCGTCGAGGTCGCTCCGGTCGAGGATGAGCTGCTCGAGGTCGTCGGCCGATGCGATCGGCCGCGCGAGCAGTTCGTTGTAGTGCGGTTCGAGCGCCTTGAAGTCGGCGGCGTCGAGGTCGATCGGGGCGTACGGGCGTGCGGTTGCCATGATTCCGAACAGTCTACCTGCGCCGCGGGCGGGCCGCCGATATGCTCGGTTCATGGCCACGACCGTCTCGGCGCACGCGCCTGCGAAGGTGAATCTCGCGCTTTCCGTGGGCGCCGCGCGCGCCGACGGCATGCACGAGATCGCCTCGTGGATGGTCACGACCGATTTCGGCGACGACCTCCTTCTGCGGCGGCTTTCGGCGGGAACGCCGTCGCGCTACGCGATCCAATGGGCGGCCGACGCGCGCAGGCGCAGCGAGATCGACTGGTCGGTGTCGAAGGATCTCGCGGTGCGGGCGCATCTCGCGCTCGAGGCTGCGCTTGGACGCGCGCTGCCCGTGCAGATGCTGCTCGAGAAGCGCATTCCCGTGGGCGGCGGCCTCGGCGGTGGAAGTTCGAACGCGGCGGCGATGCTGCGCGCGCTCGACGCGCTGTTCGACCTTCGGCTGCGCCGCGAATATCTCGAGGAGGTCGCGCGCACGCTCGGCAGCGATGTGCCGTTCCTCGTGCGCGGCGGCAGCGCGTTCGTCGAGGGGCTCGGCGAGCGGGTGAGCGCGGCGCCTGCGCATGACACGCATCTCGTGCTCGTGTTTCCCGAGGCGCATTGCCCGACGGGGCAGGTGTACCGCGCGTTCGACGCCGTGCGGCGCGACGCGCGCGTCGACGCGGAGCGGGTGCGTGCGCTCGCGCGCGGGCGCGTGGCGGTGGATGCGCCGTTCAACGATCTGGCAGGCGCGGCGTGCACGGTGGCGCCTGCGCTCGACGAGCTGCGCGAGGAGATCGCGCGTCTCGCGCGGCAGCCTGTCCATGTGAGCGGGTCGGGGTCGACGCTGTTTCTCGTGGCGGACGACCCGTTCCACGCCGAGGCCCTCGCGGGATCGGTCGAGATGAAGCTGGCGCTGCCCGCGGTGATGACGCGCACGGCGCCCGTGCGCGAGGAGCATGTCGACGGCGCGCCGCGCGTGCGCGAGGTGCCGCTGGACGACGACGACTGAGCGGTTGCGACACGGAAGCGGCGTGGGGGGACCGTCGGGCTTCGCCCGACGCACCGTGCCGAGACTGGGCGATCCTGCGACCCAGTGGCTCCGCACTGGGCACCCGCCGCGCGGGGCGCGGCGGCGTCCAACGGAACAACCACATCGAGCGCCGTTCGGAGAGTCCGTGTGGGAACCACCCGAATCGCCGTCGGCCAAGGGCCGGCGGCGTCGTGCCGAGTTCGGAGGCGATACACAGAACCCACGACCATCGCCGCCGGCCCTAGGCCGGCGGGTGCCCAGTCCGAAGGCACTGGGTCGCCCCGTCCCACGGTCTCGCGCGGGCGCGCGCGCAACGCGCGCGGTCCTCTCCGCGATTCCCGCACCCTCGTCCGCTCCACCCCTCCCGCGTAGACTGCCCGCCATGCTCTGGCAGCCGTCCCTTCCCGACCGCTACATCAACGCGACCGAGGACGAACTCGGCCGCGCGATCGCGGGCCGCCGGCAGGAACTCGGCTCGAAGCTCCTCATCCTCGGCCACCACTACCAGCAGGACGAGGTCATCCGCCACGCCGACCTGATCGGCGACAGCCTGAAGCTCTCGCAGCTCGCCGCCGCCGAGGCTCCGCGCCGCGGCGCGAAGTTCATCGTGTTCTGCGGCGTCCACTTCATGGCCGAGACCGCCGACATCCTGACCCCCGACGAGGTCGAGGTCATCCTGCCCGACCTCTCCGCGGGCTGCTCGATGGCCGACATGGCGGCGTACGACGACACGGTCGACGCGTGGGACGCGATCCACGCGGCGATCGAATCGAAGGGCTCGGGCCGCAGCACCACGCGCCAGCGCGTGATTCCGATCACCTATGTCAACTCGTCCGCGGCGATCAAGGCCTTCGTCGGCAAGCACGGCGGCGCCTGCTGCACCAGTTCGAACGCCGCGCGCGTCTTCGAGTGGGCGCTCGCGGGCGGCACCGAGAAGCGCGCGCGCGGCGAGGAGATCAAGATCCTCTTCCTGCCCGACCAGCACCTCGGCCGCAACACCGCGAAGTCGCACGGCTTCGTGACCGAGGTCGACGCCGCCGCGAACGGCGGCATCGCCGAGACGGCGCTCTGGAACCCGAAGCTCGAGAACGGCGGCCTCGCGCCCGACCGCATCCGCGACGCGAAGGTCCTGCTGTGGGCGGGCCACTGCAGCGTGCACAAGCTCTTCCGTCCCGAGCATGTCGTGGCCGCCCGCGAGGACCACCGCACCGTGCTCGTGCACCCCGAGTGCGCGCAGGAGGTCGTCGACATCGCCGACCTCGCTGGGTCGACCGAGTTCATCATCGACACGATCGAAAGCGCGCCGCCCGGCACGAACTGGGCGGTGGGCACCGAGGTGCACCTCGTGAACCGCATCGCGCGGCGCGCCGCCGAGCGCGGGGTCGGCGTGCGCATCCTGAGCGACTGCCAGTGCCTCTGCACCACGATGTACCGCATCGACCAGCCGCATCTGGCGTGGTGCCTCGACCAGCTCGCCGCGGGCAAGGTCGTGAACCGCATCGCCGTGCATCCCGAGGCCAAGCGGCTCGCACGCCTTGCGCTCGAGCGCATGCTGGCGCTCGCGCCGCGCAAGAAGGACGCATTCGCAGGCGTCGACTGACGCGATCGGCCACGCATGACGCGAAGGAAGAAGATCATCCTCCTGTCGGCAGCGGGTGTGCTCGCGGCGGCGGTCGCGCTCGCGCCCACGATTGCCTCGGGCGCGGTCCGCGCGCGCATCGAACGCGAGCTCGAGTCGCGCATCGACGGCACGGTCGCGGTGGGCTCGGCGCGGGTCGGCTGGTTCGCCTCGACGCGCATCGACGGCGTTGCGATCGACGCGGGCGACGACGGCTCCGCCACGCTCGACATCGGCGTCTCGCAGGGAATCCTCGCGCTCGCCTTCGGCCACGCGATCGACATCGCGGTGTCGGGCAAGGTGCAGAGCGCCGTCGACAAGGACGGCCGATTCGCGCTGCTCGGCCGCCTCAAGCCCGCCGCGCAAGACGCTCCCGCGCCTTCTCCCACCGAGGCCACGCCGCACGCGGCGCTCGGCGACCGCCGCATCTCGCTGTCGCTCGCGGGCCTTCGTCTCGAGGCGACCGACGCCGACGGCCACACCTACGAGCTCGACCGCATCGAGGGCGCGGCGGTGCTCGATTCGACGGGCATCCTGATCGACCTCGACGCGGCCACGGGTTCGCAGGGGCGCGCGGGCACGCTCGCGGTCGAGGCGCGGTCGCGGCTTGCATTCACGCCTGCGGGCGAGATCGACTTCGCCGCGATCGTCGCGGGCGGCCGCGAGGGTTTCGACGCGCGCGTGAGCGCCACCGACCTCCACTTCCCAAGCGGCGCGGGCGAACTCGTGTTCGAGAAGCTCGACCTCGACGCGAAGTCGCTGCCGAACGGCTCGGGCGTCGAGGCGCGGCTTGCGCTTGCGGCGAGCGTGGGCGGCGCGGCGGCGTCGACGGCAAGCGCGTCGGTGACGACGGGCCGGCTGTTCGCCGCCGACGGCGCGTTCTCGCCCGATGTCGCCGCGGTCATCGTCGAACTCGAGGGCAAGGGCATTCCGCTCGGCGCGCTCGGGCCGCTGCTTCCGCGCGGCGATTCCGGCGCGGCGGTCGATCTCGTGCGCGATCTCGGCCGCTCGCTCGATGTGCGGCTCGAGAAGAAGGAAGGCCTGCGCGCGCGGTGCACCGCCAGCAGCCCGCAGTTCGAGGTCGTGGCCGAGTCGTCCTTCTCGCCCGACGGCAAGACGCTGTCCGAGGGCCGCATCGAGGGCCGATTCACCGCGTCGGTGCAGACGGTCGAGGCGTACGCGGGCGCCACGCTTCCGCGGCCGCTCGCGCTCTCGTTCGATGGGGCCGACATCTCGTGGGACCGCTCGAAGGGCCTCGCGGGGCTCGCCGGCCAGTTCGCGGCCAGCACGCGGCAGCCTGTCGAACTTCCGCCGATCCGCGGTGAGATCCCGCTGCGCGTCGAGCGCGCGCGGCTCTCGGCGTGGAAGGCGGTCGACAAGGACATGCTCGCGGTCAGCGCCGCGCTTGCGGGCAACTACGCCCGAAGCGGTCCCGCCGAGTTCGAGTGCTACGGCTCGTACGGCCTCTCGACGGGCGAACTCCGCGACCTTGCGCTGACTGGCAGCGTGCCGCTCGACGCGGGTGCGCTCGAGACGCTTTCGAACGGCGCGATCGGCGTCTCGTCGCAGGGCGCGACCGTGCGCGTCGTCACGAACAGCCTCGACCTCGTGCGTGGCGGCGGCGCGATGCCGCTCGTTCCTGCGCGCGGCAATGTGCGCCTCGAGCTCTCGGGTGCGATCGCCGTCAACGGCGGCGCCACCTCGACGGTCATCAACGATCTCGCGGCCGACCTCTCCTTCCCGAACGGCGCGACGGCGGGTTCGCTCGTCGTCAACGCGAAGTGCGACGGGGCGCAGACGCGCGTCACGCAGCGGTTCACGCGGATTCCCGAGTCGATCGACGACCTGCCGTCGGCGGGCATCGAGGGCACGGTCGCCGTGCGCGGGCTCGACCCGTCGTTCATCCGCCGCCTCGCGGGCGGCGAGGGGCGCTCGGCCGATCTCGCCGCGGTGCTTGGCCGCGGAAAGATGAGCCTCGATGTGCGCAACCGCGTCGAAGGCGATGCGCTCGTCGTCGAGGCTTCGCTCGATGCGGCGGCGGCCGATGCCGCGTGCGCGCTCCGTTGGCGCGGTTCGGCGATCGACGCCACCGCCATCACGCTCGACGCCACGCTCGACGCCGAAGCGCTCGCGTCGCTGCCCCTCGGCGAAGGCGTGCAGCTCGAATCAGGCGTGCGCGTGGTCGCGCGGGTGCCGAAGGCGTCGCTCGCCGAGACGCAGGGCCGCTGGGCGCTTTCGGGCGATCTCGCGGGCACGGTGCGCATCGACGATCTGCGCGTCCTTCGCGCCCCAGGCCTCGCGGCGCCGATCGGCGTCGCGCGATTCGACACCGATGCCGTCTTCTACCCGCGCGACGAGCGCGTGACCGCCCGCGGAACCGCCGCGCTCGCGGCGGGCGCAGGCGAGGCGCGGTTCGACCTCCGCTGGAAGAACCCCGCCGAGGCGCGGCTCTTCCGCGGGCTTGAAGGCAGCCTGTCGCTCGTGGGGCTCGATCTTGCGCGCGTCGAGCAGAGCTTCGGCGCCGCGGCGGGCGCGTGGTCGGGCTACCTCGGAGGCGCGGGTTCGTGCGCGCTCGAACTCTCCGAGCAGGGCGTGCCGCGCGCACGGCTCGAGGTCGGTTTCCCCGCGCTCCGCGGGCAGCTTTCGCTCGAGGTTCCCGAGGAGGGCGCGCGCCGCATCGCCGTCGTCGCGGGTTCGCTGCAGGGCACCGTCGACACGCGCACGCTCGCGCGGCTTGCGGGCATCGACAACGATCCGCGTCGGCGCATCGTCGAGCCGATGCAGCTCGTGGCCACGGTCGCGGCCATCCGCCTGCCGCTCGATACGCAGCTGGCGCCGGTCGTGCCCGAGATGGCGCTCAACCTGTCGGCAAGCGCGACGCCGCTCGAGCTCGAGGTCTTCGACGCGAACGGCGCGAAGACGCGCATCGCGACGCAGCCGCTCACGATGTCGTTGCGCGCGACGCGGCTCGTCGACGAGGCGATCGTCGCCGTGCGCACCGACGAGAAGGCCGCACCTGACCCTTCGCGCGTGGGGCGGCTTGAGATCGACGCACGCATCCGCGGGGCCGTGGCCGCGCGTGACGGCGACAAGGCCACGCCCGTCGTCGACGGCGAGTTCCGCGCCGAGCAGTTCCCTGCCGCGGCGGTCGACGCCGTCGCCGCGACGGGTGGAGCGATGCAACGCTACCTCGGCGACACGATCGACGCGCGGATCACGGCCCGCGAGTTCGCGCAAGGCCGCGGCTCGCTCGCGGCGTCGCTGCGCTCGGCGTTCGCGAGCCTCGACGCCCCCGAGATCGCGGTGTCCGACGGCTTCGTGCGCGTCGCGCCCGCACGGCCGCTCACGGCGACCTTCCAGATGTCGCCCGCGGTGCGGCAGCAGCTGCTTGCGTCGATCCACCCCGTGTTCAGCGATGTGAACTCGACGGCGCCCGCGCGCTTCACCCTCGACGAACTCGCGTGGCCGCTCGACGGCGACCGCCGCAGGTTCGACGCGTCGTTCCGCCTCGACACGGGCGAGGTGCGCATCGTCAATTCGGGCCTCACGGGGTGGCTGCTCTCGACGCTCGGCTCGACGCAGGCGTCGGGCTTCGACGCGTTCGTCGATCCGCTGCGCGGCACCATCAAGGGCGGACGACTGACCTACAAGGACTTCGCGCTCCGCACGGGCCGCACGCAGCAGGGCACCTGGCGGACCTCGCTCGTCTTCTCAGGCGACATCGACCTCGCGTCGAAGCCGATCCGCGTCGCCTCGATCACGACCGCGCTGCCGTTGCGCGACATCGCGAACTGGTCGAGCGATGCGCGCCGACTGTTCGACTCGCTCAACGCCGCGGCGCCGTCGCTCGTCGAGAGCCTCGTGGTCGGCGTCGAGCTCAGCGGCCCGCTCTTCGACGCCAGCGGCCGCCTCGCGAAGCTCGAGCCGAAGCCGAAGCTCCCCGACTTCGCCGAACTCGTGAAGGACAACCCGGGCGCGCTGCTGCAGGGCGCAGGCGACATCCTCGACGCGATCCGCAACCGCGACCGGAAGAAGTCCGCGCCTCCTCCTCCGCCGCCGCCAGAGTGAGCGAAGGCGCGCCCGCGGCTGCTTCGCAGCCGCCCGCGCGCCAGTCGCGAACGCTCAAACACGCCACGCATCCCAGCGCTTCAGGCGATTCACTCGCCTGAAGCGCCGCCAAAGAGAGCGAAGGCGCGCCCGCGGCTGCTTCGCAGCCGCCCGCGCGCCAGTCGCGAACGCTCAAACACGCCGCGAACGCTCCTACATCGGCTTTTCGCCAACCGTCTCGTCGTACACCTGCAGCAGCTTCGTCTTGTCGAAGATCAGCTCCTGGCGCGACAGGCCCGTCACCTCGTAGTGCGGCGTCAGCTCGATCGCATCGCACGGGCAGGCTTCCTCGCACATGCCGCAGTAGATGCAGCGCAGCTCGTCGATGTCGAACTGCTTCGGGTACTTCTCACGGTCGCTCCACGGGCTCTCGTCGGCCACGATGTGGATGCAGTTCGCGGGGCACGCCGTGGCGCACATGAAGCACGCCACGCAGCGCACGCGGCCGTCCTCGTCCTTGTTCAGGCGGTGCACGCCGCGGAAGTAGGGGCGGTACTGGCCGCCCTCCTCGACGGGGCGGTCGTCGCGCTTCATCTCGGGGTACTGCAGCACCCAGATGTTCTTCTTGTTCGAGCCGCCGCGGCCGATGTTCTCGAAGCAATGGCGCATGGTCGTTCCCAGGCCCTTGAAGATCGAGGGCAGGAACAGGCTCTCGCCGCGGGTGAGGCGGGTCGGGGTCACATCGATGACTTCTTCGTCGCGGGTCGCCATGGGATCGGGATGGTACGGTGTCGCCGTGACGGACGAAAGCCGACCAGACCCGACGCGCAGCGATGATTCAGACGCGAAATCCCGCACCCGCGAGGGTGGGCCCGCTTCGATGCGCGGTTCGCGGTTCTTCTCGAGCGTCGATGCGTCGCTGCTCGGGCTCGGAACGCAGATGCTGAGCGAGGTCGTGGCGGGGGTGCTGCTCGGGCTCGGGCTCGATCACATCCTCGGCACGAAGGGGCGCTGGGTGGTGGTCGGCTCGATCGCGGGGGTCGCGGTGGCGATGGTCACCGTGTTCAGGTTGGCGCTTCGGCCGCAGACGCCGCGGCGCACCGCCCCTGGCTCCCGCGCGGGGGGTAGCGCGGGGGCGCCTTCCGATGGACGCGGCGAGTCGGCAGCGCCGAGCGCCACGGCCGATGGCGCCGAAGTCACGCCGCCCGCGGCGGATCACACCCCGCGCAAGCCCGACGAGGAGCAGCGAGCATGACCACCAACTTCCCGCAGCCGCAGTATCCGACCACGAAGCTGCTCGTCGCCATCGCCGTCACGGGCCTCGCGCTCCTCGCCCTGTGGTGGGGCATCCGCGACGCGGCCCAGCTGACGCCAGAGGTCTACCGGGGCGGAGTTCTCGGACTTCTCGTGGCCACGGCTGGCCACCTCGCAGGCACCCTGGTCGGGTCCGCGCTCGCACCATCGAAGGGGGCCGCGTCGGCGTACCTCGCCTCGACGGCGGCCCGCTTCATCCTCACGCCAATCCTTGCGGTTTTGGTATCCTCTTTCCTCCCCGTGAAGGCCCAGCCGCTCCTGGTCGGCGCCGCCACGGGGTATCTCCTGATCCTGGTCGCCGACATCGGAACCATGCTCAAGGCGATGAAGCAGCCGGGATCGTCGACACGGTGAGCCCGTCCAAGTGAAGTCCACCGCACCACCCCGTCGGGTGGAGCGGCATCAGCAGAGTCAGGCGACTTCGTGAAGGTTTTCACGAAGCAAAGCAGAAGCACACATGAGCCTCTCACTCAGCCTCGTCAACCTCACCGACCTCGCGACGGGCGTGCTCGCCGCAGGCGGCAACCCGATCGAGCATGTCGTCGACAAGGACATGCACGGCCTTTCGATCGCGGGCCAGAAGGTCGCGCTCAGCGCGGTCTCGCTCGTGGTCGGCGCGGTGCTCGTCTTCGTCGTCCTCTTCCTTGCGGCCAAGCGCATCGAGACAGGTCCTGCCTCGCAGGGCACCGACCGCTACCTCACCAAGGGCCGACTGGCGCAGCTCGTCGAGGTCATCGTGCAGGGCCTGCGCGACGGCGTGATCGAGCCGCTCCTCGGCAAGGAGACGACGGCGCGGTTCCTGCCGTTCCTGCTCACGCTCTTCTTCTTCGTGCTCACGCTCAATCTCTTCGGCATGATCCCGTTCATGGACATCCAGGAGTTCGCGTTCACGCTGATGGGACACGAGCACAGCGTCGGTGCGGGCGAGACGCCCGTCTGGTTCGGCGGCACCGCGACCGCGAGCATCGCCGTCACGGCGGGCCTCGCCACGATCTCGTTCTTCGCGATCGTCTACCAGGGCTTCCGCGACCTCGGCCCGAAGGGCTTCTTCGAGCACATGGCGGGCGGCAAGGACCTGCTCTACGGGCCGATGATGCTCAAGCTCGTCGTGCCGATCATGCTCGTGGTCGAGATCCTCGGCCTCTTCATCAAGCCCGCCGCGCTTGCCATTCGTCTCTTCGCGAACATGGTCGCGGGCCACACGCTGCTCGCGACGCTGCTCGGCTTCGGCGCGATGGCGCTCAACGCGAGCGGATGGGGCCTCGCGGCTCCGATCTCGGTCGTCTCGATCGTGGCGGCCGTCGCGATCTCGGTGCTCGAGCTCTTCGTCGCCTTCCTCCAGGCGTTCGTGTTCATGTTCCTCACCGCGGTGTTCATCGGCATGATGAGCCACCACGGCGACCATGGCCACGAGCACGGACACGATCACGATCACGCGCACGGACATGGCCACGGCCACGCCCACGCGCACTGACAGACCAAACCCGGGCTCCGTGGGGCCCGGCTGAAAGATTCCATCCTTCAACCGGCGCGTCCCACGGCGTCCGACACCAGACCAACCTCTTTGGAGCACAGACAGCAATGATCAAGATGAGCAAGATCGTCCCGTTCGCCGCCCTCGCCGCCTTCATCGCCGCCCCCGCCTTCGGCCAGGATGGCGCTGAGGCCGCTGCCGCCGGCGCCGGCATGACCAAGGGCCTCGCCGCGATCGGCGCCTCGCTCGGCGCGATCGGCGCGGGCATGGGCATCGGCCGCATCGGCGGTTCGGCCGTCGAGGCGACCGCCCGTCAGCCCGAGGCTGCGTCGACCATCCAGACCCAGATGATCCTCACCGCGGCGCTCATCGAAGGCGTCGCGCTCTTCGCGGTCGTCGTCGGCCTCCTCGCCGTCCTCGCCTGATCGAAGCGAATTTCTCGGTGCGGGCGGGGAAACCCGCCTGCACCGCTTCGCCCGCCTGCCGCCTGCGGCCGCCGGGCAACCCGACCGAGTCCGCTCGCCCCGCGAGCCCTTCCGAGCCACGCACCATGACCGACGCGCTCAACCTCGTTCCGCTCACCCTCGCTGCCGAAGGCGGCACCAACCCGCTCGCGTTCAAGCTGCTGTCGTACGGCACGGCGATCGTCGTGACGCTCGGCCTCTTCACGCTTCTGGCGACGCTCGTGTGGCCGAAGATCATCCGCGGCCTCGACGAGCGCTATGCGAAGATCAAGGGCGAGATCGATGCCGCCGAGAAGGCGCGCCACGAGGCCGAGAGCGCCCAGAAGAAGTTCGAGGAGAAGCTGCGCCAGGCGCAGGACGAGGCGACCCGCACCATCGCGGAGGCGCAGGCCACCGCGCGCAAGGTCGCCGACGAGCTGCGTGCGAAGAACGACGCCGAACTCTCCGACATGAAGACGCGCGCGCTCGCCGACATCGAGTCCGCGAAGGCGGGCGCGGTGAAGGAGCTCAACGACCACGCGGTCGCGCTCGCAACCACGATGGCCTCGAAGATCCTGCGTCGTGAAGTGAGCGCGGGCGACCAGTCGCGCCTCGTCTCCGAGAGCCTCGCCGAGCTCTCGCGTTCCCGCAACTGAACCGCACGAGACGCTGCCCGAGCCACTGCCTGAAAGTTCGTCGCACACGGAGCGCCGCATGGCCACCACCAAGAACATCGACGAGATCGCAAGCGTGTACGCGCAGAGCCTGCTCGAGGTCTGCGACCGCGCGGGCGGCAACAGCGCCGCCGAGGCATGCGCGTCCGAGCTGCTGCAGCTTGCCGAGATCGTCCGCGCCGACAAGCGCCTCGCCGAGTTCCTCAAGACCCCGATCGTCGGCAACGACGCCCGCAAGGCCACGCTCGACAAGGCGCTCAAGGGCCGCGTGAGCGAGCTCGTGCACCGCTTCGTCATGGTGCTCGCCAACCACGGCCGCGCGGGGCGCCTCGCCGATGTGGCCGACGCGTTCGACGCGCTCCTGCAGGCGCGCCTCGGCCGCATCGAGGTCGCCATGTTCACCGTCGACGGCAAGGCTTCCGACGAGGTCATTGCCACCGTGAAGCAGCGCGTCAAGGACGCCTTCGCGAAGGACGCCGTCCTGCACCAGTACGCCGACGCCGACATGATCGGCGGCGTCAAGCTCCGCATCGGCGACCAGCTCATCGACGGCTCGGTCGCCACCCAGCTCCGCAACATGCGCGAGGCCGTCTCCAACCGCGGCTCGACCTCCATCAGGTCGCGCCCCGGCGACTTCCTCGCCTGAAACACCGAATCACCGAGACCAACTTCAGATCCCGCAGGGCATAGGCCCCGCACCCACGAGGACACATCCGTGAAGATCAAGAGCGACGAGATCACGACAGTCATCCGCCAGGAAATCGAGCAGTACTCGGGCAAGCTCGAGATCTCCGAAGTCGGCCAGGTGGTCGAGGTCGGCGACGGCATCGCCCGCGTGTACGGCCTGTCGAAGGCGATGGCCGGCGAGCTCATCGAGTTCAAGGGCTCGCGCGGCACCGTCATGGGCCAGGTCATGAACCTCGAGCTCGACACCGTCGGCTGCGTGCTCTACGGCGACGCCACCGCGATCCGCGAAGGCGACACCGCCCGCGCGACCGGCAACCTCCTCGAGGTGCCCGTCGGCCCCGAGCTCCTCGGCCGCGTCGTCGACCCGCTCGGCAACGCGCTCGACGGCGGCCCCGCGATCAACGCCTCGGGCCGTCAGAAGGTCGACATCGTCGCCCCCGGCATCGCGGCGCGTCAGCCCGTGAAGGAGCCGCTCCAGTTCGGCATCAAGGCCGTCGACTCGATGGTCCCCGTCGGCCGCGGCCAGCGCGAGCTCGTCATCGGCGACCGCAAGACCGGCAAGACCGCCGTCTGCCTCGACGCGATCATCAATCAGAAGCAGTACTGGGGCACGCCCGACGCGGTGGTGTGCATCTATGTCGCGGTCGGCCAGAAGGACTCGACCGTCGCGGGCGTCGTCGAGACGCTTCGCAAGAACGGCGCGCTCGACTACACCATCGTCGTGAACGCGGGTGCTTCGGCTTCGGCGCCGCTCCAGTACATCGCTCCCTACGCGGGCTGCGCGATGGGCGAGTACTTCATGTGGCAGGGCAAGCAGGGCAAGACCCCGAAGCATGTCCTGTGCGTGTACGACGACCTCTCGAAGCAGGCCGTCGCGTACCGCGAGCTCTCGCTCCTCCTCCGTCGTCCGCCCGGACGCGAGGCGTACCCCGGCGATGTCTTCTACCTGCACTCGCGCCTCCTCGAGCGCGCCACCAAGCTCTCGAACGAGAACGGCGGCGGCTCGCTGACCGCGCTCCCGATCATCGAGACGCAGGAAGGCGATGTGTCGGCGTACATCCCGACGAATGTCATCTCGATCACCGACGGCCAGATCTACCTGCAGCCCGAGCTCTTCTCGGCAGGCATCCGTCCCGCCATCAATGTCGGCATCTCGGTGTCGCGCGTCGGTGGCAACGCGCAGATCAAGGCGATGAAGGAAGTCGCGGGCTCGCTCCGCCTCGACCTCGCCGCCTTCCGCGAGCTCGAGGCGTTCGCGCAGCTCGGCACCGACCTCGACGCCGCGTCGAAGCGCCAGCTCGACCGCGGCGCGCGCATGGTCGAGCTGCTGAAGCAGGGCCAGTACCGTCCGTTCGATGTCATCGACCAGTGCATCTCGATCTTCGCGGGCTCCAAGGGCTTCCTCGACGATGTCCCCGTCCCCGCGGTGGCGAAGTTCGAGGCGGGCCTGCTCGAGTACTTCAAGACGCAGAAGAAGGACCTCCGCGACAAGCTCGTGGGCTCGAAGAGCTTCAAGGGCATCGAGGACGAGTTCAAGGCTGCGGTCGCCGCGTACAAGGCCGCGTTCCGCGCCTGAGCGAACTTCCAGTGAACCGAACGACGGGCGCCCATGCGGCGCCCGTCGTCGTTTTTCAGGGTTGTCGCGCGGCTGCGGTCAGTCCTTCTTCCCGCGACGGCCGAGCGCGAACGAGCCGCCGATCACGGCACCGACCACGCCGACGCCGAGGTTCGCCCACTCGCACCACGGGGGCGTCTCGCTCCAGACGGCGGCCTTCGTCCAGTCGAAGTCGTCGGGGCGGACGGCGGGGCGGTCCTTGAAGCGCTCGGCGTCGGGTGCGCGGAAGAGCCCGAGCGCGGTGGCCGAGCCGAGGCTGGTCATCGCGATGACGAGGAAGACGAGCGCGCCGCGGCCGCCGATGCGCGTGGCGACGAAGCCGCCGACGAGTGCGGCGAGCAGGCCGACGCCAAGCGAGATGTAGCAGAACTTCTCGGAGGCGGTCCAGGTCGCGCCCTCGTAGCAGAAGGTGGGGCCCTGTGAGACGAGCGTGATCGTGAGCCCGATGAGCACGATGAGCGCGCTCACGAAGTAGCCGAGCACCACGCCGATCGGAATGGTCAGGATCCTGAGGCAGCCCATGTCTTCTCCTTTGCGGCGGCGCCGCGTGAAACCGTGCTGCTAGAGCATCGTCCGAAGGCCGTCGTCGAGGCGAGTTTCGGCTCGAAACCCGAGGAGCGACGCGGCGCGGTCGGTGCTGGCGACGCTGTCGCGGACCTCGCCTGTGCGCGCGGGCGCGTGCTCGATGCGGGGCGCGTGGTGCAGCAGGCGGCCGACGAGCTCGGCAAGTGCTGCGATGCTCGTGCCGAGGCCCGTGCCGATGTTGACGGCCGTGCCGCGGAGCGCGGAGTCGCAGTCGACCGCGCGGACGATCGCGTGCGCGACATCGCGCACCGCGACGAAGTCGCGCGTCTGCAGGCCGTCGCCGAACACCGTCACGGGCAGCCCCGAGCGCATGCGGCCGAGGAAGCGCGCGATCACGCCTGCGTAGGCGCTGTTCGGGTCCTGGCGCGGGCCGTAGACATTGAAGAACCGCAGCGAGACCGCGTCGCACGGGCCCGCCGCGGCGAGCTCGGCGACAAGCCGCTCGCCCGCGACCTTCGTCTCGGCGTAGGGCGACAGCGGGCGTGGCTCGAGGTCCTCGCCCTGCGGCGCAGCGTGGTCGCCGTACGCGCTCGAGCTTGCGGCGAAGACGACGCGCGCCACGCCTGCGCGCCGCGCGGCGTCGCAGACGAGCCGCGTGCCCTCGATGTTGGTCTCGCGGTAGCGCTCGGGCGATGCGACGCTCTCGACGACCGAGGTGCGCGCGGCGAGATGCACGACCGCGCTGCAGCCCGCGACGGCGCGCGTCACGGCGTGCGGCGCGACCACGGAGCCCTCGTGCACCTCGAGATCGCGCCAGAGGTGCGCGATGTTCGCCGCGTTTCCGCTCGAGAAGTCGTCGAGGATGCGCACGGCGTGTCCTGCGGCGAGAAGCGCCTCGCATGCGTGCGAGCCGATGAAGCCCGCGCCGCCCGTGACGAGCACGCGGCCGCGCGCGCTCACGCGCGGCTCTCCGCAAGCAGCGTCGCGAGCCGCACGAGCACCGCATGCACGCCGTGCGCCGCGGATTCCACGGGCATCGACGGCCCGCCGCGCACCGCGCTCTGCTCGGGCAGCTGCGGCACATGGATGAACCCCGAGCGCCGAGGCAGGCCGCGTATCGCCGCGTCGTCGAGCGTACGGAACATGATCTCGTTGCAGAGGTAGGTGCCCGCGGAAAGCGAGAGTTCCGCGTCGACGCCCGCCGCCACGCATGCGTCGACGAGTGCGCGCACGGGCAGCGTGGCGAAGCGCGCGTCGGGCGCGCCGTCGACCACGGGCTTGTCGCGCAGCTGCGTGCCTGCGTTGTCGGCGATGCGCGCGTCACGCAGGTTCAGCGCGACGCGCTCGATGTTGATGCGCTCGGCCTTCGCGCTTTCGCCGAGCGAGACGACCGCATCGGGCGCGAGGGCCTCGAGCGCGGGCGCAAGTCGCGCCCATGCGCTCCCCTGCGAAACGCCCGTCACGACAGGCAGCGTCGCGAACGCGAGCGACCCTGGCGCGAACGGCAGCGCCTGCAGGATCTCGGCGATGCGCATGGTCGGGTTCACGGGGCTTCCGCCGAACGGCTCGAAGCTCGTCACCAGGATCAGCGGCCGCGCGGCGTTCACTCGCCGATGTCCTCGGCCCAGAGGTCGGGCTTCTCGCGCTGCATGCGCTCCATGAGCGCGATGCAGCGCGCGTCGTCGACGACCACGAGTTCCGCGCCGTTCTGGCGCATCCAGTCCTCGGCGCCCATGAAGGTGCGGTTCTCACCGATCACGACGCGCGGGATCTTGAAGAGGATCGCGGTGCCCGAGCACATCGAGCAGGGCGAGAGCGTCGACACGAGGGTGAGCGAGCGCCAGTCTCGGCGGCGCCCCGCGCGACGGATGCAGTCGACCTCGGCGTGCGCCGTCGGGTCGCCCGACTGGACGCGCTGGTTGTGGCCCGCGGCCACCACGCGGCCCTGCGCGTCGAGCAGCGAGCTGCCGATGGGAATGCCGCCTTCGCGCCAGCCCTTTTCAGCCATCTCGATGGCGGCGTCGAGGCCCGTTCGGATCCATGCAGGGTCGATCATGCGGTCGATATCGGCTCGCCGCGGCGGGGGCGTGCAGCGTTCAGGGCAGCGTGCCCTGCACGGGCAGCGCGGCGCCGCCCGCATAGTCGGTCGTGCGCAGCACGAAGAGCGCATGCTGCGCGCGGCTGCAGGCGGTCAGGATCGCCTCGTACGACACATTCTCCGCGCCGCCGCGGACATCGTGCAGGATCACCGCGGGCGCCTCGAGTCCCTTGAAGCGGTGCAGCGTCTCCCATCGCAGGCAAGGGGGCTCGTCGTGGGCGCGGCCGAGCGCATCGGCAAGCGGGACGAGCGGGATCCCCGCCACGAGCTGCTGGCCCGCCATCACGCCGCGCTCCTGCTTGAAGGGCGAGAGGAGCACGACATCCTCGGGGCGCACGCCCTCGCCGTCGACGAGGTGGCGCACGATGCGGCGGATGGCATCCCGCTGGCCCGCGATGTCGTCGGGCGCGAACTCCGCGACGACGACCTCCTGGCCCTCGCGCACCGACGGCGGCGCCTCGAGGTCTGAGAGGCGCTTCGGGTCGAGGGAGCGGAGGAATCGGGTGATCGAGACCGAATTGCGCAGGTTCTCGCGCAGGACGAGCGGCTTGCCGAAGCGCCGCTCGAACTCCGCGGTGTCGGCCGCGCGGTAGATCGCCTGATGAGGATCGTGGAAGATGGCCATGCGGGCGCGCCCGCCCGCCATCGTCTCGACCGCGTCGAGCATCGCGGGCTCGAAGTCCTGGCCTTCGTCGACCACGATCGAGTCGAACGCGCCGAGCGATCCGTCGGACGCGGCCTGGGCGAGTGCGGTGACGAGCAGCGCGTACCGCTCGCCAAGCGGCAGGTCGGCGGGGGGCGTGCGGCCAGTGCCGTTGGCGGCGGCCGCCGCGAGTCCATGCAGATTCGCGACGACGCAGCGGTCGGCGCGCAGTTGTCGCAGCGGTGTGCCGGGAGCGACGGGCCGCGCACCGAGCCCGCGCCCGATCACCGCCGCGAGCGGCTCGTTGAAGCAGGTGACGAGCGTGCGTCGCCCGAGCGCGAGCTCCGTGCGCGCTCGATGCAGCGCCGCGTAGGTCTTGCCCGTGCCTGCGTAGCCTTCGATCTGCACGCGGTCCATGCGGTGCGTCGCGTCGACGATGCCGCGCACGGGCCGCATCACATCGTGCTCGACGACGCGCGCGTTCGAGATCTCGTCGCTCACATACAGCGCCGACTTCATCGTGGGCAGGATGTGGCGCGACACGATGCGCTTCATGGGCGAGCCCTGGCCCACGGGGACCTCGGGGAAACGCCGCGCGAGCGCCTCGAACATCTCCTCGAGCTCCGTGCACAGCTTGTGCGGGTTCCTGCAGTGGTTCGCGCTCAGGATGTGCTTGCGCGCGCTGATCGGAATCGACTCGTACTCGACATGCGCATCGACGAGCGCCAGGAACCACCCGTGGAGATACGGCGGGCGCTTCTCGTCGTGCGACCCGTAGTGGGCGAGCGCGCGGACGAGCGCGTGCATGGCGCTGATCGCCTGCGACGGCGCGTCGCGGTCGAAGGTGCGGATCTCGTCGCGCACGCGGCGATGCCAGCCGTTTTCGGCATCGAAGCGGTAGTCGCGATCACGAGCATGCCGCGGTCGGGGTCTATCACGACGAAGTCGAGCTCGCGCGTGCCGATCGCATCGGGATCCTGCACGAGAAGGTTCTGCAGCACGATCCACGCCCGATCGGCGAGCGCCTCCTCGAGGCAGGCGCGCATGACGAGCTCGGGCTCGTTCGACGCGCGCTCAGCACCTTCACCCCGCACCTCGTACGGAACCTTTGGAAAGAAGTCGGCCATTCGGTTGAAGTCTAACGGAGACGACCGCCCACCCCGTCAGGTGCCTGGCATGTGCCAGGCAGTGCCAGGCACTGCACGGCACGTGCCAGGCACCAGCCAGATTCTCGGATCCGAAGGTCAGGCTTGCTGGTCTTGATCGTCGATTTTCTACCACGGACCTCGCTGACGCCGGCGTGCCGCGAGGTGCCTGGCACGTGCCAGGCAGTGCCAGGCACCGCACGGCATGTGCCAGGCACCGACGGAAAAGCGCCGAGGCCCGCGATTTGCGCGGGCCTCGGCATCCTGCATCGTGCGTCCTGCTTCGCACACGCCTATTCGTCCGCGCCTTCCTCGTCGTGGAAGCGCAGCGCCTCGCTGTCGGCGTCGCTGTTGTCGTAATGGGTCTGGAAGACGGTTCCATCGCGCTCCGCCTCGTCGCGCAGCGTCTTCATGCGCTGCCAATCCTCCATCGTGACCACCACCTCGCGCGCGACCGAGCCCTTGTGCTCGCCGAGGATGCCCGCGAGACCCATCTGGTCGACGAGCCGCGACGCACGCCCGTACCCGATCGCGAGGCGACGCTGCAGCAGCGACACGCTGCCACGCCCCGACTCGATCATGATCTCGACCGCCTGGTCGAACATCGGATCGCGCTCGCCGCCCGCGTCACCGCCTTCGCCGCCGCCCTCGCCACCGCTCGCGACCTGGCCCGAGCGGATCGTGAGCAGCTGGCGCTCGAAGTTCGGTGCCGCGACCGTCTTCAGGAACTTGGTGACCGCACGCGCCTCCTTGTCCTCGACCAGCGTGCCCTGCGAGCGGCGCGCATCGGTCTGGCTCGGCGTGACCACGAGCATGTCGCCCTGGCCGAGCAGCAGCTCCGCGCCCTTCTGGTCGAGCACGATGCGGCTGTCGGTGCCCGACGCCACCTTGAAGCTCACGCGGCACGGCATGTTCGACTTGATCAGGCCCGTCACGACGGTCGCCTGCGGGCGCTGCGTGGCGAGGATCAGGTGGATGCCGACCGCACGCGCCTTCTGCGCGATGCGCACGATCGAGTGCTCGACCTCCTTGTTGGTCATCATGAGGTCGGCGAGCTCGTCGATCACGAAGACCATGTACGGCAGCTTCTTCGGGATCTTCGCCCACTCCACATCGTCGGCGGGCTGCATGCGCTCGCGGAGCTCGGCCTCGCCGATCTCGTTGAACGAGCGGATGTCGCGCACGCCCGCTTCCTTGAGGAGCTCGTACCGCTCCTCCATCTTGGTGACCGCCCACTCGAGGATCGCCGCGGCCTTCGCCATCTCGGTGACCACGGGGCAGGCGAGGTGCGGGATCTCGCTGAACTGCGCCATCTCGACCATCTTCGGGTCGACGAGCACGAGCTTCAGCTCGTCGGGGCGCTTCGTGTAGAGCCACGACATGATGATCGTGTTCATGCACACCGACTTGCCCGAGCCCGTGGTGCCCGCGATGAGCATGTGCGGCATCTTGGCGAGGTCGAGGACGAGCGGCTCGCCCGCCGAATCCTTGCCCATGAACATCGGAAGCATCATGCCCGAGGCGTGTCCGCTCGACATGAGCTCCTTGAGGCGCACCTTCTCCTTCTGGCGGTTGGGCACCTCGATGCCGACCGCGCTGCGGCCGACCATGTTCGGGATGATGCGCACATTCGGCGCCTGCAGCGCGCGCGCGATGTCCTTCGCGATCGTCTCGAGCCGCGCCACGCGCGTGCCCGCCGCGAGCTCGACCGAGTACAGCGTGACCACGGGGCCCGACTCGATGTGCGTGATCTCACCCTCGAGGCCATAGGTCGACAGCGTTCGCGTGAGCAGTTCGGCCTGCTCGCGCACATACGCCTCCATCTTCGCGGAGTAGTTGCCCTCGGGCTCCTCGAGGAGCTCGAGCGTGGGGAACTGGTAGCCCGAGTAGTCGGGCGTGCGCGGAATGTCCTCGTCGCGCAGCGTCGTCGCCGCGGGCTTCGCGGTCATCTTGATGGGGAGCTTCTCGATCTTCGCGCGAAGCTCGTCCTCGCTCAGCGGCGCACGGGCCGTGGTCGTGGGAGCGGTGGGGGCCGACGCGGCCGTCGACGCGGGCGTCAGCTCCGCCTCGTCGCTGGCGTCGGAATCCTCGCAGGAATCCTCGTCGGACTCCTCCGCATCCGTCTCATCGCTCGCCTCGTCGACGATGCCGTCCTCATCCTCGTCGGCGTCAACCTCGTCGCTGCTCGCCTCAGGCTCCTCGTCGGCGTCGACGACGGCCGCCTTGCTCTTCGTCGCTGTCGCCGCCGCCGCACGCGCGCTGCGACGCGAGCGACCCGCGCCCGCCACCGCAGGCTGCGGGAACATCGCGCTGAACCGCTCGCGCATCGCCGCGAAGTTGCCCTTCCAGTCGGCTTCCCAGATCGGCGAGAGGAACGCAAACGCCCGCGCGAGTGCGCCAGGCAGCATCGCCACCAGCGCATCGGCCGTCACGATCGCGCCGATCGACAGCGCGGCCAGGAACAGGATCGACGCGCCGACCGGCCCGAAGCGGCCATGCAGCTCGTCGGCGAACCACATGGGCACGATGCCCGCATCGACGCCCGTCAGCGAGCCCGCGCTCGGGAACCACTCCGCATGCAGGCCGCCGAACGCGGCCATCGCCACGAGGCAGCCGACGAAGCGCACGAACGGATGCGTGACCGCACGGCCCATCGCCGTCGCGACGAGCAGCACGCCGAGATAGATCATCGGGAGCCACACCGCGACGCCGAAGGTGAAGTACAGCCCGTACGCGATCGCCGCGCCGAACCTGCCGCACAGGTTGAGCGGCGGATCGTTCGGCACCGCGACGACATGCGTCGGCCAGTCGGCGGACTGGAAGCTGGCGAGGCTCGCCGCGAGGAAGGTCCAGGAGGCTGCGCACAGCACCCAGATCATGCGGCGGCGGTTGAGGGACGGATCGCTCTCCGCGGCGCCATGATCGGCGTCCGCGGCCTTACGGGCAGTCTTTGGCATGGTCCCGATATCGGCAGGAACGCCTTGAAAACCGCACTCTCGCGCCGCGCTCTCACCCCTCCGCGCCTCGCGCCGCGGCACGACGCTGCCCGCCCGTTCCGCTACCTTCCCGCCATGCACT
This sequence comes from Planctomycetaceae bacterium, assembly GCA_021297815.1. Taxonomy (GTDB): domain Bacteria; phylum Planctomycetota; class Phycisphaerae; order Phycisphaerales; family SM1A02; genus QWPT01. The sequence goes on from JAJTGK010000017.1 coordinate 28,486, forward strand.
TCCGCCTCGTCGACCACTTCCTCGAGCTCACCGACAGCTCGGCCGTGGCCATCAAGAATGTGACCGCCGCCGAGGAGTACCTCCAGGACCACTTCCCCGGGTTCCCCGTGCTCCCAGGGGTCTTCATGGTCGAGGCGCTGACGCAGGCCGCGCGCGCCGTCCTCGAGCGCCGCGGGCAGCCGCGCATGGTGCTCGGCGAGGTCAAGGCGCTCCGCTACGGCAGCTTCGTGCGCCCGGGCGAAAGCCTGAAGGTCGAGGTCACCCTCGAGAAGACCCGCGACGACGGCTGCGTGGTATTCAAGGCGCAGGGCACCGTGATCCGAGGAGCGGGAACGGGGTTGGAGGCCGCCGAGACGGCGGTGGCGGGCCGCCTTATACTGCGCCCCCTTCGGAACTGACGGAGCCTGGAACTGATGGAGTCCACGATGGCCAAGAGCCGCGAAGAAATCGAAGCCGATGTCCGTGATGTGCTGGTCGACGCCCTGGGTGTCGACGAGGACGATGTCGTTCCGACCGCAACCCTGAAGGGCGACCTCGGCGCCGAGAGCATCGACTACCTCGACATCGTGTTCCGCCTCGAGAAGAAGTTCTCCACGCCCGAGAAGCCGTTCAAGATCGCGCAGGGCGAGCTCTTCCCCGAGAACCTCATGACCGACCCCTCGCTCGTCGAGGGCGGCAAGGTCACCGCGAAGGGCATCGCGCTCCTCAAGGAGCGCGTCCCGCATGTCGAACTCGGCTCGTTCGAGCAGGACCCCCAGGTCACGAAGCTGTCGGGCCTCTTCACCGTGAAGAGCCTGTGCGACTTCGTGCAGCGCAAGCTCGGCTGATGCGCTGGATGTGGATCGACAAGGTCGTCGCGTACGAGCCCAACAGGCGGCTCGTCGCCGTGAAGGGCGTGTCGCTCTCCGAGGAGCATCTGCACGCGCACTTCGCGGCCGAGGGCGCGCTGCCCGCGTGCCCCGTGATGCCGAACTCGCTCATCCTCGAGGGCATGGCGCAGACCGCGGGCATCCTCGTGGGCAGCGTGCATGGCTTCCGCGAGAAGGTCGTGCTCGCCAAGGTCGCGTCGGCGGTCATCGAGCGCGATGTCAATCCTGGCGAGACGATCCGCTACGACGCGACCATCGAGCGCATGGACGAGTCGGGCGCGAGCACGGTCGGCACCATCGAGCGCTTCTCGTTCGTCGACAACGCGTGGGCGCCCGTCGGCCGCATCGAGATGATGTTCAGCCACCTCGACCAGAACCGCGCGGGCACCGAGTTCCCCGAGGAGAACTTCGTGTTCGGCGAGAACTTCCGCACGCTGCTGTCGGGCCTCGGCGCCATCGCGCCTGGGGCGAAGTCCCCGCATTGATCGCGGGCTGAATCCCGCGCCGGCGCCAAGGGCTCCGATCCTTCCCGCCATGCCGGCGGCCGAAGGAGCACCCATGCCCAGGCTTGCGATCGTCGAACCGAAGGACGCCACGGGAGAGGCCGCGCGGATCCTCGCATCCGCCCCGATCAACATCTTCAAGGGGCTGGCCGCGCACCCCGAGATCTTCACCGCATTCGTGTCGTTCATGCGTGCGGTCGAGCATGCGCCCGTACTCACCAGGGCCGAGAAGGAGCTGGTCATGCTGCGCGCCGCCGAGTTGCGCGGCTGCGGCTACTGCACCGCGGCGCACACGCCGATTGCATCGGGCGCTGGCGTCGACGCGACGACGGCGCTCGAGGCGCGCCGCGGCCGCTCGGGCGATCCGAAGCGCCAGGCGCTGCTCGCGTTCACGAGCGCCGTGGTCGAGAAGGAGGGCTTCGTCAGCGACGCCCAGCTCGCCGAGTTCCGCGCCGCGGGATACGACGACAAGGCCGCGATCGAGGCGATCGCCGCGATCACGCTCATGACCTTCACGACCCTCTTCAACCATGTGCACGACACGGCGCTCGACTTCCCGCCCGTGCCCGCCGCCTGACCAAGGCCAGGCGACGCACTTCGCAAAACCACACCGCCCCGCGCAGGTCATGCGCGGGGCGGTGGCGTTTCAGACTGCGGTCCGGGTTGCTCCTCAGCCAACCCGGTCCGCTCGGAGGCAAGGGAGGCCCCGATCGGGGAGGCATGTCCGATGCGGGGCCGATCCAAGGTCGTCTCGCCCGGGCGAACCCGGACTTGACCCGTCGCACCGCGGAGTCCCTTACGCGGCGGCGACTTCACAACAGTCGATTTCACGGGCGCCGCACGCAAGTACATCGATCGATGTCGGGGCCGAAGGCGGTTGGTCTGTGCGGCCTCGGCGGCCTACGCGTTCCCAAGGGCGCGTTCGAGACGGTGTTCGAGCGCGGAAACAGTCCTCCGACGGCCAAAAACACGCCCCGAGGCCTGCCGTAGGATGCCTGCGTGAGCCGCCATCTCGCCATCTACACGGGCTCGTTCGACCCGATCAGCTTCGGCCATCTCGACATCCTCGGCCGCAGCCGCGGCATGTTCGACGAGGTCGTGCTCGCCATCGGCCGCAACCCGAACAAGGAGGCGCTCTTCAGCTTCGACGAGCGCGAGTCGATGGCGAAGGCCCTCGTCGCCGAGATGCTGGAGAAGGAGCCGCACGGCGCGCTCGTGCGCGTCGAGCACTACACGGGCCTGACCGTCGACTACGCGAAGGCGGTGGGCGCGTGCGCCATCATCCGCGGCATCCGCAACATCACCGACCTCGCGGGCGAGTGCCAGCTCGCCATCACCAACCGCCAGGTCGCGGGCATCGAGACGGTCTTCATCGTGACGGGCGAGAACTTCGCCTACACGAGTTCGAGCCTGATCAAGCAGATCGCCGCGCTCGGCGGCTCGCTCGACGCGCTGTCCACGCTGGTGCCCCCGGTCGTGATCGACGCGCTGCGGTCGAAGCGCCGCGACCCGTCGAACCCCATCGGGCGCCTCGCCCGCGACGGGCTCGCCGAGTGACGCCGCCGCGCTGATACCCTGCGCGCCTCATGTCCGCGACTGTCCGCGTCATCTCCATCGGAACCATGGCCGCAAACCCTCACTGGGGTGAGCGCGGCGCCGTGCGCCCTCCGCACGCGACGACTTCGCTCGTCGTGTCGGGGGCCGCGCGAATCCTGGTCGACCCGTCGCTTCCCGCCCAGGCACTGGTGCCGCGGCTCGCCGAGCGCGCAGGCATCGGGCCCGACCAGATCACGCATGTCTTCCTGACCTGCCTCAGCCCGACGCATCGTCGCGGCCTGCTCGCGTTCGAGCGGGCGCAGTGGCTGGTGAGCGAGCGCGAGCGCGAGACGATCGGCGTGCAGCTCATCGAGAAGCTGCGCGAGGCGCAGGAAGCAGGGGACGAGGACCTCGTGCAGACGATCGGTCAGGAAGTCGCGGTGGTGCAGCGCACGACATCCGCGCCCGACCGTCTGGCGGCGGGGGTCGATCTCTTTCCGCTGTACGGCGCAACCCCGGGCTGCTGCGGGCTGCTGCTCCCGTCGGCAGGTTCGACCACGCTCATCGCGGGCGATGCGGTGCCGACGGTGGAGCACCTCGAGGCGGGTCAGGTCATCTCGCCGTGCTACGACCTCGAGTCGGCGCGCGAGAGTTTCACCGAAGCGGTCGAGATCGCGGACTGGATCGTGTGCGGCCGCGACAACATGGTGCCGAACCAGTCGCGGCGCATCTAGCGCTGTTTCCGGCCGGTGCCTGGCACATGCCAGGCAGTGCCAGGCACTGCACGGCACGAGCCAGGCACCAAGCCGAGTCGTGATCGCCGTTCGCTGGCACGGCGCTCCACCGACCGACGCGAACTTCTCGGAATCGCTCGAACGCGGCCAAATTGTTCGCGTTCGCGCACCAGTGCCCCCATCGACCCGCCCGTGCAGGGCCTCGCGCACGCCGAGGGCCGCCCGGTGCCTGGCACGTGCCAGGCAGTGCCAGGCACTGCACGGCACGTGCCAGGCACCAGTCGGTTGGGAGCGCCGCCCACGCCCCTATGATGCACCCCATGCTTCCAGGCCGCCCCACCCCCGGACAGGCCGAGCCCAAGCCCACGCCCGCCGCGGGCGCGTGGCCAGGCCCCGACCCGACCTTGGCGCCCGTCACCGTGCGATCGCTCCAGCGCGCCATGCGCGAGGGCAAGACCTTCGCCGCGCTGACCTGCTACGACGCCACCACCGCCCGTTGGCTCGAGCGTGCGGGCGTCCCCGTGCTCCTCGTCGGCGACACCGCGGCCGAGATGGTGCTCGGTCACCCGAACACCCTGCACGCGCCTCTCGACTTCCTGATCACGCTCACCGCCGCCGTCAAGCGCGGCGCGCCGCGCTGCCTCGTGATGGCCGACATGCCCTTCATGAGCTACCAGACGAGCGATGCCGACGGCGTGCGCAACGCAGGCCGCTTCATGACCGAAGGCATGGCCGACTGCGTGAAGCTCGAGGTCGACGCATCGTTCGCGCCCCTCGTCGCGCTCATGACGCGCGCGGGCGTGCCTGTCGTCGCGCACATCGGCTCGCGGCCCCAGCACGCGAAGCAGGTCGGCGGCTACGCCGCCGCGGGTAAGACCGCCGACGAGGCGATCCGGATCATCGCCGACGCCGACGCCATGCTCGCCGCAGGCGCCAGCATGCTCCTCGTCGAGGCGACCCCGCTCGAGGTCACCGAGGAGATCGTGCGCCGCTCGACCGTCCCCGTCATCGGCTGCGGTGCGGGCGCGGGCTGCCACGGCCAGGTCGTCGTCCTGCACGACCTGCTCGGCCTCACCGAGCGCCAGCCACCCTTCGCGCTTCCGATCGCGCAGCTCGGGTCGCAGCTGTCGGCGGTGGCCGACACCTGGAAATCCCGCGTCCGCGAAGGCACGCTCGGCGAGCACCCCTATGCGCTCGCCGACCGCGAGCGGGCGGAGTTCCTCCGACGGATCGGCCGCTCCGCGGCATCCGATGCATCCACGGGCGGCGACGCTCGGAATACCTGAGCGGGTCGCGCGGACCATTCGTCCCCGCTCCCGCGTCGGGCGGCTCGCTTCGTCGAGGCCGCCGCCCGAACCGACCGAAGAACCCCCCGAAGGAAGCTCACCCGCGCGCAGGGCCCCGCGCCCCGCGCGTCACGAAGGACAGGACGCCCCATGCGAACCTTCACCTACGCAGGCCCAGGACTCGTCGTGCTCCTCGCCGCCGCCGCCGCGCTCGTCGCCGCGCCCATGAGCGTGCGCAGCTCGGCCGATGCGAAGGCCGACGCCGACATCGTGCTCGCCGCGCGCGTCCTCGAGGAGGAATCGGTCCTCGAGGCCATCAACCGCGCCAACCGCGCCATCGCGCGCCTCGTCGAGCCGAGCGTCGTCCATGTCAGCACGATGGGCAGCATGCAGCGTCGGCAGTTCCTCGCGCCCTACGCGTCGAGCGGCTCGGGTTGGATCTGGAGCGACGACGGCTACATCGTCACCAACGCGCATGTCGTCGAGAACGCCGAGCGCCTGCAGGTGCAGCTCTTCGACGGCGAGCTGCGCGACGCCGAGCTGGTCGGGCTCGACCTCCGCACCGATGTCGCCGTGATCAAGGTCGCGGCGGGCGGGCTGCACGCATCGCTGCGCGGCGACTCCGCCACCGTCGAGCAGGGCGACTCGGTCTACGCCTTCGGCTCGCCGTTCGACTTCCGCTTCTCGATGTCGAGCGGCATCGTCTCTGGCCTCGGCCGCAGCGCGGGGCTCGACGACATCGACTACGAGAACTTCATCCAGACCGACGCGGCCATCAACCCGGGCAACTCGGGCGGCCCGCTCACCGACATCCGCGGCCGCGTGATCGGTATGAACACCGCCATCGCCACGGGCCGCGGCAACAATGTCGGGCAGGGCCAGTTCGCGGGCATCGGCCTTGCGATCCCGATGTCGATGATCGAGTCCGTGGTGACGCAGCTCATCGAGACGGGCGAGGTGCGCAAGGGCTTCCTCGGCGTCTCGGTGGTTCCGCTCGAGCGCGCGCGCGTCGTCGGCATGCGTGACGAGGCGCTCGACGCGATCCTCGGCGAATACAAGGGCGACGGCGCGCTCGTCGCCTCGATCGGCGCCGACTCTCCCGCCGAACGCTCGGGTTTCCAGCTTGGCGATGTGATCGTCGCGATCGACGGCCAGCGCGTCTCGAGCGACGAGGCGGTTCCCGCCATCATCAGTTCGAAGCGTCCTGGCACCGAGGTGCGCTTCAGCATCTGGCGGCTCGAGGAAGACGGTGGCCGCCGCATCGAGCTCGTCGCCACGCTCGAGGAACTCGACATGGGCCGCAGCCGCGTGCCGTACCTCGCGCCGTCGCTGCGCAGGCTCGGCATCGCGGGCTTCGCGACCGCCACCGAGGCGCGCGCGAGAGAACTCGGCGTGCCGTTCCGCCGCGGCGTGCTCATCGACGAGATCCTCGAGGGCTCCGAGCTCGACGGCACGGTGCCCGAAGGCTCCGTCATCATCAGCGTGGGCGACGCGAGCGTCGGCTCGCTCGACGAGCTGCAGACCCGCGTCATGCGCTTCTTCGGCGAGCGCCCGCGCGGCAGGGGCGAGATGGCCCTCTCGGTCGTCGTGCCCGACGGCCGCGTGGTCGTCCTGCGCGTGCCTATCCGCATGTGACCGCCGCAGTAGCCCCGCGAAGTCGCCACGACGCGCTTTTGCCCGCCCGCCCCCTCGGGTAGCATCGCCGCGCCATGTCGACGCCGTCGAAATCCGACCAGCCCATCCTGCTCGAGGTGAAGAACCTCAAGACCTGGTTCCCGATCCGCCGCGGGCTCCTGCAGCGCACGGTCGGGCATGTCAAGGCGGTCGACGATGTCAGCTTCCATGTGCGCCGCGGCGAGACGCTCGGCCTCGTCGGCGAGTCGGGCTGCGGCAAGACGACCGTCGGCCGCACGCTCCTGCGCCTGATCCCGAACTCGGGCGGCGATGTCCGCTTCGACGGCAAGGATGTGTTCGGCGCGAGCGCCCTCGACATGCGCCGCCTGCGCCGCGAGATGCAGATCATCTTCCAGGATCCGGGCGGAAGCCTGAACCCGCGCATGCGCGTCGGCCGCATCGTGGGCGAGCCGCTCGAGGTCCACGGCCTCTCCTCGGGAGACGAGCTGCGCACGCGCGTCGAGGAACTCCTCGTCCGCTGCGGCCTCTGGAAGCAGGCCGCCGACCGCTACCCGCACGAGTTCAGCGGCGGCCAGCGACAGCGCATCGGCATCGCCCGCGCGCTCGCGCTCCAGCCGCGGCTCATCGTGTGCGACGAGCCCACGAGCGCGCTCGATGTGTCGATCCAGTCGCAGATCCTCAACCTGCTCAGCGACCTGCAGGACGAGATGGGCCTTTCGTACCTGTTCATCTCGCACGACATGGCCGTCATCCACCACATCTGCGACCGCATCGCGGTGATGTACAACGGCAAGATCGTCGAGGAAGGCACGCGCGACGAGATCATCAACTCGCCGAAGCACGAGTACACGCAGGCGCTGCTTTCCGCGGTGCCCGAGGCCGATCCGCGCCGCAAGAAGCAGCGCCTCAGGCTCGCGAACGCGCGCATGTAGGTGGCAGGTCGCGTGCTACGCTAGCCCCATGCAGGGCAAGAAGGCCTTCTGGGCCACGATCGTCGTTCTCGCCATTCCCACGGTGTTCATGACCGTGTTCGCCTGGCGCATGGTCGGAGGCGTCCGCGCCGACGCGCGCCTCACCGACGCGCGCCTTCGCGAGCTCGCCTGGGCCGTCGTCGCCTACGCCGACGCAAGCGCCGCGTTTCCCATCTCGGAAGCGGAGCTGCGTGCGTTTGCCGCCGCTGGCGTTCCTGATGCCGTGCGCACCCCAGCGCCCGCCGACGCCGAGCGCCGCTACCCCGCGACCCGCGCCGAGGCCGCCGCAGACTCGGCCGAACCCACGCCCACGCTCGACCAGTGCCTCGACTCGATCGAGGTCGAATGGCCCACCGCCCGCGATGTGCAGCCCATCCTGCGCTCGAAGGGCAAGGCCACCCTGCAGGGCACCGCGCCCACGGTGGGCCAGTGGCTCTTCGCCATGGCCGAACGCCTGCGCGGGGGCTGATTCCCCGTCCTTCAGGGGCTCCGCGGCCGCGCCATTCCGCTAGATTTGCCGCATGCCCGAAGCCGCCTCCGCGCCCGTCGCGCCCATCCAGCAGACCCTTCCCGAGACGCCGCTGCGCGATGTCATGGGGGGCGCGAGCCGCTGGACGATCCCGATCCACGAGCACGGGTTCATCGCCCTCGTCGACGCCATGCCGCGCCTCGTGCCCGAGGGGCAGACGGCCGACAGCGCCATCGTGCAGTCGGCGCGCGTGTCGTACGGGCAGGGCACCAAGATGGTCAGCGAGGACCGCGGCCTCGTCCGCTACCTCATGCGCCACCGCCACTCGACCCCGTTCGAGATGGTCGAGTTCAAGTTCCACATCGCGATGCCGATCTTCATCGCGCGCCAGTGGATCCGCCACCGCACCGCCAATGTGAACGAGTACAGCGCGCGCTACTCGATCATGCCCGACCGCTTCTACAAGCCCGATGTCGAGAATGTGCGCAAGCAGTCGAAGTCGAACAGGCAGGGCGGCGACGGCGCCATCGACGCGGGCACCGCCGAGGAGTTCCTCAAGCTCCTCGAGAGCGCCGAGGCGAACTACGCGAAGTACCTCGACCTGACCGAGCGCGGCGTCGCGCGCGAGCTCGCGCGCGCGGTGCTGCCCGTGTCGGTCTACACCGAGTGGTACTGGAAGTGCGACCTGCACAACATCTTCCACTTCCTGTCGCTGCGCATGGATCCGCACGCCCAGATCGAGATCCAGGACTACGCGAAGGCGATGTACGAGCTGATCAAGCCGATCGTGCCCGTCGCGAGCGAGGCGTTCGAGGACTACCGCCTCAACGCCATGCACCTCACGGGGCTCGAGATCGACGCCATCCGCGCGGGCAAGCCGCTTGCCACCGAGAACAAGCGCGAGCAGGCCGAGTGGGACGCTAAGAAGGCGCGGCTCGGGCTCTGAACGCCGTCGCGTCAGTCGTCTGAATCGTCGTCGGCAACTGCTTCGTCCGCGCCGGGCGGCAGCATCGCCTGCACATCCGCCTCGGTCGCCGCGTCGATGGTGCGCAGCCGCTTGTCGAGCGTGCCCGTGCGCTTCACCGTCGCCGCGATCGCGTTGCGCGCCGCGTTGAGCTGCGCCTCGACCTTGCCGAGCTCGCCGCCGAACATCTGGAACTGCTTGCGCGTGACCGCGAGCAGCTTCATGAGCTCGGCGCTCTGCTTCTGCACGGCCAGCGTGCGGAAGCCCATCTGGAGCGCGTTCAGATAGGCCGCGAGCGTGGTCGGGCTCGCGAGCGTGACCTTGTACTCCGACTGAAGCTTCTCGATGAGGCCGGGCTCGCGCAAGACCTCGGCGAACAGGCTCTCGAGCGGCAGGTAGAGCACCGCGAAGTTCGTCGTGCGCGGCGGCTTCACATACTTGTCGCGGATGTCGCGCGCGAAGCCGAGCACCGCGCCGACCATCTGCTTGCGCTCGAACTCCGCATCGGCGAGCTCGCCGCGCTCGAGGTGCAGCAGCATGCGCTCGTAGCTCTCCTTCGGGAACTTCGCGTCGATCGGCAGGAACACGGTCGCGTCGGCGCCGTCCTCCTCCCTGCCCGGCAGGCGGATCGCGAACTCGACCGTCTCGCCGCCCGTGCGCGAGGGCTTGAAGTTCCGCTCGATCTGCGCGGGGTGCAGGAACTCCTCGAGCAGACCGTTCAGCATCACCTCGCCGAACACGCCGCGCGTCTTCACGCCCTCGAGCGTCTTGCGCAGGTCGGTCCCGAGCTCGCGGTGCACCTGCTCGAGGCGCTCGCTGACCTGCTTGAACGCCTCGCCGAGCCGCGTCTGCAGCGTCTCGTTGAGCTTCTGGTCGACGACGCCGCGCATCTCGTCGAGCTTCTTCTGGTTCTCCTGCTTCAGTTCATCGAGCTTCTGCTGGTTCGAGGCCTTGAGCTCGTCGAGCTTCTGCTGGTTCGACGACTGCAGCGACTCGAGCCGCGACTGCACGGTGGAGCGCACCGCCTCGAGCGACTCGACCATCTTCTGCTGCTGCCCCGCAAGCGCCCGCGCGAGCTCCTCGCGGTGCGTCTTCGACGCCTCGGCGCTCTCGGTGCGCTGCGCCGCGGCCTGCTGGCCCATCTCGTCGCGCAGGCGGCGCGCGCTTTCGGTGGCCTCGTTGCGCAGCAGGACGAACGACTCGCCGTTCGCACGCTGGATCTGCTCGACGGCCGCGCCCGTGCGCTTCACCTCGTCGGAGATCGGCGACACCGCGTCGCGCAGCGCCTGCGCCGCACGCTGCTCGGCGGCCACACGCTCCTCGGGCGATTCGCCCGCCTCAGGCTTGGTGCGGATCCAGGCGATGGCCGCAGCGGCGATCGCGGCGGCGGCGGTGATGACGAGCAGGACATTGTCCATCAGGTTCCTCCACGACCACGACGCGCGTCCGCGGGGATTTCCGCGGGCCGAAGGCGCGGTTTCTCAGCCGACCTCGTCGAGCGAACGCACCGTACCGACCGCCGCGCCCGGCGTGTATGCGCCCGCGACCTCGAGCGCGATCGGCTGCGCGCCCGCGTTCTGCGCGGCCGCGAGGCCCGACGGGCTGTCGTCGACCGCCACCACATGCGAGGGATCCACCACCCCAAGCTGCCGCATCGACTCGAAGATGCCCCACGGCGCGGGCGCCGGGTCGCACGCCTCGTCGGCCGTGACCACCGCGTCGGGCGCGGCGCCGAGCTCCTCGAGGCGCGCAAGCTGCGGGGCGAGCAGCGACCTCGGCAGGCACGCGACGGCGGCCGTCTTCACTCCGCGCGCCCGAAGCCGCTGGATCGCCGCCACGGTATCGGGGTTCGGCTCCTTCGCCGCGCTCGCCGCCTCGAGCAGCCTCGGTGCGAGGTCGCGCTCCATCGCGTCGAGGTCCTCGGGCAGCGGCCACCGCGCGTGCCCCGCGCGAAACTCCTCGGCCACGCGTCCGTTCGAGAAAAGCCGCAGGATCTGCGCCCTCGCGGTCGGCCCGCGCGACGCGACAAGGTCCTCGTCGGTCAGGGTGATGCGCCAGCGCGCGAAGGTCGAACGCACCGCCTCGTGGATCGCCCGGCGGTCGCGGTCAAACAGAATGCCGTGCCAGCTGAACACAACGGCCTCCGCCTCGCGAAGTACCTCCTGCGTCCTCGGCACTCAGACATCCTTCCTGAGCCGCGCGACATCGAGTTCGCGCTCGGTCGGAATCGCCACGAGCCCGACGAGCGGCGCGTCGGGACCAGTCTGAATCTGCACGAGACGGATCGGCGTCGGCGGGTAGTAGCGCAGCAGGCCGCCAGGGAAGGGGCCTTCGCCGCGCACATCCCAGAACTCGCCGAGCGGCACGCGCAGCGTCTGGCCCGCCTCGAGCGCCGCAAGGCGATGCAGGTAGCGCTGGTTCAGCCACAGGTCGACATTCTCGAACCGCTCGATGGTCGCGTTCACGATGAGCATCGCGTCGCCATCGTTCATCACCTGGATCTCGGCGACCCGTCCCTGCGGAAGGTCGAACGGATACGCCCGCGACGCGCGGCCCGGTTCGTAGCGCACCGCCTCGCAGGCGGGCAGCAGGAGCGCGAGGGCTGCGGCGATCGAGGCGGCGGGCAGTCGCATGGATACCCCACTGTAGCAGAGCGCCTTCGGGCGCCGCCTCATCCGAGGCCTGCCGCCTTGGCGCACATGTCGGCCAATTCCTGCGCGCGCGCGGGGGTGGGGGCCTCGGCGATCACGCGGGCGATCGGCTCCGTGTTCGACGCGCGCAGGTGCACCCAGCCGTCGGCGAAGTCGATGCGCACGCCGTCGGAGTCGTTCACGCGCTCGTGCGCGAACGCGGCCTTCAGGCGTTCGAGCGCGGCCGCGACCGCGGGCAGCCCGCCGATCGCGGCAAGGTCGAGCTTCGTCTTGAGGATCGCGTAGCGCGGCAGCGCGTCGACGATCGCGGAAAGCGGCTCCTCGCGGCTCGCGAGCAGGTCGAGCACGAGCGCCATCGCCGACAGCGAGTCGCGCACCCAGCAGACCTCGGGCAGGATCACGCCGCCGTTGCCCTCTCCGCCGAGGAGTCCGCCCGCGGGCTTGAGCGCCGCGACGACATTCGCCTCGCCGACCGCGGTACGCAGGACGGTCGAGCCAGGAAAGCGTGCCGCGATGTCGTCGATCATGCGCGAGGTCGACAGGTTCGCCGCCAGCACACCCGCGCCGTGCAGCTCGAGCATGCGCAGCGCCGCAAGCACCAGTGTGTACTCCTCGCCGATGTAGCGGCCCTTCTCGTCGACGATCGCCAGGCGGTCGGCGTCGGGGTCCTGCGCGAAGCCGCATGCTGCCTTCCCCGCCTGCGCGCGCACCGCAGCGATGAGGTCGCCGAGGTTCTGCTCGATCGGCTCAGGCGTGTGGCCGAAGATGCCCGTCGGCTCGGCGTGGATCAAGGTCGCCCGACAGCCGAGCGCCGCAAGCAGCATCGGGCCCGCCTGGCAGCCCGACGCGTTCACGCAGTCGAGCACCACCGACAGTCCGCCCCGCGCGCGCACGCGGCTGGCGGCGCCTGTGACCTCGAGGACCCGCGCGACATGCTGCGACGCCGCCGAGTCGCACTGCGAGACCGTCCCGATCTCGAGGGGGCTCGTGAAGGCGATCCCGTCCTGCGACTCGCCCAGCACGCCCGCCGCGACCGCGGCGCGGAAGCGGGCGATGATCGCCTCCGCGACGGGCTTCGGCGGCGCGAGGCCGTCGCTGTCGAGGCACTTCAGGCCGTTCCACTCGATCGGGTTGTGGCTTGCGGTCACGGCCATGCCGCCATCGGCGCCAAGCGCGCGAATCATGAGGCCCACCGTCGGCGTCATCGCGACCCCGAGGTCGACGACATCGCACCCCGTCGCGGCCAGCGCGCCCTGCACCGCCTGCGCCAGGGCATGTCCGCCGAACCGCCCGTCGCGGGCGACGACGACGAGAGGCTTCCGCGTCGGCCCGACGAGCGCGCGCACATGCGAGCCGAACGCCCCCGCGAAGGTCGCGGCGACGACGGGAGTCATGGTGCGTCCGACGATGCCTCGGGCCCCTGAAACCGACAGCATGAGGGGCGCATCCGAGCTCTTCGCGTGTCCTGCGGGGGTCGACATGCGGGCGAGTGTACGGCCGCCGCGGCGGGTGGTGAGCGATACACTCCGCTCCCCATGCGGCCTTCGTCGGACGCGTCCGCCAACTCCTCGAACCAGCCCTTCGCCCTCGAGGTCGAGGCCGAGTTCGCCGCGGCCCATGCGATCCTGCTCGCGGGCGCCCGCGAGCGGCTTCACGGCCACAACTGGCGCGTCGTCGCCTCCGTCGCGGGCGCTCGGCTCGACGGCGAGGAACTCCTCTGCGACTTCCATCTCGTCGAGCGGCTGCTCGCCGAGACCATAGCGCCGTTCCGCGACGGCAACCTGAACGACACGCCGCCGTTCGACCGCCGCAACCCGACCGCCGAAGCGGTTGCGCATCACATCGCGACCGAACTCGCCCGCCGTCTCTCCGCGGCCGCGCCCTCCGTGCAGCTCGAGTGGGTACGCGTGACCGAGGCTCCGCGCTGCACGGCCATCGTGCGCCTGCATGGCGGCGCCGTTCCCGACCCGCGAGGCCTCTCGCCGCACCGCTGACGAAGGACACCGTCCGCACCTCCGCGCGACGCACCCATGACCGACGCCTCCCACCGCAAGCCCGCCGCGCGCCCGACCCCGCCGAACGAGATCGTCCCCACGGGGCCCGACGACCCCGCGCGCTTCCTGAACCGCGACATCCAGTGGCTCGAGTTCAACCGCCGCGTGCTCGCGCAGGCGCTCGACCCGCGCAACCCGCTCCTCGAGCGCGTGCGCTTCCTCGCGATCTTCGGCTCGAACCTCGACGAGTTCTTCATGAAGCGCGTCGGCGGCCTGCGTCGCCAGATCGACGCGGGCGTCGGCAGCCCGCCCTGGGAGCCGCTCACGCCCGCCGAGCAATTGATCCTGATCCGCGAGCGCGTGCTCGAGCAGACCGCCCTCGCGACCGACGCGTACCGCGACACCATCGTGCCGCTCCTGCGTGAGCAGTCGATCGAGCTCCTCGGCTGGAAGCAGCTCACCGACGCCGAGCGCGCCGAGGCCGAGCAGTGGTACCGCCGCAATGTCTTCCCGATCCTCACGCCGCTCGCGGTCGACCCGGGCCACCGCTTCCCGTTCATCTCGAACATGTCGGTGTCGCTCGGCGTCCTCCTGCGCCGCCCGGGCGAGACCGAGGCGCTCTTCGCGCGCGTGAAGGTGCCCGAGCTCGGCGCGCGCCTCTACCGCTTCGGCGCGTCGCGCCGCTTCGTCTCGCTGCAGGAGGTCATCGCGCACAACCTCGACGACCTCTTCCCAGGCATGGAGATCGCCGAGGTCCTGCCGTTCCGCGTCACGCGCAACGCCGAGACCGAGCGCGACAACGAGGACGCCGAGGATCTCCTCGAGCAGATCCAGCAGCAGCTGCGCGAGCGCCGCTTCGCGCGCGTGGTGCGCCTCGAGATCGGCACGCAGGCGAACGAGCGCATCATGCGCTTCCTCGAGGACGAGCTCGCGCTCGGCGACGACGACCTCTACGAGACGCACGGCATGCTCGACTGGGCCACGCTCAACGAGATCGCCGACATCGACCTCCCCGAGCATCGGTGGCCCAAGTGGTCGCCCATCGCGCCCGCGGGCCTCGACGACGAGGATTCCGACATCTTCGCCCGCATCCGCGAAGGCGACCTCCTTGTCCATCATCCGTACGAGAGCTTCGACCACACGGTCGAGCGCTTCATCGAGCAGGCGGCGGCCGACCCGAAGGTGCTCGCCATCAAGCAGGCGCTCTACCGGACGAGCGGCGACTCGCCCTTCATCCCGAGCCTGATCCGCGCCGCCGAAAGCGGCAAGCAGGTCGCGGTGCTCGTCGAGCTGCGCGCCCGCTTCGACGAGGCGCGCAACATCCTCTGGGCGCGCAAGCTCGAGGACGCGGGCGTGCATGTCGCCTACGGCGTCGTCGGCTACAAGACGCACACGAAGGCCGCGCTCGTCGTGCGCCAGGAGCAGGGCGGCATCCGCTCGTACGCCCACATCGGCACGGGCAACTACAACTCGAAGACCGCGCGGCTCTACGAGGACCT
>JAJTGK010000018.1 GCA_021297815.1 Planctomycetaceae bacterium
GGACCTTGCCGAACGCGATCATCGCGAGCGCCGCCGCCTGGAACATGAGCTCCGTGCAGAGGAACATGATGATCATGTTGCGGCGGGTCAGGAACCCGATCAGTCCGCAGGTGAAGAGCAGCGCGCTCACGAGGAGCGCCGCGTTCACGGTCTGCGAGTCGGACATCGCCAGCATCTGGGTGCCTCCGTCGCTCATCGCGCGCCTCCCGATTCGCCGTCGACGGTGAACCGCCGCATGCCCGCAAGCTCGCGCCGCTCATCCTCGCCGAGTTCGATCTGCCGACGCGCCAGGATCACCGCGCCGAAGAGCGCCATGAGCAGGATCACGCCCGCGATCTCGAGACCCGCGGGGAAGCGCGAGACGAGATCGACGCCGACCTGCCGGCTGTTGTCGGGAACCATGTCGGGGGGGAGCACGATGGTCGCGCTCGAACCGTCGGCGAGCTTCGCCTCGACGAGCGCGTCGCTGCCGCTGAAGCGCACGAAACTGCCGTCGCCCGAAGCGACGAGCGACGCGACGGGCTCGGGCCGGCTTTCGCCTGGCCCCGCGGCCTTCCACGCGGCCACATGGGCACGCTGCGTCGTCTCGAGCAGCAGCTTGGGCATGCCTTCGAGCCGCAGCCACTCGCCCCGCAGGCCCTCGGCCTCGGAGCGCGCCACGACATCGTCGCGGAACGACTGCGATTTCGGCGAGAAGTACGCATCGGCAAGCGTCGCGAGCATCACGAAGCCCACGAGCACGGCCCAGAAGGCCTCGCGCGGCTGCCTGTCGTACCACGCGTCGCCGACGCCAGGCACAGGCGACTGCTGCGCGAGCATGAGCACGAACATGTAGGTGATCAGGATCGCGCCCGCGTAGACGATGATCAGCGAGAACGCCATGAACTCCGCGCCGAGGAGCAGGAACATGCCCGCCGTCGCGATGACCACGAGGATGAAGTAGAGCGCCGCGAAGACGGGCCGCGAATGCGTGATGAGCCGCACGGCGCCCGCGAGCGCGATGAAGCCGAAGATCACGGGGAAGACGGGCGGAATGCCCTCGACATCGCCCGCGCGCTTGAGGACCTCGACCATGAGCATGGCGAAGCCCGCGAGGCCGATCACCGTGCCCGCGATGCGCAGGCCCTTGCGGCCCGGTTGCATGAGCATGGCGAGTCCTGCGGCGCAGATCGCCGACGCGACGGTGAGCGCGAGCGCTGGCCCCGTGAACGGCGTCGACTGGGCCAGAAGGTGGATGGCGTCGGAAGCGGGGAGGGGGGAGGCGTAGGCGAAATCCATGCCGCGATCTCGGAAGTTCTCGGCCACGCGCGACTGCGGGTCACCGCAGGGAGCGAAGCAGTCGCGCCCGTCGGACACGACCCCGACGGACCGTCCCCGACGACCGGGGACCGAAGGCGGGAATGTAGGGGTGGAGGGGGTTTCCCGCAACCAAGGCGGCCGTCAGGGGGCTGCCGTCGCAGGTAGCATCCTCACCATGCTGTCGCCGGTCCGGCGAACCCTGCCGAACGCCATCACCCTGCTGCGGCTTGGCCTCGCGGTGGTGTTCTTCGCGCTGCTCGAGCGGATCGACCGTGGCGCGCCTGCGGCCGAGATCGAGCGGCTCGGCGCCTGGGCGATGGCGCTCTTCGCGACGGCCGCCCTTTCGGACATCCTCGACGGCTACCTGGCCCGCCGCTGGAATGTGGTCAGCGCGTTCGGGCGCGTCATGGACCCGCTTGTCGACAAGACGCTCGTCCTCGGCGGCTTCATCTATCTCGCGTCGCCGCTCTTCGCGTCCATTCCTGCGAACGCGATGCTCGGATCAGGCATCGCGCCGTGGATGGTGGTGACGATCCTCCTGCGCGAGCTCCTCGTCTCGGGGCTGCGTTCGTACATCGAGTCGCGCGGAGTGCCGTTCCCCGCCGACTGGTCGGGCAAGCTCAAGATGTTCGTGCAGTCGTTCTGCGTCGGGTGCTGCGTGTTCGTCGCGACCCGCGTGGATCCGCCCGCATGGCAGGTCTTCCTGCGCGACTGGTCGACCTACGCGACGGTCGTCCTGACGATGCTGAGCGCGATCACCTACATTCATCGCGCGCTGCGGGTGCCTGCCGTGGCCGAAGGAGGCACGCGATGAGCGACCGCACCGATGGCGGCGGCTTTGGGAACTGGGTGGCGACGGGCATGGGTTTCGGCCTGATGCGGCCTGCGCCAGGAACTTGGGGCTCGCTGCCGCCCGTGATCCTCGCGCTTGTCCTGGCCATGGCCGAGATCGCGCCGCGCCAGATCGACATGGCGCTTGCCGCGCTCGGGCTTTTCTTCGGCGTCGGTTGCCTCGCGTTCGGCGCCTCGGCCGAGAAGCGCTACGGCAAGAAGGATCCGGGCAAGGTCGTGGCCGACGAGATCGCGGGCCAGTCGCTCGCGCTCATGTGGCTGCCGTGGGACCGCGACAACTCGCACATCATCGCGACCTGCGCGATCGCATTCTTCTCGTTCCGCCTGTTCGACATCGTGAAGCCGCCGCCCGCGCGCGGCTGGCAGCGGCTCGAGGGCGGTCTCGGGATCCTGATCGACGACCTCGTCGCAGGCTTCTATGCGCTCGTCACGACGCAGATCCTCGTGCGCGTCCTCTGGTGACGCGATGCGCGAGTTCGAGCTGATCGACGACATCGTGAGGCAGAACGGCGCGCTCCCCGCGCATGTGGTCGTTCCGCCTGGGGACGACATGGCGGTGGTGCGGGTGCCTCGTGCGACGAGCCGCGCGCTGGCGGTGACGGTCGGGCTCTCGGCGCGGGGGGCGAACGCGCGCGGCTCGTGGCGTCGCGCCGGCGAGGAGGCGCTTGCAGCCGTCGAGCACGCCGCGGCGCGTGTCGAGAAATCCTCGGGGGTCGCGTCGCTCGCGGGCGTCGTCTTCCTGCCCGACACCCCGCTTGCGGACGCCCGCGAGTGGCAGATCGGGCTCGCGGCGCGGTCGGTCGAGGCGCATCTCCCTGTCGTGGGTGGCGATGTGGCGCAGGCGCGCGGAGATTTCAGCGCCCTCGCCTGCGTGTTTGGCTTCTCGACGCGGCCGACCTCGGCATGCGCGCAGACGATTGCGGTCGACGACGCGCCCGACGGCGAGTTCCTGCTCGCGTGCGACTCGGCGATCGAGGGCCGCCATGTGCCGAGCGGGTTCGACCCCGCGCGCGTCGCCCGTAAGGCGGTGCTGCGGAACCTGAGCGATGTCGCGGCGATGGGTGGCGCGCGCCCCGTGGCCATCGCGGCGGGCGTGTTCGGTCCGGCCGCGCTCGGCGTGGGCGAGGTTTCGCGCATCGAGCAGGCGCTGCGCGAGACGGGTACCGCGTTCGGTGCGCCGCTCGTAGGCTTCGCGTCGCATGCGTGCGAGGGCGATTGCCCGCTGTGCGTGTGCGTGGCGATCGTTGCGGTGAAACTCGCGGCAGGCGGCGTGCCGGCGCTTCGCTCGCACGCGCGCGCTGGCGATGGCGTGTTCGTCACGGGGTCGATCGGCGGCGCGTGGGACCCCGCCAGCGGACTTGGCCGTCACCTCGACTTCACGCCGAGGCTCGCGGTAGCGCATGCGCTCTCGAAGGAACTCGGCGGGCGGCTCGGCGCCATGATCGATGTCAGCGACGGCCTCGGGCGCGACCTCGGCCATGTCGCGGAACTGTCGAAGGTCGCGATCGACCTCGACCTCGCAAGAATTCCTGTTCCTGCGGGAATCGACCCGTGCGCCGCGCTCGGCCACGGCGAGGACTACGAACTCGCCTTCACGGCACGGGGCGAGGTCCCGCGCGAGCTCGCAGGCGTGCCGATCACGCGCATCGGCACCGTGCGCGCCGCCATCGACGGGCCCGCGGTGCTCGCACACGACGGTTCGCGTATCTTCGATGCGCGCGCGCTCGGCTTCGAGCACGGCGCCGACGGAGGCTGAGCGTGCCCGACGAAGAACTGGCCTACCACCTGCGCGACACGGCCGACACCGAGCATCTCGGCGAGGTGCTCGGCGATGTGCTGCGTGGTGCAAGCGGGGGAGCGCTGCTCCTTCTCTCGGGTGATCTCGGCGCGGGAAAGACCACGCTCGTGCGCGGGCTGGCCGCGGGTCTCGGCGCCGACCCCGCGGCCGTCGCAAGCCCGACCTTCACGATCCGCATGGATCACGATGGAACGCGCCCGCTCGTCCACATCGACGCCTGGCGCATCGGCCCCGACGACCTCGCTGGCATCGGTTTCGACGACGCGCTTGGTTCCGGCGCGGTCATCGCACTCGAGTGGCCTGAAAAGGTCGCGTCGGCGATCCGCCATCCCGCGATCCTGCTTTCGCTCGAACATGCGCCGCCCGCCGACGACGCGGGTGAACCGACCCGCATCGCCCGGATCGACCTCTCTCATGCCGCCGAGCGCGACCGTCGGCGCATCGTCGAGGCGATGGAACTTCTCATGCGGGCGCCGCGGCTTTCCGGCCCCCGCTGTCCCGCGTGCGGCACGCCCCCGGCGGGGGAGTGCGCCCCCTTCTGTTCGCCGCGCTGCCGCATGGCGGACCTTGGCGATTGGCTGGCGATGCGGCATCGCATCGAAGGCTGAACGCGCGCTGCCTACGCCTCGGGCGCGCCCGGGCTCGGCGAGATGCCGAAGATCTGGAACCGATGCGCCACGGGCGACCAGCCGAGCTCGCGGCAGATGCGGTCGCGGAGTTCGGCGAGCTCCTTGTTGCGGAACTCGATGCGCCGGCCCGTCTTCAGGCAGACGAGCACATCGCGCGGTTCGCGTCCGTAGATGAGTTCATACCGCGCGTGCTTCGTGTCGAAGAGCGACTGGGTGATGATGCCCGCGTCGATCAGGAGGCGCAGCGTTCGGTAGACCGTGGCCTTCGAGACATCGTGGCCGCGGCCGCGCAGGTCGAGCACGAGTTCCTCTGCCTCGAACACGCCGTCGCGGGCGATGATCGCGTCGAGCACATCGGCGCGTTCCTGCGTGTACTTCAGGTCACGGCTCTTCAGGAAGCGGCGGAACACCGAGCAGAGCGGCGCGAACGCGGGGACCTGCGGCGGCGGCGGCTCGGGAAAGAGCCCGTCGACGGGCAGGCTGTCCGAGGTCTCGTCGGTCGACATGGGCCCATCGTACGAGGCGGGCGCGCCCAGCCGATCAAGCGGCGGCGCGCTGAAGGTCGAGGGGTCGCCATGCCGATTCATCCGGCCGACCCTGGACCGATCCCCATCTTGAAGGTCTGATAATATGTATTATGTTAAGTGGGGCTGGGAAGTGAATGGCCGCGTTTCCGCGGCCAGATCGATCGGTTCATTCCGCTTGTCGGGCTTCGCTGAAGCCCTCTCGTGCTGCGAGGCTTCGCATCACACCGCCGTCGCCTCGGCCTGCGACTTCGATCCGATCTTGTCGAGACCGAACGCCTCGTGCGCGATCGCCAGCGCCCGCTGCGCATGCTCCCTGCCGACGATGCACGAGATCTTGATCTCGCTGGTCGTGATGTTGTGGATCGGGATCTTCGCGGCGCCAAGCGCCGTGAACATGCGGCTCGCGACGCCGACATGGCTCTTCATGCCCGTGCCGACCACCGAGACCTTCGCGAGTCCGATCTCGACCGCGAGTTCGCCCGTGCCGACCTTGTCGAGCACCTGAGACGCAGCGATCTTCACATCGGCGAGGTCGCCGTGGTCGACCGTGAACGAGATCGACGCGATCTCGCCGAACTCGGTCTGCACGATGTCGTCGACCATGATGCCCGCGTTCGCGACCGCCTCGAACAGCATGCCTTGCACGCCCGGGTTGTTCGGGATGCGGCGCAGGCTGACGCGACCAAGGTCCGGCTTGAGCGCCGCACCGACGACCATGACATCTTCCATGTCGGGAGTCTCCCTGCAGATCAGCGTGCCTTCGTCGGGCCGCTGGCTATGCCGTACATGAATCGGGACACCGTAGCGCTCGCCGAAGAGCACCGAGCGCGGATGCATGACCTGCGCGCCGAGCAGCGCGAGCTCGAGCATCTCCTCGTAGCTGATGCGGGCGAGCTTCGCCGCGGTCGGCACCAGGCGCGGATCGGCCGTGTACACGCCGTCGACATCGGTGAAGATCTCGCACGCGCCGCCGTGCTCCGCGACCTGCAGCGCCGCCGCAAGCGCGACCGCCGTCGTGTCGGAGCCGCCGCGTCCGAGCGTGGTGAGTTCGCCGTCGCGGGAAAGGCCCTGGAAGCCGCACACCACGGGTACGCGACCGAGCGTGAGCTCGCGGTCGAGTCGCTCGCGCGACACCTTCGTCACGCGAGCCCTGCCGAACGCACCGTCGGTCGTGATGCCCGCTTGTCCACCCGTCAGGCTCGTCGCCGGCACGCCCAGCGACTCGAGCGCCATCGCGACGAGCGCGACCGAGACCTGCTCGCCCGTCGCCATCAGCATGTCGAGTTCACGGCGCGACGGCGTGGTCGAGACCTTGCCCGCGAGCGCGATCAACTCGTCCGTCGTGTGGCCCATCGCGCTGACCACGACCACGACCTTGTGGCCCTCGTCGACGCGCTGCTTCACGCGCATCGCGCAGCGCGCAATGCGCTCTGGGTTTCCGACGGATGTTCCTCCGAATTTCTGGACGAAGATCGCCATGGGTGCATCCTTGCGCCCGAGAATCTACCGCATGGCGACCTGCCGCGGGGCCCTTCGGCACGCGGGAATTCACCCGACGGCGATCGCACCCGTCGAACGGAGCCGCCGTCGCGACCCGCCCGCCGTCACTCCTCGCCAACCCCTGCGGCCGCCAGACGATCGCGCTCGGCGCGCTCGGCGCGCTTGCGGGAGCTCTCGTCAAGGATGCGCTTGCGCATGCGGATCGACTGCGGCGTGATCTCGACGAGCTCGTCGGCCTCGATGTACTCGAGCGCCGCCTCGAGCGAATAGTCGCGCGCGCCGCGCAGGACGACCGTCGCGTCCTTGCTCGTCTCGCGGAAGTTCGTCAGCGGCTTCAGGCGCGTGATGTTGACCACGAGGTCGTTGTCGCGGTTGTGCTCGCCGATGATCTGGCCCGTGTACACCTGGTCGCCGGGCCGAACGCACATCACGCCGCGGTCGGCGAGGCCTTCGATGGCGTACGAGGTCACGCGACCGCCTTCCAACGCGATCATCACGCCGTTCTTCCGGCGCTGGGTCGCGCCGCGCACGGGCTTGTACGCCGAGAAGGTGTGGTGCATGATCGCCTCGCCGCCCGAGGCGTTCATGATGCGCGTGCGCAGGCCGATGAGGCCGCGCGCGGGAATCTCGGCCTCGACATGCATGCGGCCCGCGCGCTCCTCCATCTTGAGGATCTCGGCGCCGCGCGAGCCGAGGAGCTCGAGCGAACCGCCGAGGCCTGCGCCTCCGACATCAAGAGACAGCCGCTCGAACGGCTCGCACTTCACGCCGTCGATCTCGCGCTCGATGACCTCGGGCTTGCCGACGGTCAGCTCGAAGCCCTCGCGACGCATGTTCTCGAGCAGCACGCCGAGATGCAGCAGGCCGCGGCCCGACACATGGAACTCGTCGGCGGTGTCGCCGGGCGCCACGCGCAGCGCGACATTCGTCTCGAGCTCGCGCTCGAGGCGCTCCGCGATCTGCCGGCTGGTGACGAACTTGCCTTCCTTGCCGCCGAAGGGGCCGTCGTTGATGCGGAACACCATGTGGAGCGTGGGCTCGTCGACCTTGACGCGTGCCATCGGAAGCGGCGCGTCGGCGTCGCACACGGTGTCGCCGATCTCGATCTTGCCAAGACCCTCGACGGCGCAGAGGTCCCCTGCCTTGATCGCGTCGGCCTCGCGGCGCGCAAGGCCCTCGAAGCGGTTCACCTTCAGGATGCGCGCCTTGCGCACGCTTCCATCGGCGCAGCAGACCGAGACCTGCGCGCCGCCACGCATCACGCCCGCGTACACACGGCCGATCGCGATGCGGCCCACATAGTCGCTCCACGCGAGGTTGGTGACGAGCATCTGGAGCTGCGCCGACTCGTCGCCCTTCGGCGGCGGAACGCGCTCCACGATCTCCTGGAAGAGCTCGTCCACGCCCTTGTCGCGCACATCGGCGCTGCGCGAGGCCCAGCCGTCGCGGCCCGACGCGTAGAGCACAGGGAAATCAAGCGCGTGGTCGTCGGCGCCGAGATCGACCAGCAGGTCGAAGACCTCGTTGACGACACCTTGGATCCTGGCCTCGGGGCGGTCGCACTTGTTCACGACCACGATCGGCTTCAGGCCGAGCTCAAGCGCCTTCGAGAGCACGAACCGCGTCTGCGGCATCGGCCCCTCGAGCGCATCGACGAGCAGCAGGCAGCCGTCGGCCATGCGAAGCACGCGCTCGACCTCTCCGCCGAAGTCGGCGTGGCCCGGCGTGTCGAGGATGTTCACGCGGTAGACCTCGCCGCGACGCGGCCCGCCGCGCACCGTGTAGGTCACGGCGCAGTTCTTCGCGAGGATGGTGATGCCGCGCTCACGCTCGAGCGGGTTCGAGTCCATCACGCAGTTCTCGCCCGAGCCGTCGAGTTGGACGACACCCGATTGAGAGAGCATGGCGTCGACGAGCGTGGTCTTGCCGTGGTCGACGTGGGCGATGATGGCGATGTTGCGGAGGTTTTGGTCGGCCATGCGAAAAATCGGGGAAAGACGGCAAGTGTAGCACACTTCGCCGTTCCGACCAATGCCCTATTTCATTCTGCTCAGAGTCCGTAAAGCGGGCGGAGCTTGCCCTCGAGGTGCCGCATGAGGGGCTCGGCCGAAAGCGGCTTGCCCGTCACCCGCTGGACGAGTTCCGAGGGCGAATAGCGCCTGCCATGCGCGTGGATGTTGCGGTTCAGCCACGCGCGGAGCTGCGTGAACTCGCCGCGTGCGAATCCGTCGACGAGGCCTGGCATCTCCGCGCACGCCGCCTCGAAGAGCTGCGAGGCGTACAGGTTCCCGAGCGTGTAGGTCGGGAAGTAGCCCATGGCGCCCATCGACCAGTGGATGTCCTGCAGGCAGCCGCGGCGGTCGTCGGGCACATCGAGTCCGAGGAGGTCCTTGTAGAGACGGTTCCAGACGCTCGGGATCCCCTCGACCTCGAGGTCGCCCTTGATGACCGCGCGCTCGATCTGGAAGCGCACCATCACATGCAGGTTGTAGGTCGCCTCGTCGGCCTCGACGCGGATGAATCCGGGCTCGACGATGTTTGCGGCGCCGTAGAGCTCGTCGAGCGAGAAGCGCGACGCATCGGCGCCGATGACCGCGGAAAGCTGCGGCGCGAGCCAGGCCCAGAACGCCCTGCTGCGCCCGACCTGGTTCTCCCACATGCGGCTCTGGCTCTCGTGGATGCCAAGCGACACGCTTTCACCCAGCGGCGTGCCGATGCGGGCGAACGGAAGCCCCTGCTCGTAGATCGCGTGACCCGACTCGTGCATGGTCGAGCCGAGCGCGTCGTTGACGCAGCGCTCGTTGTAGCGCGTCGTCATGCGCACATCGTTGCAGTGCGTGCCGCCGCAGAACGGGTGCGTCGAGCGGTCGAGCCGCCCGCGGTTGAAGTCGAAGCCGATGCGTTCGGCGACGAAGCGCGACAGGGCCTCCTGGCGCTCGATCGGAACGAAGAAGTCGTTGAACGCGTTCGAGGGACCCCGCTTCGACGCCGCGAGTTCGGCGACGAGCTTCTGCAGGCGAGGCCTGAGCGGATCGAACACCCCCGCCACATAGGCGGCCGTGCAGCCCGGCTCGTAGAGGTCGGCGAGCGCATCCCATGGCTCGCCGCCCGCGGCGTATCCGTAGCAATCGGCCTGCTTTCGCAGGAGCGCCACGAGCTTCGCAAGCCACGGCGCGAAGCGCTTGAAGTCGCTTGCCGCGCGCGCCTCGGCCCATTCGTGCTTCGCCATGCTCGAGACGCGTGCCATCTCCTCGACAAGCGACGCAGGCAGCTTGGTCGCCTTGCCGTAGTCGCGCCGGGCCTCTCGCACGAGCGCGACGGTCTCGGGGTCCGCCATGGCCGCGCCGTCGGACTCCACCGCCGCGATCAGGTCGCCCCGCTCGCGCGAGCTGTTGCGCTCGTGGACCATGCGCGCCACGAGCGCCTGCTGACGCGCGCGCCACTCGAGGCCGCCCGAGGGCATGGTGGTTTCCTGGTCCCAGTCGAGCAGGTTGTTCGTGGTGGCGAGAAGCGCCGACTCCTGCATGTGGGAGACGAGCGCGTCGAGCGGTGAGGTGGCGATGGCGGACATGGATGCTCCTCTTCCGCGGCGATGCGCGGGGCGCTCATCCTACGCGGCGGAACGGCGGAAAAAGAACAGGGCGCGCCCAGAAGGCGCGCCCTGCGAAACTCAGGTTTCGAGATCAGCCGTTCGACTTCGGCGCCGGGCTGACCGGCTTCAGGATCTCGATCAGGCGGGTCTTGTCGCCCGTCGTGCGGTTCATCGCGTGATCGAGGGCCGTCCAGCCCTTGTCATCGGTGGCCGCGGGGTCGACCTTGGCATCGATCAGGATCTGGACCTTGTCGGGCGAACCGCTCATCGCCGCGAGGTGCAGCGCGTTCTGGCCGAGCTTGTTCTTCGCCTTGAGGTCGGCACCTGCCGAAATCAGGATCTTGAGGCTGTCGGCCTTGCCCGTGCGCGCGCCGCGGAGAAGCGGCGTGTCGCCCGTCTGCTTGTCGGCCGCGTTCAGGTCGGCGCCCGACTTCACGAGGATGTCGACGGTCTGCGCCTGGCCGAGGCCCGCCGCCCAGATGAGCGGGGTCCAGCCGTTGTCGTCGATCGCCTTGACCTCGGCGCCCTTCGAGATCAGGAACGCGACGGTCTCGGGCTTGCCGAAACCAGCTGCCCAGAGGAGCGGGCTCGACTTGATCTGGTCGCGGGCGTTCACATTCGCGCCCTTCTCGACGAGGAACCGCACCGACTCGAGGTTGGTCTCGACGGCCGACCAGAGCGGAGTACGGCCCTGGCGGTCGGCGATGTTCGGATCTGCCTTCGCGGCGACGAGCGCCTCCATGACGGGCGTGGTGCCGAGCTTCGCGGCCCAGTGCAGCGCCGTGCGCTGGCCAGCCTTGTCGCGCTCGTTTACATCGACACCCGTGGCGAGCTCCGCGCTGACCTTCGCGAGGTCGCCCGAACGGACGGCGGTGATGAGTGCCGTGGTCGCAGGGCCCTGCGGGGTCTTCGGCGCCTCGGGCGGACGGGTCTCGCCTGCAGCAAGTGCGCGCTTCACAAGGAGCGTGAGGCTCGGAGCCTTCTCATTGTCGGTGACGAACATGATCTTCGGCTGACGCCCCGCGGCTTCCCACGCGGTCCAGTCGATGGTCAGCACATGCTTGGTCGCCGCCTCGGTGGGCGGGTTCTTGAGGACGGGCGGCTGCACATCGGTGACCTTGAAGGCCTTGCCTTCGGTCGACTCGAGCACGACCTGTCCGCCTGCCGACTTCGCGGCTTCCTCCGCGGGAGCCTCGATGAGGTCGGGCACCATCGTGACATACGCCACGACATCGCCCTCGACCGTCAGCGTGACGGGCGCGTGGTTCTCGATCTGGAAGGTGACCTTCTTCGAGAGCTTGATGCCCTGCTTCGTGCCGGGCTTGAGCGTGATCTCGGCCTCGCCGAAACCTCCTGGCGGAATCGGGTCCTTGGGGAAGGTCGGCGTGGTGCAGCCGCAGCCCGGGATCGCCTTGGTGATGCGGATCGGCTCGGTGTGCACATTCTTGATCTTGATCTTCACCGTCTCGGCGATGTCGGAGATCATCTCGCCCATGTCCGCGATCGGCGGATCGAACTCGATGACGGGCTTCTCGTTCGGCGGAACGAAGTTCTCGGGGCGCGTCTCGCTCGGCTGCGGCTGCTGCGGCGAGAGCAGCTCGCGAACGCCGGGCTTCGCCTGATCGGGCGAAGCCCCAGGGCCGCCCTTGATCGGCACGCCTGCGGGGGTCGCGGGTGCGGCCTTCGGCTTCGCATCCTGTGCGAGCGCCGTCGGAGCGACGGCGACGGAAAGCGCCACGGAGGCGCAGGTGACGAGCGAGATCAGTCGGTCGAATCGCATGGATCTTTCCTTGCTGGTCGGAACGGCCTTGGCGCGCGACGGTTTGGCGGCCAAGGCTGGGGCCTCGCCCCGGGGAGAGCCTGTATCGGACTCCTGAACCGTCGAGTTGCAACAGAGTTGAAGCGAGAAGCGATTCTAGCGGCAACTTTCGCGATCGCTGCGCCGCCAACCTGCCGACCGATACACTCCCCGACTTCACCGAGCCCTCTCATGACCACCGAAAGCCTTCCTGAGCACATCGACCGCCCCACCCTCCGCAGGGTTCACCCTGTTCCCTTGCAGAAGGACAACCAGGTGTTTCTCGGACTCCGCGATCCGATGATGCTCACAGAGCAGACGATGGTCGTTCCGCCGCCTGCGTTCCAGGTGATGCAACTCTTCAACGGCGAGCGGTCGCTTTCGGAGATCGCGCAGCAGGTCGGCATGGCCGATGTGAAGCCGCTGCAGGAGCTTGCCGCGAAGCTCGACGAGTTCGGCCTGCTCTGGGGCCCGACCTCCGAGGCGCTGGAAGACAAGAAGAAGGCCGCGCTCTATGGCGCGGGCGCCTTTCCTGCGCTCGCGACGCGCGCCCTCGGCGACGACCCGGCCAAGATCCGCGAGCAGCTCGAGAAGTGGCTCGACGAGGCGGAGGACGCCGAGATCGACGAGCCGATCGCGGGCATCGTGACCACGCATCTCGAGTTCCAGCGCGGCTATCCCGTGTATGCCGCAAGCTACCGAACGATCGCCAAGGGCCCGAAGCCCGACCGCATCGTGATCCTCGGCTCGAACCACCAGGGCCTCGGCGACGGCGTGGTGGTGTCGGACCTCTCGTTCGGTTCGCCGCTCGGAACGATGCCTGTCGACGCGCAGGTCGTCGGTGAACTCAAGAAGCGCAGCGGCGATGCGTTGTTCAAGGACATCCTCGACCACCTGCCCGAGCACTCGATCCAGGTGCAGATCCTTTGGGCGCAGCACCTGTTCGGCGATGTGCCTGTGGTCGCCGCACTCGTGCCTGACCCGAATGTCCCGCTCATCGCAGACGACGGTGCGCGGCTCGGCACCGACCAGTTCATCGCCGTGATGGCGGAGTCGCTCGCCGCTGTCGGTGGCCGCACCCTCTTCATCGCAAGCGCGAATCTCTCGGGCGCCGGCCCTGCCTATGGCGAGCCTGCCCCCGTCAACGACCAGCGGCGCCGCGACATCGAGAAGCACGACCGCGAGATGCTGCGTGCCTTCATCTCCAGCGCCGAAGGCCTCGCCGCGGCGCTGAAGGAGAACCGCAACCCCACGCGCTGGGGCGGCGTCGGCCCGATGTACGCCGCCGCGAAGCTCGCGAATCCCTCGTCGATCGAGCTCCTCGACTATCGTCAGGCGGTCGATGACCAGGGCTCGGTGCTCGTGTCCAGCGCGTCGATGGCGCTCCTCGCCTGACCGTCATGATCGCGGTCGCCCAGCGCTGCTCGCGCGGTTTGGTCACCGTCGGTGGCGAACGCGTCGGCGCGCTCGCGGACCGTGGCGGGCTCGTGGTGCTCGTGGGCGTCGAGACGGGCGATGGCTCGGCCAATGCGCGCAAGATGGGCGAGAAGCTCGCGAAGCTCCGCGTCTTCGAGGATGCCGCGGGCAAGATGAACCTCGCCGTCGGCGATGTGGGCGGAAGCGTGCTCGTCGTGAGTCAATTCACGCTTGCGGGCGACTGCTCGGGCGGCAACCGTCCCAGCTTCATCGCGGCGGCGCGCCCCGAGCAGGCCGAGCCGCTCGTGCAGGAAGTGGTCGAGACGATCCGTTCGCTTGGGCTGCATGTCGAGACGGGCCGCTTCCGCACCGAGATGAAGGTCGATCTCGTGAACGATGGGCCTGTCACGCTGATCCTGCGGACCTGAGGCGGTCAGCGCCGCGCGGGCGCCTCGCGCCCGAGGAGCACCAGAACCTGCTTGAGGTCCTCCCAGACCTGGCGCCGCGTCTCAGGGGTGTAGTTGCGCAAGAGATACGCGGGATGGAAGGTCGGCATCACGGGGATCTCAAGCGCCCCGTCGCGTGCGGCTTCGCCGTGACACTCGAGGCGGAGCGAGCCGAAGATGCCGCGCAGGCGAGTGATGCCGAGCTCGCTCGCCAGCAACAGCTTCGTCGCGGGGCCGCCGAGCGTGACGATCGCCTTCGGTCGAATCACCTCGATCTGGGCAAGCAGGTACGGGCCGCACTGCTCGATCTCATGGCGCAGAGGAGTGCGGTTCTCGGGGGGGCGGCTCTTGAGCACATTCGCGATGTAGACATCGTCGCGACGCATGCCCATCGCGGCGATCATCTCATCGAGCTTCTCGCCCGCGCGGCCGACGAACGGCCTGCCCAGACGGTCTTCGGTCTCGCCCGGCGCCTCGCCGACGAAGACGATCTCGGCCTCGGGATTGCCCTCGCCGAAGACGAGCCGCGTGTGCGCGGTGGCCGTCGTGCAGTGCGGGCACTGCGCCGCGTGCGCGCTGGCGAGCGCTTCAAGCCGTTCGGACTTCGCCCCAGCGGAAGGCGCGTGAACGCTCTCGACGATGCGCACGGGCTCCTCAGCCACCTCAGCCGAAGGCGGCGGCGGCGCGGTGTACCGATGCACGCGTTCCGAGACCGCGTCTGCTTGCAACGCAGCCTCTGCCGAAGAGCGCGGCGGCGCGCTCGTCGCCGCGCGTGAGGCGACAGGCGTGCTCGAGAAGATGTCCGCCTCGAATCCGCGACGCGGCGTCGGCGCGGAATCCCGCGAGGCCGCGCCTGCAGGGCTCGCGGTTGACTGAGCGGCTTGCAGGGCGGCTTCCTGCGGCGCCGCCGCATGGGAACCCCTGGGAAGCAGAACCTCCTCCACGCCGAGGAGGAGGTCGGTCTCGACCTCGAGCCTTCCGCGTCGGAGGAGGTTCGTCATCTCTCAGCCAGCTCCCGTTTGGACCGAGCTCAGCGCTTCGGACGGATCGAACCCTTTGCAGGAGCCGTCTTCGACGGATCCTTCTTCTTCACGGGAACGATCTGGATCATCGACTGCGTGCGGAGCACGAGACCGCAGTCCGAGCGCAGGTGGAAGCCCTGGATGTGCACCTCGTTGCGGAAGTGCTGCAGATCGATGAGCGAGAGGTTCGGCTTGCCCGAGGCGTCGGTCCACGCCGAGTAGAGCGAGTCGTTCTCGCGCGCGTGCTGCATCATCTCCTTGTAGGTGCCGAGGTACAGGTGGTCGCTCAGCGTCTCGGTCTGCATGGTGGCCATGTAGACGAGGTTCTCGGCGACCTTCTCTTCGAAGTCGCGCTCTCCGGCGCACGGCAGCGCCGTGATGAGCCCGCGGTCGGGAATCTGGTCGATGTGCTCGACCACGACTTCGCTCATGCAGAAGCCGTTGAGCGTGAAGCGCACGCTATGGCCGCCCTTGAAGATCCAACCCTCGGTCTCGTAGTCGGCGTGCGGAACCCGCTGGCGCGACTCGATGCCGAAGAACTCGGGGTGGAGTGCCTTTCGGAACGCGAGGAGGTGGTAGTTCTGCAGGCTCGTCGCCCGACTGCCACCTGAAGAACCGAGCGCGCTCACGGCGCCCGAGAGTGCGCCTGATGCGCCTTCGTTGCCCAGGTTGGAGTGATGACCGCCCGATGCGTCGGCTGAACCGTGACCTTCGTTGCTCATAGAGGGGATTGGCGTGGGATAGGCTTCGTTGCCATTCGCGATTGCGTCGGGCCTTCTTGCCGCGGACAGACCCCTAGGGCCCTTGTCGTTGGCGCACCGACGAACCCGAGCGCTGCCGCTGCCATGCGGGTTCTGCGCTCCAGCTGCGACGACCGCCGCAGCCGTCCAAGGGTGGTCCTTGGAGAGGCGCGTATCTTTGCGGCTTCCGCGGTGAAGGCAAGCGAAAAAGCACGGCTTTGCGGGGAAGAGCCGAGAACTTCGCTCGAATCACGGCCGAGAAGGTGATCGTCCGGTGCAAAAGGGCGGACGGCCCAAGGCGTTGACCTTGGGCCGTCCATGCTGCGTGCATCCGTAAGCCGAGTTCTGTGTGCGCAGTGCCAAACCTCGCGGCCTGCGCTGACGGCCATTTCTCTAGGCCTGCGGTTGCCCGCAGGCTCGAGCGCGCGACCCGTCTCACGCCGCGGACCGCGGGTGCCAGGTGGCGAACCGCCTGGCGGAGACTGCTTGCGCTTGCACGAGGTGGGGTTTGCCGTGCCCCGTCTGTCACCAGACGGGCGGTGCGCTCTTACCGCACCGTTTCACCCTTACCGCGGCCCGAGGGCCGAGGCGGTCTGTTTTCTGTGGCACTTTCCCTGACCCTGCAGCGGGCCGGTGGGCGTTACCCACCACCTTGTCCTGCCGTGCTCGGACTTTCCTCCCGGCGGGGAAACCCTGCCGAGCGGCCGTCTGGATGCAACGCCAAGTGTAGCAGCGGCTTGGGAGTGGGCCAAAGGGCCTTGAAGAACCGCGCGGATTCCGTACAATCTCCGATTCTCCCCACCGCCGCAGATGCGGCGAGGTTGGAGAGCCTCTCAGCAACAGAAGGAACAGCGAGCCATGTACGCGATCATCGAAGACAGCGGCACCCAGATCAAGGTTCAGAAGGGCGACGTCATCGACATCGACCTGCGCGATGCGGCGGATGGATCGACCATCACCTTCGATCGCGTGCTCGCCGTGGGCGACTCGGGCGGTTCGGCGGCCAAGATCGGCCTGCCGTATGTCTCGGGCGCGTCGGTGACCGCGAAGGTCGTCGGCGAGGCCGATGGCCCGAAGGTGCTCGTCGGCAAGTACAAGCGCCGCAAGGGCTATCGCAAGACGATCGGCCACCGTCAGCACTACACGCGCATCGAAGTGCTCGAGATCAAGGGTTGATCATCGAGGGCTGATCATCGAGGGCTGATCATCGAGGGCTGATCATCGAGGGCTGATCATCGAGGGCTGATCATCGCAGATCGATTGATCAGGCCGCGCTCGCGGCAACCGATTCCCCGCGCGCTCGGGGACGAATCGCGAGACACGAGCCAATGACGAAAGAACCGTGAGCGAGGCCGCACTTGCGGCCTCGCTTCCTTTTTCCGCTCACTCGCGCAGCGCTGCGTCGCGATGCTGGCCGCTACCGCGTCGGCGGCAGCAATTCGTCGGGATCGACCTCGAAGCCGCGCAGCATCGCGTCCACGCTCTCACGGTGCCCCGTGCGGGCAGAAAGCCGGATCGTGTCCGCGAGTGCGGCGATGCGGAGTCGGAACCGTCTTCGGTCGGAATCCCCCGCTGCGGCGTCCGCTTCGCGCGGCGCCGTTGCCTCGAGCAGCGTCTGCACCGTGGGTTCGATGCCATCGGGGTCGAGCCGCGTCTCCTCGACCCAGCTGCCGTCGTGGCGGCGCCACGCCACCACGCCCGAGGCGACCGTCGCGATGCCACCCTCGCCGACGAGCGCGAATGAGGCCGCTTCGGCCCCCGTGCCGACCGCGAGCGTGCCGAAGCCGCGCGCACCGATCACGGTGGCGGTCAAGGTGCCCGAGCGGCTGCCGAGCGCCGTCACAAGGTCGATCGGCCCGAGTACGGCAAGGCATGAAGCCGCCGCCACGCGCAGCCCCTCGGCGAGGTGCCCCTCGGTCGGCACGGCTACCGCAGCCTGAAACACTTCGACCCGCCCGAAGGCCTCCGCGACGCCGAGCAGCGCGCGGCCGCTCTGCATGCGGCGGAAACTTGGCGCCGTCTCGCACTGCGGCACGGCGAGCAGGAACGGGAGCGTGCAGGCGCCCGCCACGATCGCGATGTCTTCGTCGGCAAGCGCCTCGCGCTCGGCTTCGCCAAGCGGCTCGCCGCGATCGATCCAGAGGACCGACGGGGTGATGACGGCGAGCTGCCTCAGGTCGTCGAACGGCTCGGCGTGGAACTCCTCGGCGAGCGAGCGGCGTGTGCGGGCGTCGTCGCTGCCCACGCGCGTCACGCGCAGCCGCGGGTCGGACAGCACGCGCCGGGCGCGCTCAAGGCGTCCGGCCTCGACGAACACCGAGGTCTCGCGGGCCTCAAACGGCCGCCGCATGCCTCTCCTCCGCGGAAAGCCTGAACCGCGCGGCATAGGTGTGCAGTCGCTCGAGGGCGCCGTCGATGGTCTCGTCCTTCTTGCAGAACGCGAACCGGACAAGCTCGCGCGCCTTCGGCTTGTTCATGTAGAAGGCTCCTGGCGGGATCGCAGCGACCTTTCCGTGCTCGACGAGATGTCGGCAGAACGCGTAGTCGTCGGCGAACCGCTGGCCATCGACGCCGAACGCCGAATGGTTGGCGAGTGCGAAGTAGCTGCCCTGCGGAAGGTCGCATGCGAATCCGCATGCACGCAGGCCGTGCACCATGCGGTCGCGGCGGGCGCGGTAGTCGCGCCTGAACTCCTCGTAGTAGCTTTGGGGCGCCGACAGAGCGGCTGCGGCCGCCACCTGCAGCGGCGTGGCCGCGCAAAAGCTCGTGAACTGGTGCGCGCTGCGCACCGCTGCCGCCAGCGGCGCGGGGGCGATCGCCCAGCCCACCTTCCATCCCGTGAACGAGAAGGTCTTCCCGAGGCTGCCGAGCACGATGGTGCGGTCGCGCATGCCTGGTTCGAGTACCAGCGTGCGGTGCGGGGTCTCGTACCAGAGTTCTTCGTAGACCTCGTCGCTGATCACGAGGAGGTCGAACTCGTTGGCGATGCGCGCGATGATGGCGCGCTCCTCGGCATCGAGGATGCGTCCGCTCGGGTTGTGAGGGCTGTTGACCATCATCAACCGCGTGCGCGGAGTGATCGCGGCGCGGATGGCCGACTCGTCGATGCGGAATGCAGGCGCCTCGAGGGTGACGACCTTCGACACGCCACCCGCCATGGCGACCGCCGCCGGATACGAGTCGTAGAAGGGCTCGAACATGAGCACCTCGTCGCCCGGCTCGACCGTGGACAGGATGCAGTCGACGATTCCCTCGGTGGCGCCGCAGGTGACGACGACATCGCGCTCGGGGTCGTACTCGAGGCCGCTCGTGTGGCGGAAGCGGTCGGCGATGGCCTTGGTGAGCTCGGGAAGCCCCGTCATGCGCGCGTACTGACCGCGCCCGTCGCGCATGGCCTTGATGGCCGCTTCCTTGACGAACTCAGGCCCGTCGAAGTCGGGTGCGCCCTGCCCGAGATTGACCGCCCCGTGCTTCACCGCGAGCGCCGTCATCTCGGCGAAGATCGTGGCCCCGAACGGCTTCAGACGGGAGTTGACACCGAGCGTGCGCATGGCGCGAGTCTACCCGCCCTTCGTGCCGCGGGTAGAGTCTGCGTGGTGAGCCAGCCGAAGCCCAACCCCCGCATGCGGCTCGAGATCGTGCACGAGGATGCACGGATCGTCGTGGCGAACAAGGCGCCAGGCGTGGTCAGCGAGCCTGGGAAGTCGCATCGCGACGATAGTCTCCTCAACGCGCTCGTCGCACGCTACGGCGGGAAGTTGCTGCAGCTCGGCGAGCGACGCGACTACGGGCTTCTCCACCGACTCGATCGTCAGACAAGCGGCTGCGTGGCGTGTGCCCTCGACCCCGATGCGTACGACCTCGTGCGCTCGGACTTCGAGTCGAGGCGTGTCGACAAGCGCTATCTCGCCGTCGCGCGGGGGCGCATGCGCCAGGGAGCCCAGCGCATCGAGCTCGACCTCGAGGAACGCAGGGTGCCGTCGTCCGAGGGAACGCGCCTTGTCAGCGTCGTCCGCAAGGGCGCGAAGCCTGCGGTGACCGACATCGAGCCGCTCGCGACGAGCGCGACGCACACGCTGGTCGCCTGTTCGCCGCAGACGGGCCGCCTGCATCAGATCCGCGTGCATCTTGCGCACCTCGGATTCCCGGTTGCGGGTGACCCGCTGTACGCCGAAGGATCACGGCTGCTCTCGCCGCAGCGCGACGACGACCGCACGCTCGGGCTCCATGCATGGAAGCTCGGCTTTCCGCATCCTGATGGCGGCCGCGTCGAGGCCACGGCTCCGCCGAGCAGGCGATTCCTCGAGCTGCTCGGCCAGTGCGGCATCTCGTGGAGCGGGTAGCGCCACGAAGGACATCGAAGGCTGCGTCTTGAATGAAACAGGCCGCCCTTTCGGGCGGCCTGCGGTCATTCAAGCGATAGATGCGATCACTTCTTCGCGTCGACGGGGATGCGCATGCCGTAGAAGCTGCGCCACACGAAGAAGCACGCGATGAGCGAGCAGACCACGCCGATCGGGATGCGGAGGCTGCTGTCCTCCATCTTGATCGCGATCGCCACGGCCAGAAGGCCGAACAGCGTCGTGAACTTGATGACGGGGTTGAGCGCGACCGAAGAGGTGTCCTTGAAGGGATCGCCCACGGTGTCGCCCACGACCGTCGCCGCGTGGAGGTCGGTGCCCTTCGCGCGCATCTCGACCTCGACGATCTTCTTCGCGTTGTCCCAGGCGCCGCCTGCGTTCGCCATGAAGATCGCCTGGAAGAGGCCGAAGAACGAGATCGCGATGAGGTAGCCGACGAAGAAGTACGGATCGAAGAACGGCAGGCCGAGCGCGAAGAAGAAGACGACCATGAAGATGTTGGTCATGCCCTTCTGCGCATACACGGTGCAGATGCGGACGACTTCCTTGGCGTCGTCGATGCTGGCCTCCGCCTTGTCGAGGTTGATGTTGTCCTTGATGAAGACGACCGCGCGGTAGGCGCCGGTCACGACCGCCTGGGTCGCGGCACCCGTGAACCAGTAGATCACCGAGCCGCCAATGAGGAGGCCGAGGAGGATCGCCGGCTCGACGATCGAGAGCTTCTCGACGACTTCCTTGGCGGCCTGCGCGAGCGCTGCCTCGGGAGCGAGATCGGTGAGCTTCGCGCTGTTCGCCTTGATGAGCTCGAGGATGATGCTGAACACCATGGTCGTCGCGCCGACGACCGCGGTGCCGATGAGCACGGGCTTCGCCGTCGCCTTGAAGGTGTTGCCGGCGCCGTCGCCCTTCTCGAGGGTGTACTTGGCGGTGTCGAAGTCGGGATCGAAGCCGAAGTCGCGCTTGATCTCCTCCTTGATGCCCGGCTGCGCCTCGATGCGCGAGAGCTCATACACGGACTGGGCGTTGTCGGTGACCGGGCCGAAGCTGTCGACCGCGATCGTGACGGGGCCCATGCCGAGGAAGCCGAAGGCGATGAGGCCGAACGCGAAGATCGGTCCGGCGAAGGTGTAGGTCTTCGCGATGACCGAATCCGCGCCCGAGAGGGTCGACGCCCACCAGCCGATGCCCATGAGGCCGGCGATGACGAGACCCTTCCAGAACGCGGAGTAGTTGCCCGCGACGAATCCAGAGAGGATGTTGAGCGACGCGCCGCCCTGGGCCGAGGCCGTGACGACTTCCTTGACATGGCCCGAGCTCGTCGAGGTGAAGACCTTGGTGAACTCGGGGATGACGGCGCCCGCGATGGTTCCGCAGCTGATGATGACGCTGAGGGCCCACCAGAGGTTCGGCATGTCGGTGTCACCGACCTTGATGCCGCTGAGCAGGACATAGCTCGCGATGAAAGTGACGACGATCGAGAGGATCGAGGTGATCCAGACGAGCCAGGTGAGCGGAGCCTCCTCGTGGAAGTCCTTCGCGGTCGCGTACTTCGCCTTCGAGATGCCTTCGTTGATGTAGTAGCTGACGAGCGAGGTCACGATCATCAGCGCGCGCATGGCGAAGAGCCACACGATGAGCTTCGCGCCGAACTCGCCCGACGCATCGGCGCCCGCGCCAAGGGTGAGCGCGAGGAACACGATGAGGGCCACGCCGGTGACGCCGTAGGTCTCGAAGCCGTCGGCGGTCGGGCCGACCGAGTCGCCCGCGTTGTCGCCCGTGCAGTCGGCGATCACGCCAGGGTTCTTCGGGTCGTCCTCAGGCAGCTTGAAGACGATCTTCATGAGGTCGGCGCCGATGTCGGCGATCTTCGTGAAGATGCCGCCGCAGATGCGCAGCGCCGAGGCGCCGAGCGACTCGCCGATCGCAAAGCCGATGAACGACGGTCCGACGAGCTCCTTCGGCAGGAAGCACAGGATGCAGATCATGAAGAACAGCTCGACCGAGACGAGC
Source organism: Planctomycetaceae bacterium (assembly GCA_021297815.1). Lineage (GTDB taxonomy): Bacteria > Planctomycetota > Phycisphaerae > Phycisphaerales > SM1A02 > QWPT01. The sequence goes on from JAJTGK010000018.1 coordinate 21,991, forward strand.
AGCATGCCGATCGACATGCCCGACTTGAGCGGGATGCCGAGCACAGGCAGCGGGTAGCCGCGCAGCGACGCGAAGGCCGCGCGCGAGTTCGCCTGCGTGTTGATGCGGATGCCGAACCACGCCACGCCGTAGCTTCCGAGGATGCCGAGGATCGAGGCGAGGAGCACCACGACGACGGCGCCCCACTTGTTGATCGGGGTCTCGCCCTCGGCCACGGTCTGGCCGATCGGGCTGAGGAAGCCGAAGTATCCGGTGATCGCGAACGCGATCAGGATCCACAGCACCGACAGGTACTTGCCCTGCTGGATGATGTAGCTCTTGCAGGTCTCCCAGATGATGTTGGAGACCGCAAGCATCGACTTGTGCGCGGGAAGCGCGACCGTCTGCTTGTACTGCACCCAACCGAAGAGCGCGCCGAGCACCGAGATGCCCAGGCCGATCATCATGAGCATGTTGCCGGTGAGGCCGTAGGCGAACTGGGCGCCCTTGACATCGGGAAGGCGAATGTCCGCCTCGCCCGCGAGTGCGGCGGAGGCGACGAAGACGGGAACGAGGGCAGCAAGCGCCCGGCCCGTGCGCGAGAAGGCAGTCTTCATATGGCTGTCTTCCTGTTGCGTGGGGGTTGCAAGCCCCACTAGGAGTTCTGGATACGTATCTGTCCTGGTTTCGAAACGGTGCACGAGCACGCCTGGGAAGGCCGGGATCCTCCGCCCGCCGCGCCCAGGCGCGGATCTTGCCGACGGGTTGTCGGCAAGGGGGGAAGAGGATAACGAGTTTTTGCCCCGCCGTCGACCTCGCCATTCCTCGCGCGGAGTCGCCCCGCGTGCGCATGAAAGGTGTATTCTTGGACGAAGTCGCGGGCGTAGCTCAGCGGTAGAGCGTCAGCCTTCCAAGCTGAATGTCGAGGGTTCGATCCCCTTCGCCCGCTTGATGTCGCAAGGCGCGGCCCGTTCGCGGGACGCGCCTTTGCGTTTGAGGGCCGTGGTCGCGCGGCGCCCGGCTCGCCACCCCTGCTCTTGTCCAAACGAGACACGGCCCCTTGCGGGGCCGTGCATCGAATCAGATCGTGGATCGCGGGCCGTCCGTCACTCCGTGACGATCGAGAGCTCGACGCGGCGCGACTCCTTCTTGGTCGCCTTCGGCGCCTCGGGGCCGTAGGACGCGTAGTACACGCGGCCCTTGTCGAGGCCCTTCGAGACGACATACTCGCCGACATTGAACGCGCGCTCGAATCCGAGGTGGAAGTTGGTCTTGAAGCCGCTGCGCTTGATCGGATCGGTGTCGGTGAACCCCGAGACGCGCACGCGGTTGTTCGGATAGTTCTTCTTGATCTCGCTGACGACCTTGTCGAGCGTCTTCTTCGCGTCGGTCTTCAGCGTCGCCTTGCCCGAGTCGAACAGCACATCGCCCTCGATGGTGACCACGACTTCGCCGTTGCGGTTGTCGACGGAAACGCCTTCGGGCAGATCCATCTTCGGCGTGCTGCTTGCGGGAGCGGCGGCGACTTCGGTCGGCTTGTCCGAGAGGCGCGACTCGAGGTTCGCGTTCTGCTCCTCGAGGCGGCGGCGCTCGGCCTCGCTCGAGTCGAGCGCGCTGCGGGCCTCGTCGCGCTGCATGGTGAGCTGCGAGTTCTCCTCGCGCAGCATCGCGAGTTCATCCTTCTTCGCGCTGTCGCAGCCAGCGAGCGTCGCCGTCGCGAGTGCCGCGACGATCATCGAACGAAACAGACAAGTGGTGGCCTTCATTCTTCGGCGTCCCTTCCTATGTGAGGCATCGCGGTCGCTGGAGTTCCGTCTCCGATGCTCGAGCCGCGCGGGCATTTCAACGCCGATCGGACGGTTGCGCAAGTTCGGCGAGCGGGAATCGTGGTTCCCGCTCCTGCCGGCGGGCGCGCGAGGACGGCTGCTCGGCGCGAAGCGGGTTCGTGAGCTCGGACCGCTCGGGAACGGGCGGTCCGCCTGCTGCGGCGACGGCATGCGCGATGCCGAGCGAGAAGACATCGACGCCCGCCACCACCACGCCGCGGGCGACCACGAAGAGGATGGCCGCCGCCGCAAGATGAGGCCCGAGCGGCATTTCCTTGCCGATGAGCTTCACGAAGCGGCCGAAGATCCGCGACGCGATCGCCCACACAAGCGCGAGGAAGACCGCGACGAAGAAGGCGAACAACGCCACCTTCCAGCCGAGCATGGCTCCGACCGCGGCCTGGAGGTGCACATCGCCGAGCCCCATGGCCTCGCGGCCGAAGGCAAGGGTTCCGATGATCCGAATCGCCCAGATCAGCCCCCCGCCGACGATCCAGCCGAGCATCGAGCCACCGAGCAGCGTCATGGGCTGGCAGACGGGCTCGCTCGAGGTGAATCCGAACGCGGCGGCCACCACGCAGGCAACGCCCGCTCCCGCGACTCCAGGGAGCAGGAAGTACACCTCGCCAAGCATCTCGCGGCGCGCGTGCGGATACGCGCTTCCGTCGTCGCCTTCCTTCACATAGTCCTGCCAGTCGGCGAAGCTCATGCGCAGCCGTCCCGTGGCGACCAGCCAGCGGGAAACGCCAAGGCCGATCAGCATGCCGATCGCCGCGAACGAGACCGTCCAACTCGCGACGGGCATCGGGACGAAGTCGCGCAGCTGCCGCGATTCGGGCATGAAGCCCTGCCCGAGCCAGCCCGCGAAGGCGATCGCGGTGACGACGGTCGGGATCTCGGGGGGAATGATCGACCACTTGGCGTCGATGATGCTCATCCCGACGAGGCCGCCAGCAGCTCGATGAGCGGATACTGGATGCTGATCTTCGCGCGGCAGCCCTTGCAGCGGCCGCGGAGGATGAGCCAGCCGAGAATGGGCAGGTTCTCGCGCCACGAGAGGCGATGGCCGCAGAGCGGGCAGCGCGAGGGCGGCGTCACGACGGACTGCCCCGTGGGAAGGCGCCACGCGAGCACATTGAGGAAGCTGCCGACGCACGCGCCGAACAGGAACACGAACAGCGTGCCCATGAGCACGGGCGCCCAGACGGCGAAGGCGAGGTTGAAGTCGGAGTAGTTCATCGGTCGGCCGCGCTGCATCGGCCACGCGGTGGGTCGTGCTTCAGTTGCTGCCGCCGTTCTCGGCGTCGGCGAGGGTCATCTCGCGCACCGAGAGGTCGGCCTTGTCGAGCAGCGAGCGGCAGTGCCGGAGCAGCATCTCGCCGCGACGGTACGAGGCGAGGCTCTGCTCGAGCCCGACATCGCCGCGCTCGATCGACTCGACGAGCTCCTCGAGCTTCTCGACGGCATCCTCATAGCCAAGCGCCTGGATGTCGGCGTCGATCGGGGAACTGGAGTCGGTCGTGGGGTCCTTCTTCTTGGCCATGGTCACTCCTCGGTCGATTCGGAAATTCTGGTGGCTGCGACGCGCGCGGCGATGGTGCCGTCGGCGACGCGAATGGCAAGGTCGTCGCCGGCGGCGATGCCGCCGACCGTTCGCACGAGCTGGCCGTTCGCGTCGGTGACGACCGCATAGCCGCGGCGGATGGTTTCTTCGGGGCCCGCGCTGCGGAGTCGGCGACCGAGATGCGCGAGCGTGGTCGATTCGGCGGCGAGGCGCTGGAGGACCGCCCGCGAAAGCCGCGGTCCGAGTGCGTCGAGCGACGCACGGGCGGCGGAGGCTCGCGATGCGGGCGAAACGCGGCGGAGCCGCTCGGAAAGCCCGTCGAGCGTCGCGCGGCGCGACGACGCGCGGCCGAGGAGCGCGTGGCGCATGCGGGCGGCGAGCGCGAGGGTGCGCTCGCGCTCACGCGAAAGTCGCAGCGCAGGCGAGGCGAGCTCGGGGCGCGACGCGAGCGCCGCAAGCCTGTCGCGGCGCGACTGGATGGACCATCGCATCGCATTGCGCAGATCGCGGCCAAGACGCTCGTGGCGCGCACGCAGCTCCACGAGGTCGGGGAGCAGCAGCATGGCGGCCTGGGTGGGCGTACTTGCGCGGAGATCGGCGACGAGCTCGATGATGCTCGTGTCAACCTCATGCCCGATCGCGGCGACGAGCGGGATGTGCATCGCGAAGGCCGCATCGGCGACCACGCGCTCGTTGAACGCCCAGAGGTCCTCGCGCGAACCGCCGCCACGCGTGACGATGACCGCGTCGAGCGCGAGTTCATCGCGTCGCCTGTCGAGCGCCTTCAGGGCGCGCGCGACCTCGGACGCCGCGCCGTCGCCCTGCACGCGCACATCGACGACGAGGATCTCGACCGCCGGGCAGCGCGTGCGCGCGGTCTTCAGGACATCCTGCAGCGCGGCGCCTGTCGCGCTCGTGACCACCGCCACACGGCGCGGCATGGCAGGCATCGGCTTCTTGCGGGCATCCTCGAAGTAGCCGAGCGCGCGAAGTTCCTTGACAAGCGCCTCGAAGCGCGCCTGCAGGTCGCCCATGCCCTGCGGCTCGAGTCGCGACACATAGAGCTGGGTCTTCCCCTGCGGCGCGTAGTGGCCGATCTTGCCAGTCGCGACCACGGCATCGCCTTCGCGCGGACGAAAGTTCAGCCGCGCCGCGTCGCTCGACCACATGGCGCACGAGAGGACGGCCTCGGCGTCCTTCAGCGTGAAGTAGATGTGGTTGCGCACCGAGAGGTTCGCGATCTCGCCCTTGATGCGGAAGTTCCCGCGCAGGCCCTCCTCGAGGGTCCGCGTGATCATCTGGCTGAACTGGCCGACGGTGACTTCGTTGGGCGCGGGGCGCGAAGTGGCCGTCGATGGCGCGGGCGCGGATGGAACCTGCGGTGCGTCCGAAGGCGCGATCGGCTCCCCTTCCGACGCGCGTCGTACGGGCGTCGGGTCGAACAGCCCCTCGGCGAACTTGTCGCCGCGCGCGCGGTTCGGGTCGAAGGGAGGGCGCTTCACGGGGCGTATAGTACGCGCCCGCTCGCCGCGTTTCGGCGCGCATGACACGCAGGTCGAGCCCCGTGGCCGAGGAAGGGACGCACAACACCGCGACCGACGCCGCCTCGCGCCCCGCGCGCGAGCCGTTGCCGCTTGCGACCGCGATCGATGCGGTGCCGGGCGTCGGGGCGGCGCGCGCAAAGGCGTTCCGCGAACTTGGGATTCGGACGGTCGCGGACCTCCTCCACCACTTCCCCTTCCGCGTCGAGGCGGAGCACGGCGAGGACACGATCGCCGCACACACCGCCGCGATCGCCGCGAAGCCCGATGCCGAGAAGAGCGCGAACATCGCCATACGAGGCACGGTCGCCGCATCGCGGACGGCGTTTGGCAAGCGGCCGCGGCTCGAGGCGACCCTCGACGACGGCACGGGCACCGTGCGCCTTGTCTTCTTCAACATGCCGTGGATGCGTGGCAAGCTGCATCCCGGGCGGCAAGGCATCGTCGAAGGCAAGGCGAAGCTCGAGCGGGGCTACCTCGAGGTCGTGAACGGCAAGTGGACCGATGTCTCTGCCGACCCGTCGGGGAAGGAGGCGCGCAGCGACCGCATGCGGCCCGTCTATCCGTCGACCGAGGCGCTGCCGTCGCGGGCGATCGAGCAGACGGTGCGTGCGGTGCTCGAGCCCGCGTGTGCGGCGATTCCAGAGCTGCTGCCGCGCGAGTACCTCGAGCCGCGCGGGCTGATCGGCCTGCGCGATGCGGTGCGGGGCATGCATGCGCCTGCGACCGAGGCGGACTTCGGCGCGGCACGCACGCGCCTGGCGTACGACGAACTGCTCGTGCTGCAGCTCGCGGTCGCGATCAAGCGGCGCATGCGCTCGGCGCAGGGCGCGCCCGCGCTGCCCATGCCGCCCGCGACCGAGCGCGAGATCCTCGCGAGGTTTCCCTTCGAGTTCACGCCTGACCAGCACGCGACCTTCCGCGAGATCGCGAAGGACCTTGGCGACACGCAGCCGATGAACCGCTTGCTGCAGGGCGATGTCGGCGCGGGAAAGACGGCGGTGGCGCTTGCGTCGATGCTCGTCGCGGTCGCGAACAGGCATCAGGCGGCGATGATGGCGCCGACCGAGCTTCTCGCCGAGCAGCACTTTGCGTCGATCTCGCGGTTTCTCGAGGGGACGAGCGTGCGTGTGGCGCTGCTCACCGGCAGCCTGTCGGCAAGCGAGCGCGCCCGTATCCGCGATCTCGTCGAGATGGGCGGCGTCGACATCATGGTGGGCACGCATGCGCTTCTCACGGGCGATGTGCGGTTCCATGCGCTCGCGCTCGCCGTGGTCGACGAGCAGCACCGGTTCGGCGTCGCGCAGCGCGCGGAGCTCCGCGGCAAGGCGCCTGCGGGCCAGACGCCGCACATGCTGGTGATGACCGCGACGCCCATCCCGCGCACGCTGTCGCTGACGGTGTACGGCGACCTCGATGTGAGCACGATTCGCCATAGGCCGAAGGACCGTTCGCCCGTCCACACGCGGGTGCTCGGCGAGCAGCGGGCCGACGATGCGTATGCGTTCGTCGCGGAGCGCGTCTCGCGCGGCGAGCAGGCGTTCATCGTGGTTCCCGCGGTCGAGGAGAGCGACTTCGGCCTGAAGGATGTCGCAAGCCATCTCGCGCGGCTCGAGGCGGGTCCGCTCAAGGGCGCGCGACTTGCGGCGATGCACGGGCGCATGAAGCCCGACGAGCGCGATGCGGTGATGGATCGCTTCCGCGCGGGCGAGATCGATGCGCTGGTGGCGACGGTCGTGATCGAGGTCGGCGTCGATGTGCCGAATGCGACGGTGATGGTGATCGAGCATGCCGATCGCTTCGGACTTGCGCAGCTTCATCAGCTGCGAGGCCGTGTGGGGCGAGGGCCGAAGGGCGGCGTGTGCGTGCTGATCGCCGATCCGACGACCGACGATGGTCGTGCGCGGCTCGAGGCGATTCGCTCGACCGACGACGGCTTCCGCATCAGCGAGCTCGACCTGGCGATCCGCGGGCCCGGCGAACTGTTCGGTGCTCGGCAGAGCGGCCTGCCGCCGTTCAAGGTCGCCGATCTCACGCGCGATCTCGGGCTTCTCGAGCGGGCACGGCGCGATGCGACGGAGTGGATCGCGCGCAGCCCGCTTCTGGCCCAGGACGGCGAGCATGTGCTGCGGCGCAAGGTGCTCGGAACCTACGGCGAGGCGCTCGGCCTCGGCGATGTGGGCTGAGCGGCTAGCGGCGGCGCGTACGCCATGCGTCGAGGGCCTTCGCGTCCATGCAGTTGAGGCAGAGCGACTTCGGCAGCCAGCCGCGCTGCGCGGTCAGGATGCCGTAGCGGAGTTCGTCGAAATCCTCGGGGCGATGGACATCGCAGTCGATCGCGAGCAGGACCCCTGCCTCGACGGCGCCGCGGACATGCGAGTCGCGCAGGTCGAGGCGCATGTGGTGGCTGTTGAGCTCGAGCGCGACGCCGTGCTCCTTCGCGGCGGCGAAGAGTTCGCTCATCGCGGGCTCGAGGCCCGGTCGGCCGTTCACCAGGCGGCCCGTGGGGTGGCCGATGACATGGACGAGCGGATGGCGGATCGCCTTCAGCAGGCGCTCGGTCGCCGCGCGTGGCTCCTGCTTGAGCGCGGCGTGCGGGCTTGCGACGACCCAGTCGAGTTCGGCGAGCAGGTCGTCGGGGTAGTCGAGCGAGCCGTCGGAGAGGATGTCGACCTCGCTGCCCGCCCAGATCTGCATGTTCGGGTGCCGCGCGCGGGCGTCGTGCACGGCCTTGATGTGCGCGCGCAGGCGCTGCTCGTCGAGGCCGTTCGCCTGGAACTGGCTCTTCGAGTGGTCGGTGACCGCGATGGTGTGGAAGCCGCGGGCGGCGGCGCGTTCGACGAGTTCGTCGATCGACATCGTGCCGTCGGAGGCGGTCGTGTGGCTGTGGAGCTCGGCCTTGATGTCGGCCAGCGTCACGACGGCGGGATGCGTGGTGCCGTGCAGGAACGCGTCGATCTCGCCGCGGTCCTCGCGCATGGTCGGCGCGATCCAGTCGAGGCCGAGGGCGGCGTAGACCTGCGCTTCGGTCGCGGCGGCGACGGGCGTGGCGCCCTCGGCGAGTTCGCCCTTCGCGTCCTCCCTGAAGAGGCCGTATTCGTTCAGACGCATGCCCTGCGCGATCGCACGCTCGCGCATACGGATGTTGTGCTCCTTGCTGCCCGTGAAGTACATGAGAGCGGCGCCGAAGCGGTCGAGCGGCACGACGCGCAGGTCGATCTGGACGCCCGTCTTCGTGAGCACGCTCGACTTGGTGTCGCCATGGCCGAGGACGCGCGCGACCTCGGCGCGGGCGACGAACGCGTTCATGAGCGCGGCGGGGTCGCGTGAGGATGCGAGGAGGTCGAGGTCGCCGATCGTCTCTTTGCCGCGGCGCAAGCTGCCCGCGTAGGCGATGCGCTCGACATGCGGCAGCGCCTCGAGTTCCGAGACGAGCGATTCCGCGAGTGGAAGCGCCTCGCCGATGCGGATGCGGCCGCGCGCGCTCTCGGCGAAGGCGATGGCTTCCTTGATGTTCGCGACGGTCTTGGCGCCCATGCGCGGCAGCGTGGCGACCTTGCCCGCGTCGATGGCGGATTTCAGCGACGCGAGGTCGACGATGCCGAGTTCAGTCCACATGGCGCGCGCGGTCTTCGGCCCGATGCCCTGGATGGCGAGCACTTCCTTGAGGCCCGCAGGGACCTGCGCACGGAGTTCCTCGAGTTCCGTCATGGTGCCGGTCGAGGCGAACTCCCCGATCTTTGCGGCGGTCGACGCGCCGAGGCCGTCGATGTCCTTGAGCTGCTCGACGGGCGTCGAGCACGCATCGGCGGTCATCGATTCGACCGTGCGGCCCGCGCGGCGCAGGGCGTTCACCTTGAAGGTGTTCTGGCCGAGGATCTCGGCGAGGACTGCGAGTTCCTCGAAGGCGGCGGCGACTTCGGAGTTGGTGGGCATGGGGAGAGCGTAGCGTGGGGGGCGCGGGGTTGAGGCGCGTGCGCGCGGTGGTGAATGGCTGGCGATGGAACAGGAGATCCGCGCATGTGAGGGAGGATCCGCGGCGAGGCGGGGATACCTCGGTGACGCGTTCGGCGAAGGACCGCGCGCGTTGCGCGCGCGCCCTCGCGAGACTGTGGAACGGGGCGACCCAGTGCCTGCGGACTGGGCACCCGCCGGCCAAAGGGCCGGCGGCGACGGCGGTGGGTTCTGCGTCGAGCCTCCGCATCAGGCATGACGCCGTGAACTACAGCGAACCGATCGTGAATCGGACGACCCGAACCGATCTCGGCACGACGCCGTCGCGCGCAGCGCGGCGGGTGCCCAGCCCGCAGGCGCTGCGTCGCGAGATCCCGCAGTCTCGGCACGGCGCCGTCGCGCGCAGCGCGGCGGGTGCCCAGCCCGCAGGCGCTGGGTCGCGAGATCCAACAGTCTCGGCACGATGCGTCGGGCGAAGCCCGACGGTCACCTCGAGCTCGGTGGAACGAGCATCGAGAGAATCACTTCGGCGGTCTTCGCGGTGCCGCCCTTCTCGCGGGCGATCGTCTCACGCCCCGCCGTGGCGACCTTCGCGCGCACCTCCGCGCTTCCGAACAGCTCCGCAAGCGTGCCACGAAGCTCCTCGGCACGCACCTGCCGAATGCCTCCGCGTTCGCGGAACGCCTCGACCACATCGCGGAAGTCGTGCACGCGCGGGCCGATCACGACAGGCTTTCCGAGCGCCGCAGGTTCGATCGGGTCGCTTCCGTACAACTTCCCGAAGCTTCGGCCCATCACGACCACCGTCGCGAGCGAGTACGCCATTCCCAGCTCGCCGATCGTGTCGAGGAGGTAGCAGCGCGTCTCGGCGCCGCCCCGCTCCTTGCGCGATCGACGCACGCAACCGGGCAGGTTCGCCGCGACTCCATCCCACCACTCGGGCTTGCGCGGCGCGATCAAGAGCCGCACGCCCTCGGGCAACGCCTCGCGAAGGAGCAGTTCCTCGCCTGGCTCCGTGCTTCCCGCGACCACGAGCGGCACGCCCGCGGGAATGCCGAGCTCGTCGGCAAGCTTCTCCGCGCCAGGCACGCCGTCGCGCACGGCGATCGAGTCCCACTTCATGTTGCCCGACACGAGCACATCGCGTGCGCCGAGTTCGACGAACCGATCCGCGTAGGTCTTGTTCTGCGAAAGCACGACGGTGGCGCGCGCGAACATGCCGCGAACGACGGCGCGCACCTTCCGGTAGCGCACGATGCTGCGGTCGCTGAGTCGGCCATTGACGACGACCACGGGTATGCCGCGTGCACGGGCGAGCCGCGTCGTGTTCGGCCAAAGCTCGAGTTCGACAAGGACGAGGAGATCGGGCTGCGTGCGCGAAAGCCAACGCCGCACCGCAAACGAGAAGTCGAACGGCGTGCGTACCACCGCGTGGCGCTCGCCGAACAGCGCGCGCGCGCGCGCAATGCCCGTGTCGGTGGTCACGCTCACCACGATCTCTGGCTGCGCGGGATCGGCGGCCAGCGTGTCGACGAGGCCGCGGATCGCGTTGACCTCGCCGACCGACACCGCATGCACCAGAACACGGGCGCGGCCTGCGCGCTTCGGCAGCACCACTCCGCGCCCGACACGCGCAGGCCAGTCGGTCTTGATCTTCCCAGTGGCGATCATGCGCACGAGCCACACGGGACTCGTGAGCAGCACGCCGACGGCGTACACAAGGTCGGTGGCGAGCGCGCGGAGCATCAGCGGAGGTTCTTCGCCATCGCCTGCAGCCACTTCGCGCTCTGCACGCCCTCGGCGAGGTCGGCCACGCGGCCGCGGCTGTCGACATACATCGTCTTCGGAATCAGTCCCGAAGGGTTCTTCAGCGCGACGAAGTCGTTGAACTCCTGCGTGGCCATGAACTCGCCGTCGTTCGCAGGGTTCGACTGGAGGAACGACTTCACGAGCTGCGGGCCCGTATCCATGCTGACGCCGATCACCACGAGCTTCTCGGGAAAGCCCGCTTGCAGCGAATGCACGGTGGCGCGGTTCTGCCGGCACGGCCCGCACCAGGTGGCCCAGATCTCGATGATCATGGGGCGCCCCGCGTACTGCGCCAGGCTCACGGGATTTCCGTCGAGATCGCGCACGGTGAGCTTGTGGACAGGGCCGAGTTCCTTGGGGGCCTCGGACACGGGCGCCGCGGTGGGGTCGGCGACCGCGGGTGCCGCAGGAGCACCTGCCTGCGGTGGCGCGGGCGGCGGCGCCTGCTCGCACGAGAAGGGAAACGCCGCAAGAAGGATGGCGGCGAGGACACGCGAAGTCGGCATCTCGGCAGAATACCCGACCATGCCCGACCCGTCGGCCAACCTCACGCCCGCGTGCAAGTGGCGCATCGCGCTCGATACCGGCGGCACATTCACGGACCTCGTGGCGATTGCGCCCGATGGGTCGGTGCATCGCGCGAAGATCCCTTCGGACGGTTCGCTCGTCGGCAGCGTGCGCACTTCAAGCGACGGCGCAGGCCTGCGTTTCGTGGCGGCGGGTGGAGTCGCGCTTCCCGATGGTTTTCTTGTGGGCTGGCGCGTGCACGGCGAGCGCTTCACGGCCGAAGTCCGCGCGCACCACGGCGACCTGCTCGAACTCGATCGAACGGTCGCCGCAACCCCAGGACTTCCGCTGCGATTCACGGCAAGCCACCTCGCGATCGACTCGCCGCGGCTCGGCATCCACCTGCTGACGGTGACACCGCTCGACCAGGCGTTGCCTCCGGTCGAGATGCGGCTCTCGACCACGCGCGGAACGAACGCGCTCCTCGAAGGGAAAGGCGCGAAGGTCGGTGTGCTGGTGTCCGCCGGACTTTCAGGCATCGTCGAGATCGGCGACCAGACGCGCGACGACCTGTTCGCGCGCGTGCCCGCGCCGCGCAGGAGCTTGGCACAGGCCGTGCATGAATTGCCCGAGCGGACGCTCGCCGACGGCACCGAGGAGGCGCGCGCGACCCGCGCGGAGATCGCGCACGCCGTCGAACTCCTGCGCCAGGAGGGCTGCGATGCGTTCGTGACGAGCCTGGCGCACGCGCTTGTCGACGACGGCCGCGAGCGCGACATCGCCCACACGATCGCCTTCATGGGAGCGCGTTCGATCGCGGCGTCGCGCGTCGCGCCGCATGCGAGGCTGCTCACGCGCACCGAGACGGCGATCGTCACCGCGCGGATCGCGCCTTCGATCGAGTCCTTCGTCGCCGACGCCGGCGCCACGGCGCCTTCGGGGTCTCGCGTCCTCCTCTTCACAAGCGCAGGCGTGCTGCAATCGTCGGGCATCTACGAGGCTCGCGACACGCTCTTCTCTGGTCCCGCGGGCGGCGCGGTGGCCGTGTGCGCCTTGGCGCGCCGACATGGCCTCGCACGCGCGATCGGGTTCGACATGGGCGGCACGAGCAGCGATGTCACGCGGGCCGAGCACGGCCGCGTCGCACTGCGCCACGAGACGAGGCTCGCGCGCTCGACCGTCGCCGCGCCTGCGCTTGCGATCGACAGCGTCGCCGCGGGCGGAGGGTCGATCTGCCGCGCGCGCGACGGCGCGCTCGAGGTCGGGCCCGAGAGCGCGGGCTCGTCGCCAGGGCCCGCGTGCTACGGTCGCGGCGGGCCGTTGACTGTCACGGATGTGAATCTGCTCGTCGGCCGCTCCGCCGCTGCGCTCGGCGCGATGCCGCTTGATCGAGGTGCTGCGGAGCGTGCGCTCGCCGAGGTCGCCGCGACGAGAGGTACGACGGCGGAGGAGACGCTCTCCGCGCTTCTCGACATCGCCGACGCGCGCATGGCGCTTGCGATCGAGAATCTCTGCGTGCGCGACGGCGTCGACGCGCGTGGAGGCGAGCATGGCGAGCGATCGCACACCCTTGTCGCCTTCGGTGGCGCGGGTGGGCAGCATGCGTGCAGCATCGCGTCGCGGCTCGGGCTTGCGCGCATCGTCTTTCCACATGCGGCGGGGTTCATGTGCGCCACGGGTGTCGCGCAGGCGAAGCCGACGCGCATGCAGTCCGCGCCCGTTCTCGCGCCGCTCGCGGGCAACATGCCCGCGGTGCTCGCCGCGCGCGAGGCCGCGCTCGAAGATGCGGAGCAGCGGCTTGCGAGCGACGGTTTCGTGGCCAAAGACGCGGCGGTCGCGACGGTCGCGCTTCGGCTTGTCGGCCAGGAGGCCTCGATCGAGGTTCCGCTTGGCGACGAAGCCACGATGACCGCGGCGTTTCGCGCACGATTCGAGCGGTTGTTCGGCTACGCCCCGCCGCCGCGTGCGATCGAAGTCGAGGCCGTGCGCGTCGAGGTCGAGTCCGACGCCGCGACGACTTGGGCCGACACGCCGCGCGGCCGGGACACCGCTTGCGAGGAACATGCACCGCAGCGCATGTGGAGCGCAGGCGCGTGGCATGTCGCGCGCGTCCTGAACCGCGCGCAGGTTGCGGCGGGCGCGACCGTCGAAGGCCCCGCGATCATCGCCGACATCGGCGACACCGCCGTCATCGACGCAGGCTGGCGCGCGGTCATGGACGCCTCGGGCGACCTGGTTGCCGAGCGCACCGCGCCACCGCCTCCCCGCACGAGCACCGCGGAAGCCGAGCTCTTCTCCGCGCGCCTCGAGTCGATCGCCCTCGGCATGGGCCATGTGCTCGAACGCACCGCGCTCAGCCCGAACATCCGCGACCGCTTCGATTTCTCCTGCGCGGTGCTCGACGCGCAGGGGCTTCTCGTCCAGAACGCGCCGCACCTTCCCGTGCATCTCGGGGCGCTCGGGGTCTGCACGCGTGCCGTGATGGGCGCGCTCGAACTCGGGGAAGGCGACATCGCCGTCACCAACCACCCTGCGTTCGGTGGCTCGCACCTGCCCGATGTCACCACGGTTGCCCCCGTGTTCGTCGACGGGCGCCGCGTGGCGTTCGTGGCGGTGCGCGCGCATCACGCCGAGATCGGCGGCACGCGCCCGGGCTCGTTTCCGCCCGATGCGCGGTCGCTCGCCGAGGAAGGCGTGGTGCTGCCGCCCTTCCATGCTGTTCGGGCGGGCGCGTTCGACGCTGCGGCCGCGCGGGCGCGCTTCGCCGACGCCCCGTATCCGTCGCGCAACCCCGACGAGAATCTCGCAGACCTCATGGCGCAGATCGCCGCCACGCGTCACGGCGTCGAGGCCGTGCGCGCGCTTGCCGCGGAACTCGCTCCCGAGCGTTTCGCCCGGCGCTGCGAAGGCGAACTCGACCGCGCCGAGCGCGCGCTGCGACGCACGATCTCCGCCATGCCCGCGCAATCGCGCCTTACGACGCGCATGCTCGACGACGGCACGCCCATCCTCGCGGCCGTCGCGGTCGCCGACGGACGCATGTCGATCGGCCTTTCGAGCCCCGTCGATCGGCATCCCCGCAACTTCAACGCGCCGTTCGCCGTCACCCAGGCCGCGACGATCTACGCGCTCAGACTGCTCGTCGACGAGCCGATCCCGATGAACGAAGGCCTGCTGCGCGCGGTCGAACTGCGCGTCGAGCCGTCGATGCTCTCGCCCGCGTTCGAGGCGGACCCCACGCGCTGCCCACCCGTCGTCGCAGGAAATGTCGAGACGAGCCAGACCGTCGTCGCACTGCTCCTCGAGGCGTTCCGCCTGTGCGCCGAGAGCCAGAGCACGATGAACAATGTGCTCTTCGGCGACGCGCGCTTCGGCGTGTACGAGACGCTCGGCGGCGGCGCAGGCGCTGGGCCGTACGCGCACGGCGCGAGCGCGGTGCATGTGCACATGTCGAACACGCGGCTGACCGATGTCGATGTGCTCGAGCGACGCGCGCCCGTCGTGATCCGCGAGTTCCGCGTGCGCCGCGGTTCGGGCGGCCATGGCGCGTGGCGCGGAGGCGACGGGCTGGTGCGCGGCTACGAGTTCCGCGCGCCCGTCTCGCTGTCGTTCTTCGGCTCGCGCCGCGTGTTTCCCCCGCTTGGCCTCGCGGGCGGCTCGAACGGCATGTGCGGCACGCAGAGCGCCGTCATCGCAGGCGTGGCGCAGCGGTGCGACGGCGCGGTCCTCTCGCTCGAACTCGGGATCGGCGACCGCTTCACCGTCGAGACTCCTGGCGGCGCAGGGTTCGGGAATCCCGAGGACCCGCTGTCCTCGCTCTCCTCCAACGGCGACCTGGTCGTCGACCTCGACACCAGCGCCGCGCCCTAGCGCTGCGGCACCACCGCGCGAAGATGAATGCGTTCGATCGACCGCGCGCGGCCGCTTGCGAGATCGACCTCGACAAGCGCCCCCTGCACGGCCTCGCCGCCCGAACCCATGTCGAACGGCACATGCACGCCCGTCGTGAAGTGCTTCAGCACGGCCTCGGTGCGGCGCCCGATCACGCTGTCGTGCGGGCCCGTCATGCCGACATCGGTCTGGAACGCGGTGCCCCCGCGAAGGATGCGCTCGTCGGCCGTCGGCACATGCGTGTGCGTGCCGAGCACGGCGGCCACGCGCCCGTCGAGATGATGCGCAAGCGCGGCCTTCTCGCTCGTCACTTCCATGTGCGCCTCGACGAGCACGATCGGATGGCGCTCGGGCATCGCCGCAAGAAGCTGGTCGGCGCATTCGAACGGATCGTTCGCCTGCGGTGATCCCATGTGCACCCGGCCGAGCACTGTGAACACGAACACATCGCGCGGGCAGCGCGCGTCGGCAGGGATGCGCACCATGCGCTTGCCTGGCGTGCGCGCCGAGAGGTTCGCGGGACGGCACACCGCCTTCGACGGGTCGTCGAGCAGCGGAATGATCTTCGTCTCGCGGAACGCGTGGTCGCCGAGCGTGAGCGCGTCGATGCCCATGCGGCGAAACTGGTCGTGGAGCTCGGGCGTCAGGCCCGACCCTGCGCGCGCGTTCTCGGCATTCGCGACGATGCGGTCGGGCGCGTACCGCTCGACGAGCACGGGAAGCTGCTGGTCGAGCGCCATGCGGCCGGGAGCGCCATTGATGTCGCCGAGGAAGGCGATGCGAACGGTTCCCTTGTCGGCTGGCATCGCGGGCAAGGTAGCGGCTCGGCCGAGCGCCTCGACATGGTGGTTTTCTGCTTCTTCTCAAAGAAATCAGTTCCAGCCCCTTGCAATGGCCGATGCTCTGTGTGCTACAGTGCCCGCGTTCAAGCAAGTGAACTGGGCCTGAGGCTGATCAGGGCGTAAGTGCGCCCGGTCGGTGCGCTTCCAGTCCACGCTCGTGCGGCCTCGATGGGCCGCGTCGGCATCCCCCTCTTCCGCGCGCGTTTCCGTGCTGCAGAAAGATGCGGGCTACCGCTGAGATGGCGTGGAGCGCACACCCGACAGGATGTCCCGACGCCTTCTGCGTCCAGGGAGCCCCACAACAGCCCACGGAGTCGCAAACGCGATCCGATGTTCACCGCTTGAAGCCTCATGCGCGCCGCGCAGGAACCATCCGCCCAGGGCGGACCGTCGAAGACAACCGCCATGTACACGCAAGGCATGCAGCTCAGGCATCGCCAGCGCCCCGAATGGGGCTCGGGAAGCGTCACGCGCGTCGAGACCCTCACCCGCGGAACCTCGCGCGACCAGCGTCTGTGGATCCGCTTCGCGAACGCGGGCCTGAAGTCGCTGCTCGCCAGCGCCGCCGACCTCGAGGTCGTCGAGGGGACGGGCGCCGCCGAGCACACCTTTGCGGCGCGTGAAATTGCCTCCGAAGGCGGCTGGCTCGGCCAGATCGCGAAGCGCCGCCCCGAGCAGGCGATGAGCGAACTCCCCCCCGAAGCGACCGACCCGTTCCTGACGCCCGAGCGTCGGCTCAAGAACCTGCTCAGCCTGTTCCGCTACGACGGCGGACCGAAGCTGATCGACTGGGCCGTGGCCCAGAGCGGCCTCGACGACCCGCTGTCGCGCTTCACGCGCATCGAGCTCGAGGCGTTCTACAAGCTCTGGTCCATGGAGCGCGACCTCACGCTCTCGCGGCTCGTGGGCGAGTTCCGCCGAAAGCGCGAGCCTGTCGACCACCTGCTGGCCGAGGCGCCGAAGTCGGCGCTCGCGCTGTTGCAGAAGTTCGACAGGGCGCGCTGAACGCGTCGCGGCCGTGCAACAGGCCGCGCAGTCGGAACGCATCGAAATCCATCTGGACGGGCAAGGCGCGTAATCACGCGCCTTTTCCGTTGGTCGGCGTTCAACCCCGAACCCACGAGTCGGTTGGCACGCAGGTTGCGATATGCCCGCACCGCACCACACGCGGCCCAGTCACGACAACCAAAGAAACGGAGAAGAGCCATGGACGAGATCAGCTTCCAGGACAAGATGAACCAGATCCTCGAGAGGATTCGGGAACTGCCCGGCACCACCACCGCCGCGGCCGCGGACGGCGCCGAGGCGCGTCGCGAACGCGTGCAGTCGTCGGTGAACGAGCTGCAGGACGCGCTCGACTACCTGCGCCTGAGCGTGAAGTACCTGGTGTTCGATCTCGAGGCGACGCGGCGCGAGAACGCGTACCTGCGCCGCATGATCGAACAGTCGAACCGCGAGCGCGGCCAGAAGCGCGACGACGAGAACCCCGGCGAGCAGAACGGCTGGGAGTGATCCGCGCGCGGTGTGAAACGAACTTCCGTGAGAGGGTTGCGAGAGAGAGGGATCGCGACCGATCGAACTTGGACCCGCTTCGGCGGGAGACGAACCTCTGGGAAAGGGGCCGCCGGCTTGACCGGCGGGACACGCCCGGCATGGGCACGCCGAATGGGCTTGAGGGAGCCGTTCGTCGTGGCTGGGCAACCGGCGAACCAGCTTGAGGGAGCTGCTCGCCGTCGTGAGGGAGGGTGACGCGCCTGAGGGGGCGCGATCACCCATTCGTGTGCATGTGTGACTGGTGTGTGACTCCGAGGCTTGTGTTGTCTGAAGACATGTGTGTGGGCCGATCCAGTGACCGAGCCGTCGCAAGACGGCTCGGTTGCGTTTTCGGCGAGGGGCGATGCCCGATGGTTTTTTGATCGAGTCGGTTCGGGACCGCGCGCTGCGCGCGCGCGCCCTCGCGAGATTGGAAGACGGGGCGACCCAGTGCCTGCGGACTGGGCACCCGCCGGCCGGGGGCCGGCGGCGCGGTGTGCGATGGGTGAGTCAGTCCTCCGAGGGCAAGGTGAGGCCGTTGCGCGGATACGGAGGGTTGACGAGGCGACCCCGACCGACGCCGTCGCGCTCTGCGCGACGGGTGCCTAGTGCGAAGCCACTGGGTCGCAAGACTCTCCAACCTCGGCTCGATGCGTCGGGCGCAGCCCGACGGTCACCCTCCCGACGCGCGGCGGACCTCGATCCGCGTCGCCTCGTCGCGGCCAAGCGCGATCGTCGCTTCGCGCACCCCGCGCATCGCCTCGAACCGCGCGCCGTTCACGAACAGCTCGCGCCGCGTCCCATCGGCCGCGTCGAGTGGCACCACCAGCACCGCCTCGCGCGCGGGCGGCATGCGAAGCACCGTGAACTTGAGGCGCACGACCTCGCCCCCTGGCGCGGCCTCCACATCCTCCGCCACGCGCTCGCGCCCCCCGTCGCGTGTCCAAACCCCAGCCTCGTACGCGCATTCCTCCGCGAATCCCGCGTCGGACACGATCAACACGCGATGATCGGCGGCGGCCGCCCGCTCTCGCTGCAACCGCACACCACCCAACGCTCGCGGCTCAGGCGACATCTCCGCACGGCATCCGCCAAGCGTCACGGCCGCCACCAACACGATGCACGCGACACGCCGCACGGCGCTCAATCTACCACCTCCTCCCCGCATTCCACGCCTTCCGCCTCGGCTACAGTCCGCGCTCCATGTCCGCGACCACACCTCCCGGCGACTCCCCCGCGCTCGCCATCCGGGCGCTTGGCTTCCGCTATCCGAACGGAGGCTTCGCGTTCCATCTGCCCGAACTCGTCCTCGCACGCGGCGAGCAGATG
Source organism: Planctomycetaceae bacterium (assembly GCA_021297815.1). Taxonomy (GTDB): domain Bacteria; phylum Planctomycetota; class Phycisphaerae; order Phycisphaerales; family SM1A02; genus QWPT01. The sequence goes on from JAJTGK010000018.1 coordinate 40,766, forward strand.
CTGCTCGTCGGCCGCTCGGGCAGCGGCAAGTCGACCTTGCTGCAGCTCGTCATCGGTCTGCTCGACCCGACGGAAGGTTCGATCGTCGTCGGCGGCCAGAACATCCATGCGCTGAGGGGCGCCGCGCGCGACCGCTTCCGCGGCCGCTCCATCGGCATGGTCTTCCAGACCTTCAACCTGCTGCAGGGCTTCAGCGCGCGCGAGAATGTGCTCGCCGCCCTCCTCATGAGCGATGTGCCGAAGCCCGAGTGGCAAGGCCGCGCCGACGGCCTGCTCCGCTCGCTCGGCATCGACCGCCTCGACGCTCCCGCCGAGGAACTCTCGGTCGGCCAGCAGCAGCGCGTCGCGGTGGCGCGCGCCCTCGCCTGCCGCCCCACGCTCGTCCTCGCCGACGAACCCACCGCCTCGCTCGACCCCGAGAACGCCCTGAACGCCGTCAACCTCCTGCGCGACGCATGCCGCGAGCAAGGCGCCGCCCTGCTCGTCGTTTCGCACGACCCGTCGCTCGAAGCGCACTTCGCGCGCCGCGAGCGCCTCGAATCACTCCACGCCACCACCCAGGACGCCGCGCGATGAGCGACCTCACGATCGTCCTCCGAAGCCTCCGCGCACGCGCCTTCTCGACCGGCATGGTCGTGCTCCTCGTCGCGGTCAGCGCGGGCCTCCTCCTCGCGATCCTCTCGCTGCGCACCGCGGGCGAGCGCGCCTTCGAGCGCGGCACGGGCAACGCGCACCTCCTCGTCTCGCGCGACGGCAGCCCGCTCGTCTCGGTGCTGAACGGCCTTTTCTATGCGAACCCGCCCAAGGCGCCGATCGACGAGCCGAAGCTCATCGAGCTGCGCGGCTCGTTCCCGTGGGAGATGTTCGTGCCGACCGCCGTCGGCGACAGCTACCGCGGTTTCCCCGTCGTGGCGACCGTGCCCGACATCTTCAGGAAGTTCCAGCCCGTCGCGGGCGAACCGTGGCAGTTCCGCGAAGGCCGGGCGTTCGAGCGCGACTTCGAGATCGTGATCGGCAGCGGCGTGGCGCGCGACACGGGCCTGCGCCTCGGCGCGAAGATCGTGCTCACGCACGGCTCGGGCAAGTCGCGCGAAGGCGTCGATGAGCACGCGCACGAGCACCGCGAGTACCTCTTCGAGGTCGTCGGCATCCTGGCCCCCACGGGTTCGCCGCACGACCGCGCGCTCTTCTCGAACCTCGAGTCGAGCTGGATCCTGCACGCCCACGACCGCTTCGAGCGGCAGGGCCAGCACAAGACGGTCACGCGCGACGACCTCGTGGCCGATGACCGCGTGGTGACGGGCGTCCTGCTGCGGCTTCCGTCGCGCGACGCGTCGTCCGCGCCGCCCGCGCTCGTGTCGCAGTATGACCGCCTGCGCCGCGATGGTTCGATCACGGTCGCGCTGCCCTCGAACGAGGTGCAGCGCCTCTTCGACATCGTCGCGAGCATCGATGTGCTGTTCGTGGCGATGGCCGCGGCCACCCTCGTCAGCTCGGGCGTCGCGATCCTGCTCTCGATGGTCAACTCGATGGCCGAGCGGCGTCGCCAGGTGGCGATCCTGCGCGTCCTCGGGGCAAGCCGCGGGCGGATCTTCATGCTCGTGCTGACCGAGAGCACGCTGATCGGCCTCGCGGGCGCGGCGCTTGGCATCGCGACTTGCGCGGTGGTGCTGTTCGCCGCGACCAAGTGGCTCCTCGGCACCCACGGCATCGTGATCGCGCCCGAGCTCGACCCGCGCTCGGCCGTGCTCGTCGCGATGGGAACCACGATTCTCGCCGCAATCGCGGGCCTCGCCCCGTCGTTCCTCGCGTACCGTACGAGCGTGGCGCGCGCGTTGCGTCCGCTTGGCTGAGTTCCTGCTGCGCTCATGAAGATCGTCTGGACCATCGTCGCGCTGCTGCTCCTCGGCGGCCTCATCGTGCTGCTGCAGCCGCCCGCCGACACCTCGGTCGAGGTCGGGGCCACGCTGCCCGAGTTGCCCGACTTGCCCAGCGAGCCTGCCGTCGCCAACGCGGTGCCTGCGCAGCCATCCGCCACATTGGAGCGTGCGACGAACGCCGAACCGCCCAAGGCGACCACGCCGCCGCCTTCGACCGCGGTCGCCACCACAGCGCCTGAGCTTGGCACCGCACCCGCTGCGCCCATCGCCGCTTCTACGGAGCCGGCGACCCCCGCAGCACAGCAGCCCGCCTCCGACGCGCCCAAGCCAAGCACCGAGGCTCCCAAGCCAAGCCCCGAGGCCATCGCCGCGGGCAGCGTGTTCGAACCCGAGATCCCGAAGATCGAGCAGGCCGACATCCTGCCGAGCCGCTTCGTGCGCCTGCCCGATGGGTCGATTTCGGTCGACGACGCGTGGACCGTGCGCGGCGAAGGCACCGAGGCGTCGCCCTACGAGGTCTCGTGGGAGTACATCTCGAGCGCGCAGGAAACCTATGTGCCGCGCCTCGGCGAGAAGGCGATTCCCGCCCGTATCGCGTTCCTCTCGGGGAAGCGCGTGCGCATCTCGGGATACCTCGCGTTTCCGCTCATCGCGCCGACCGCGAGCGAGTGCCTCGTCATGCTCAACCAATGGGACGGCTGCTGCATCGGCATTCCGCCCACGCCCTACGACGCGGTCGAGGTCAAGCTCGCCGAGGAACTGAAGGGCTGGCGCAAGCACACGATCAACTTCGGCGCCGTCGAGGGCACCTTCAAGGTCGACCCGTACCTCGTCGAGAACTGGCTGGTCGGGCTCTACCTGATCGAGGGCGCGCGGATCAACCGCGAGCTCTGAGCGCGCCGACGGAACCCGTCGTGCCAGGCCCTGTGGGCTTCCGCACGCCATCGCCATGAAGCGTCCGAGCAGGCCGCGCGCAGCGTGCGCGTGCGGGTATCCTCATCGGACTATGCGCTTCCACCGCTGCGCGACCTTCCTCATCGCCACCTTCGCCATCGGCTCGCTCGCGAGCGCCGTCGTCGCCGACGACTCCGCACCGATCGACCCAGGACCGCTCGCGCCGAGCGGCTACCCGACGCCTGAGCAGACTGCCGACAGGCTCGCGGAACTCGCGAAGCTCGTTCCCGGCCGCGCGTCGGTCGCACGCATCGCCGCCGCACGCTCGGGTCCCGCGGTCAGCGTGCTCGTCCTTGGCAACCAGGATTTCTCGCGCAGGCTTCCCGCGATGCTCGTCGTCGCAGGCATGGATGGCGTCAACCTCGGCTCGACCGAGCAGTGCCTGACCGCCGTCGAGCGCGTGCTACGCGACAGCCCCGCCGTGCTCGACGCCGCGCGCATCTATGTGATCCCCGAGGCGAACCCCGACGCACGCATGCACGCGATCACGCGCCGCGAGCCGCGCGCCACCAACTCGCGCGCCGTCGACGACGACCGCGACGGCCGCGTCGATGAAGACGGCCCGACCGACCTGAACGGCGACGGCTTCGTCGGCACCGTGTGGCGCGTCGCGCCACCTGGCGTGAAGGCGACGCACATCGTCGACCCCGTCGATGCGCGCATCGTGCGCCCCGCGAACCGCGAGAAGGGCGAGATCGCGACGATCGAGATCCTTCGCGAGGCGACCGACCTCGACCAGGACGGCCTCTTCGGCGAAGACGGCCGCGGCGGCGTCGACCTCGACCGCAACTTCCCGCACCGCTGGCCAGAGTTCGCGACCGACGCGGGCCCCTTCCCGCTCAGCGAGCGCCGCTCGTCTACCTCGCCGAGGACCACGGGCTCTACCGCGAGTTCGGCAAGCTGTGGAAGGACACGAGCAAGGTCGAGCGATCGGGCAGCGGCGACCTCGCGGGGTCGCTCGTCGTCTGGCTTGCGAACCACCGCGGCATCGCCGCCGTCGCCGCGAACGGCTGGGCGCGCCCCGAACTTCCCAAGCCACCCGAAGGGACCCCCGAGCCACCGAAGACGGGCGACGACGAGCAGGCCGCCTGGCTGCGCGTCGCGAGCGAACTTGCGAAGGACGGGTTCGCGCCGTGGAAGCCCTTCGCGCACCCCGTGTGGGGCGAGTGCCAGACGGGCGGCTTCATGCCGTTCTTCCGCGAGTCGCCCACGCTCGCGCAGGCGCGCGACCTCGGCGCGCGCACCGCGCCGTTCCTTGCCGCGCTCGCCGCCAAGGCGCCGCGCATCGAGACGGGCGAACCGCGCGTCACCATGCTGGCCGACGGCCTCGCACGCGTCGAGTTCCGCGTGGTGAACTCGGGCTCGCTTCCCACCACCACCGAGATGGGCCGCATCACGGGCGTCGTTCCGCCCGTCGTCGTGCGACTCGTCGACCCGAGCACGGGCAAGACGCTCGCACCGACCTCGGTGCTCTCGGGGCTACCCGTCTCGAAGCTCGACCGCCTCGAGGCCGCCGCCACGCAGGAGTACGCCTGGACCGTGCGCGTGCCCGCGGGCGGGCTCGCCGTCGCCGTCAGTGGACCGACCTTCGACACCATGCAGAAGACCGCCGTCGCCGCCAAGGAGGCCCGCTGATGCGCTCCGCACTCTCCACCATCCTCGCCATCGCCGCGGCTGCGGCGCTTGCAGCGCCCACGCTCGCGCAGAACCGCGTCGAGTCGAAGTCGCCGCTCCGCTTCGACCACTACCGCGACCACCCCACGCTCGTCGCCGAGTCGAAGGCGCTCGCGGCGGCGCACCCCGATCTCCTCACCTATGTCGAGCTCGGCACCAGTTCGCAGGGGCGCGTGGTGTACGCGCTCATCCTGAACAACCCGAAGACGGGCGTCGACACCGACAAGCCCGCGATGTACATCGACGGCAACATCCACGGCAACGAGGTGAATGCGTCGGAAACGGTGCTCTACACCGTGTG
>JAJTGK010000129.1 GCA_021297815.1 Planctomycetaceae bacterium
TGGGCGAGGTGTGATTTTGGTGATAGTGGCCACGGCTACGCCGTGAGGAGGAGCACAACCACCAGGCTCCGCATGGTGGCACCCGGGGTGGGCGGGGTGTGATTGTGGTGATTGCAGCCACGGCTACGCCGTGAGGAGGAGCACAACCACCAGGCTCCGCATGGTGGCACCCGGGTTGGGCGCGGCGTGGTCGAGGAGATGGTGGCCACGGCTACGCCGTGAAGTGCAGCACAACCACCAGGCTCCGCATGGTGGCACCCGGGGTGGGCCGAGTGTGGTTGTGGTGATTGCAGCCACGGCTACGCCGTGAGGTGACGCACAACCACCAGGCTTCGCATGGTGGCACCCGGGGTGGGCGGAGTGTGGTTGTGGGGATTGTGGCCACGGCTACGCCGTGAGGTGATGCACCACCACCAGGCTCCGCATGGTGGCACCCGGGGTGGGCCGAGTGTGGTTGTGGTGATTGCAGCCACGGCTACGCCTTGAGGTGATGCACAACCACCAGGCTTCGCATGGTGGCACCCGGGGTGGGCCGAGTGTGGTTGTGGGGATTGTGGCCACGGCTACGCCGTGAGGTGATGCACCACCAACAGGCCTCTCTCACGGCGTAGCCGTGGCGGTGACCGTTGTGCGACGGAGAGCCTCCCCCGGGTGCCACCATGCGGAGCCTGGTGGGGCGGCGCCCGATGTCGCTGCGCCGCCATGCACGCACGACGCCGATCCGCAGTGGTCGTGCGCGCCCGCGTTACACTCGTCGCATGACGATCTTCTCTCGGATCATCGCGGGCGAGATTCCCTGTCACCGTGTGTACGAGGACGAGCATGTCCTCGCGTTCCTCGACATCGGTCCGCTGTCCGACGGGCATCTGCTCGTGATTCCGAAGGAGGCCAAGGCGCAGATCCACGAGCTGAGCGACGAGAGCGCCGCGGCCATCGGGCGCGTGCTGCCTCGCCTCGCGCGTGCGGTCATGCAGGCGACGGGCGCGACCGCCTACAACATCCTGCAGAACAACGGCGCGATGGCGCACCAGGCCGTCATGCATGTCCACTTCCACATCATCCCGCGCATCGGCACTTCGGGCCTCGGCGTCGGCTGGAACGCCGGCAAGCTCGAAGGCGCGCGCGCGGCCGACCTCGTGTCGCGCATGAAGGGCGCGCTCGGCTGATGGCGGCGACAGGCAACATCGACTGGAACGCGCTCGCGCTGCCCGAGCTCTTCGACAGGCTCGCGCGCGGCGACGCGCAGATCGCCGTCACGCGCGCGCTGGCCGAAGACCTTGGCGGGCGCGGCGACATCACCTCGCAGGTCTCGGTCGACGCGTCGGCGTACGGCCGCGCCACCATCCAGAGCCGCGGCGACGGCGTGATCGCAGGCCTGCGCGTGGCCGAGATCATCGCCGAGCGCGCGGGGCTCTCGCTTGAGATCCACGCCGACGACGGCACGCGTGTCGCGCGCGGCGCGCGCGTCGCGACCCTCGAAGGCGCATGGCAGACGCTGCTCGCGCACGAGCGCACCGTGCTCAACTTCCTCACGCTGCTCTCGGGCAACGCCACGCTTTCCGCGCGGTTCTCCGACGCCGTGCACGGCACGCGCGCCGCGATCTGCGACACGCGCAAGACGCTGCCCGGCCTTCGCACGCTGCAGAAGTACGCCACGCGCTGCGGCGGCGCGCAGCTGCACCGCATCGGCCTCTTCGACGCGGTGCTCCTCAAGGACAACCACCTCGGCGCGTTCGCCGCAGGAACGCTCGGGCCGCGCGTGCTCGAGGCCTCGCGCCGCGCGCGCACTCTCGGCAGCGTCGCCTTCATCGAGTGCGAGGTCGATTCGCTTTCGCAGCTCGACGAACTGCTCGCGCTGCCCGCGGGCACGCTCGACTGGGTGCTGCTCGACAACATGGACCCCGCGACGCTTGCCGACGCGGTGCGCCGCCGCGACGCGCGCGCGCCGTCGGTGCGGCTCGAGGCCTCGGGCGGCGTGCGGCTCGACACCGTGCGCGCGATCGCCGACAGCGGCGTCGACCGCATCTCGGTCGGCGCGATCACGCACTCGGCCCCCGCGCTCGACCTCGGTCTCGACCTCGACCGCGTCGGAGCCCCGCGCCCATGACCGTCGCCTTCGCCGAGTGGCCCGCGCGGCTCGCCGCCACCTGCGACGGCTGCAGCGTGCTGCGCACCGCCGTCGCGCTGCCCGAGACCTCGTCCACCCAGGACGCACCCGAGACGCGCGACGCCGCCCCAGGCACCCTCGTGACCACCTGGCGCCAGACCGCGGGCCGCGGCCGCTTCGGCCGCCACTGGGAAGACACTGCGACCGCGGGCGTGGCCGCGACCTTCGTGGTCGACGCGCAGCCCGCCGAGCGGCTGGCGCTTGCGGGCGCCGTCGCCAGCGCGCTCGCGTGCGAGTCGGCGCTCGGCCGCCGCACGGGCATCAAGTGGCCGAACGACATCGTGGTCGAGGGCCGCAAGATCTCGGGCGTCCTCGTCGAGCGCCGCGACGCGCGCGCGTTCATCGGCATCGGCATCAATGTCGCGCAGCAGCGCTTCGAGGGCGACCTCGAGGCGCGCGCGGCGAGCCTGGCCATGCTCGGCGCGCGCGCCGACCGCATCGAGGTGCTGTGCGCCCTCGTGTCGGCGCTCGACCGTGCGCTGCTCGCGAGCGACCTTGACCTCGTCGAGCAGTTCCTCGCCCGCTGCGCGCTGCGCGGCACGCGCACGCTGTTCTCGACGCCCGAAGGCCCCGTCGAGGGCGAGGTGCGTTCGGTCGACCCGATGCGCGGCATCGTGGTCCGCACCGCATCGGGCGAGCGGTTCCTGCCCGCCGCGTCGACGAGCGTGGCCGAGTGGGGCGCCCGCGTCTCCGCGCGGCAAGGCGGGCTCAAGTGAGCCGTGGCGGGGGGCCGATATCGCGGGCGATGCGAGCCACGCGCGCCGCCGCGATCCTCCTTCTCGTCTGCGCCTCGGGCCAAGCGTCCGCGGCCGACGACATCGTGCGCCCTGCGGCCGCGGGCCCCGGGCGGCTGCCGCTCGAGATGCTCGAGCCGGGCCTCGACGACATCGGGCCTGTGCGCCTGAGCACGCGCTTCATGCCGTACGACATGCGGCTGCCGACGGGCTTCGACCGCGTCTATCGCGTGCCAGGAAGCGACGACCTCGTCATGCGCGGCAGCGGCGCCCTGTTTGCGGTGTTCCCGCGCAGCGTCTACGCCCGCACGGCGCGCGGCAGCGTTCCGCTCGCACCGCCGGGAACGGTGTTCCACATCGGCATGCCCGGGCCGACGCCCGTCGAGGTGCTGCGTGAGCGCGTGCGCGAGCAGCGCACCCACACGACGCCCGCGCGCGTCGACCTCTCGATCGACGCACGCCGCGAGCTCGAGCCCATCACGCTCGCGCCCGCGGCTTCACCCGCGCGTTCACCCGCGCCTGCCGCCGCACCGCCCGCACGCGACCCCGCCGCGCTGCGCCCCGTGTTCCCACCCGACCCCGAGTCCACGCGCAACCCCTACGCGCACCTCGCGCTCGGGCCCGCGAAGGTCGTGCGCTGACTCACGATCACGATTCAGGCATGCCGCCGCCGCGCTCTTCGGTGCGCAGCAGCGACCCGTCGGGGTTGAAGTACTTCCAGGTCCCCACGCGCACGCCGTCCTTGTACATGCCCTCGCGCTCGAGCACGCCGCTGTCGTAGTACGCGCGGCCAAGGCCGTTCTTGTCCCACTTGCCCGCGGTGTTTCGGCGCATCTCGTTCCAGTACTTCGGCTTCCCGTTCGGCCAGTTCTCCTTCATGATCTTCACCTCGTCGGCGGGCTTGGCCGCGGCGGCGGAGGCCTGCGAAGCATCGGTGGCGGCGGGCGCTGGCGACGGCGCTGCCTTGCCGCCGTCGCATCCGAGCGCGGCGAGGCCGAGCGCCGCGACGGCGCTGGCAAGGAGGATTCGGACGAACGGCCTGCGGAAACCCGCGGATCGGTTGGCGGAAGACATGTCCGCAGGATACGCCATGCCGCGTTTCCGCCGTACGATCGCGCCCCCGTGCCGAACCGCGTGACGACGCTTCTTGCCGCCCTCGTGCTTGCGCTTCTGTGCGCGGCGCCACAGGCGGCGGCGCAGGCGGGCGCGTCGGTGAAGGTGCTTGTCCAACGGCCCGTCGCCGTGCGCGGCGCGCCGCTCCTTCTTCCCGTGCGTATCGACGGCCCGTGCGGCCTCGCGCTGCGGGCGAGCGTGAAGACGGGCGCGCGCGGCGGCGAGACGCGCGAGTTCGACGCGCCCGTCCTCTGGCCCGTGCGGCCCGACGACACCGCAGAGATCGCGAACCGCTGGGCGACCGCCGCGAACGACCTGCGTGTCGTGCGCGAGCGGCCCGACGGCGCGCGCGACGCCTATCTCTTCCTCGACATCCCCGCCGATGCGCGCGACGGCGCGCCCATCGCGATCGCGGGGCAGTCGCTCGAGCCCTCGTGGATCGAGCCCGCGCCGCAGGACCTCCTCGAGCGGCTGTCGGCACGGCTGAGCACGCTCGACCCGCAGGCTGAGCCCGATCCGCTCGTCTCGCTGCCCGACCCTGGCGCACCGTTCGAGCGGTTCCGATTCGACCTCGGCTGCGGGCTGCGCGGCTGGCCCGAGCCTGAGCCCTACGCGGCAGGTTCGCCCGCCGACATGGTTGCGCGCGCCACGCTGCCGCTGTGGCGGGCGGCGCTCGCGCGACTCGCGTCGGCGAGCGAAGGCGTGGCCGCGGAGTTCGCCGAGCTTCTCGTCGCGCGCTGCAGCGACGCCGAGGTCCGCGCGCCGATCGCCGCGTGGCTTGCCGACACGAAGGAACTCTCGACCGTGCTCGCCCTGATCCTCGAGCCCGCGCGCGACCTGCAGTCGACCGCCGACCGCATCGCGTCGTGGATGCGCGTGCGCTCGCCGCTCCTCGTGTGGATCGACGACGAGGACCGCGGCTCGATCATGGTCGCGATCGCGAATCCGTCGACCGAGGAGCAGGTGGTGCGCTTCGACTGGATCGCCGAAGGCGAGGCGCCGCTCGCGGCGGTCGTGCAGCCGATGGAGATCGCGCGCATGCGCATCGCGCGGCCCACGGCGCCCGAGGTCGATGGCGCGGCCATTCCGCGCAACGAGGCGCTCGCGCTGCGCATGGAGCACCGCGGGCAGGCGCGCAGCATCACCGTGCTGCCCGATTCGCTGCCTGCGGGCATCGCGGGCTGCACGCTGGCGCGCTTCGTGCGCCCGCTCGACCTCGTGGCCGTCGCGACGGGCGTCGAGCGCGCGACCGACGGCACCGCGCCGACCTTCGCGGCGGTGCGGCCGCGGCTCACGGGGTGGGAGATCTTCCTCGAGGCGCGCGTGACGGCGGGGGGCGATCCCGCGCAGGCGGGCCGCATCGTGATCGCGGGTCCGCGCGGCACCTCGATCGCCATCGCCGCCGACGGTTCGGTCGAAGACCCCGACGGACTTCTCGGCGGCGCGCCCGTCGAGTTCGCGGTCTATCCCGACCGCATCCGCGTTGGCTTCGCGGTGCCGCCGTCGTGGATCGACCGCACCGACGGCGCCATGGTGCTCTCGCTCGGCTTCTCGCGCGAAACCCCCGTCGGACGGCAGGATGCGCCGTTCGCGGGCACGCCGTGGCGCGCGCTTCCGAGGCGCGTCCGCATCGATCTCCTCGCGCGGGAATAGCAGGCGCGAAGCCGTATACTCGGCGCCATGACGCATGTTCCGCCGCGCATCGCCGCCTTCCTCAACCAGAAGGGTGGCGTGGGAAAGACGACCTCGACCGTGAACATCGGCGCGGCGATCGCGCTGCTCGGCCGCCGCACGCTGCTCATCGACCTCGATCCGCAGTCGCACCTGTCGCTGCACCTCGGCGTCGACGGCTCGACGGTGGGACGCACGGCCTACGACGCGCTGGTCGAGCCCGATGTCTCGCTGCGCGACTGCATCGTGCAGGTGCGCGACAACCTGTGGCTGCTGCCTTCGACCACCGACCTCGCGGGCGCCGAGACCGAGCTCGCGGCGCACCCCGACCGCAACCGCATCCTGCGCGAGCGCTTCGAGTCGCTGCGCGGCGAGTACGACTTCGTGCTCATCGACTGCCCGCCGAGCCTGAGCGTGCTCACGCTGAACGGCCTGTGCCTCGCCGACGAGGTCATCGTGCCCATGCAGGCGCAGTTCCTCGCGATGCAGGGCCTGACCAAGCTGCTCGAGACGGTGCAGCTGCTTTCGCAGGGCCTGAACCCCGAGCTCAAGGTCGGCGGCGTCGTGCTCTGCATGCACGAGACGCAGACCGCGCACAGCCGCGAGGTCGTGCAGGAACTCTCGAACTTCTTCGACGAGCACGCGGGCAGCGGCCTGCCCTGGGACGGCGCGAAGGTGCTCATGCCCGCGGTGCGCCGCAACATCAAGCTCGCCGAGGCGCCGAGCTTCGGCCAGACGATCTTCGACTACGCGCCGTGGTGCCCTGGCGCGATCGACTACCGCGCCATCGCCGAGCGCTATGTGCGCGACTGGGAGCTTTCGCACGGCGTGCCCGATGCGCGCGCCGGTCGACCGACGCCCGCGGCGGCGGCGGCCGCAGCCGCAGCGGCGGCGGCGGCGGCAGCAGC
>JAJTGK010000130.1 GCA_021297815.1 Planctomycetaceae bacterium
TCAGGCAGGCCGAGCTGCAGTCCGAACTCTTCCTGCGCCGCTGGTAGGCGCGCTGTACGATCGCCGCATGGCCAGCGACGAGTCATCCGACGAACCCAGCGAGGAAGCGCTCTTCATCCGCGAGGCGCAGCAGTTCCTGCGCGGCCACCTCGCGGGCACGATCCGCTTCGACGACGAGCATGTCGCGATCAAGGTCGTGGTCGCGCCCGACGGCACGCTGGTCGCACCCGTGATGGTCGCGATGATCCGCGCGCTCGATGTCGCGCTCTTCCTGCCTGACGAAGACGAGGAGTCGATGCACCTCCAGCTCACGCTCGAGGAGATCCGCGAGACGGGCGACGAGGCGGCGCTCTGCGACCGCTGGCGCATCTATCACGGTGAACCCGAGGATGTGCGCTGGGCGCGGCTCTCGATCGACTGCGCGCGCTTCGGCGGGCACATGCTCGACGGGCTTGCGCTCATGCAGCCCAACCCGCTTGCGAAGGACGAGGCGCGCCTCTGTCGCGAGATCAACGCGACGCGGCGCGACACGCTGCGCAAGGCGGCGTCGCGAGCCGCAGGCCTCGACATCGAGGATCCGCGGCTCGTCGGCGTCGACCCAATCGGCTTCGATGTGCGAGGGCGCTTCGAGGTGCACCGCATCCCCGTCGACCCGCCAATCGTCGACGCGAACGACGCCCTCGAGGTGCTCGACTGTATGGCGGACGATCCCGACGCGACGGCTGGCTGACGGTGCGGATCGCCCGCCTTGGGGGGCGACGGCCGACCTGATCGGCCCTTTGAGCCGTAGAATTCTCGGAGCCGCACCACCGCGGCGCTGCGAGGTGCTTCATGGGCATGACCGAAGGCGACAAGAAGTATTCCGGAAGCCTCAACCACGCGATGATCGATGGCCCCGAGGGCCACGCCGCGCAGGAGTACGCGAACCACTTCGGCGAGCCTGGCTACGACGACATCTCGAAGGTGTACATCCGCCAGCGCTACGACGGCTACACCGCGGAGAACCAAGAGAGCTGGCAGACGCTGTACGACCGCCAGATGGAGTACCTGCCCACGCACGCGTCGCAGGTCTACCTGCGCGGCGCGAAGGCGATCAACCTCGTGCGCGACCACATCCCCTATCTCGAGGGGCCGAAGAGCGTGAACCACTTCCTGCAGAAGCTCACGGGCTGGCAGAGCCGCGCGGTTCCTGGGTACCTGCCGGCGAAGGCGTTCTTCGCGTGCCTCGCGCGCCGCGAGTTCCCCACGACCGTCGTGATCCGCCCGAAGGAGTCGCTCGACTACCTGCCCGAGCCCGACATCTTCCATGACATCTTCGGGCATGTGCCGCTGCACGCCGACCCCGTGTTCGCCGACTTCCTGCAGACCTACGGCAAGGCCGCGCTCCTGACGAACGACCCGTACCACACCGAGCGCCTCGCGCGGCTGTTCTGGTTCACGGTCGAGTTCGGCCTGATCCGCGAGGGCGGCGAGGTCAAGCTCTACGGCTCGGGCCTGATCTCGAGCCCGGGCGAATCGAAGCACGCGCTCATGAGCCCCGAGGTCGACCGCAGGCCGTTTGACCTCGACAAGGTGTGCAACACGAGCTTCGAGATCGACCACTACCAGCCGATCCTGTATGTGCTCGAGAGCTTCGAGCAGCTGCGCGACGCGATGAACAACTACGCGACGCGGCTGATCGAGGAAGCGCAGCGCACGCCAGCGACGGTGTGAAGACGCCCGACACTCGATCGAAACGGCAGCGGCCGACACGCAACGCGCGTCGGCCGCTGTGCTTCAAGCGAGACACGGCGCTCCGTCCATCCACCCATGGGGCTGTGTACAGCGGTGGTGCGCCGAACGATCGTTATGGACAGTTGCCCCAGCTCGAGAGCACGATCGCAAGGTCGGCGCCGTTCACGACGCCGTCGCCCGTGATGTCTGCCTGCGGATACTTCGGGCTTGGCGATCCCCAGTTCTGCAGGATGATGGCGAGGTCGACGCCATTGACGGTCTCAGAGTTGTCGAGATCGCCATCGCACGGCGGCCCACAGGTCGGCCAACTTTCGTCCAGGTTCCCGAGGGTCGGCGAAGTCGCAGCAACCCCTGGCGAAACAGGAACGCCAAGTTCGCAAATGAACGCGTTGGGGCTCTCGTCGATAAGTACGGCTGTTCCAGGGGCTTCGTTGAACTTCAGCAGCAGCTCGCAGTTCGCGTCGGGCTGGACTTCACACTCGAATGGCGGCTCGAAACTACGCGAATAGCGTGCGCCGTCAGAGATTCTGATCCAATCGAGATCACCGAGGAATGATGGAAATGTTCCAGTCGGGATATAGCCCGCTCCGTAGCGGAACATCCCAATCGACATCCACGAATCTGGACTATCCACGGTGCACTCTGGGGCGCTCGACCATGTCGACGCAGCCTGACCATCGATGTAGAAGGTCAACTGCGAGCCGCTTCGGACCCAAGCGAGATGCTTCCATGAGCCGAGAATCGAGTCATCTGCGGGATGAGATGCGGTGTCTCCGCACGCATACCCACGAACAGTGACCTTTCGGATGAAGCCTTCGTCGACGAGAACCTCCTTGGACTCCAACGCATCGCGCTGCTCCGAGATGATCTGACTCCTCGCCGGCGTATCAACATGGACGCGGATTCTCATCTCATATGTCCAGTCAGTTCCAGTGAACGATGTGTTACCGAGGATGCGAATGGTGTCGCTCGGCGCGCTGAACCGGGCGTATCGCGTCACCGTGCCAGCCGTGTCTCCACTCGCGATTCCCGTGGCCAACCAGACCGCCGACGCCGACGCCATTAACTTCATGTTCATCTCTTGCTCCTTGCTCGTCGCGGGCGCGGTACAAGAACGACTGTCCACGCCTTGCACACGGAGATAGGCCGACGAGAGCGCGAGCGGCGCGAGGATGGCGAATAGGGCAGCTCCAGCAACATGCCTGCTTCTCGCGCTATGGAGCGACCAGCCGTTGGACATCATCGAGGGCGGCGTCCATGTCGCGTTCGGAGACGCCCTCCAGTGCGAGCAGCCAGCGCATCCAGTCGCGGACCTTGGCTTGGGCGAGGCGGGCGGCGGGTCGGGCGCTCTCGGGGCGGATGTCGAGCTGGCGGGCGATCTCGTCGTAGGAGATGCCGTCGATGAAGTGACGCTCGAAGACCCGCCAGGCCACGCCGCGTCCTGCAGCCTCGAGTTCGGCGCGCGCGCGGTCGCAGGCTTCGCCGAGCACGCTGCGGGCCCACGCGCGCTCGAGCTCGCGGAAGGCGCGCGAGTCGTCGGGGGCGACGAGCGCGTCGGCGCCCTGCTCGTGCATGGCGTCGAGCGACGCGCCATCGCGACGCTCGCGGCGCATGCGCGCGCGGCGCTCCTCGCGCAGGTAGAGGAGCATGCCGTTCGCGAGGAATCGCCGCAGCGGCATCGCGCTCTCGAACCACTTCAGGAGATACTCGTCGCGCGCCAGCCTGCTTGCGAAGAAGCCGTTCACAAGCGCCTCGGGGTCGTCGAGCCAACCGAGGCTCGTGCCCTTCGCGTAGATGCGCAGCGGCTCGGCGTAGCGCTCCATGACGCGCGCGCGCAGCTCGGCGGCGATGCGCGCATCGTTCGATGCCTCCATCACGCGCGTGGCGAGCCAGGTCCACTCGGTGGACGGGAAGTGGTCGAATCCATTCCGCTCGGAGGCCTGCATGATGCCGAGAAAGGCCGATCGCGGCCCCTTGGGCGTGCAGCATCGGCGATTCGCGGCCTTTCGGAAAGCGGGCGTTGGACGGCGCGGGAGGCGCGCGTGCCTTGGCGGCATGCCCCTCCCCCGCCGCCCCCGCCTCGTCGCAGCCGCCGTCGCGCTTTGCGCCGCGGGCATCGCATCGGCGGCGGTCGTGTTCACGACGAACGGCCCGTTCGGCGGTTTTTTCGGGCTGTGGGGCGCCGACCTGAACCCGCAGCAGAAGGCGGCCGCGCGGTTCGTTCCAACGGCCGACCACACCTTCGACGACGCGCGCGTATGGCTCATGAACAACTCGGGCTCGGCCTACGGGCAGGTGACCCTGCGGCTTGAGCTCGACGCGACCGATGTCGGGCAAGGTGGCGTGTCGCGCCCGAGCGGCATCGCGCTCGAGGAGTGGAGCTTCCCGATCCAGACGCTCGGCTGGAACCCCGTGCAGCACACCGCGCCAGGAAGCGCGCGGCCTGCGCTGCGCGCGGGGCGGAAGTACTGGATCGTGGCGTCGAGTCCCGCGCCTTCGGGCGCGAACCCCGTGTGGAACTTCGCGTCGAGCGGCAACGCATACACCGCGATCCTGCAGCTCGACGGCTCGTGGGCCGCGGGGAGTTCGGCCGCGCTCACCCTGACGGTGAACGGCGCGCCAGGTGCGCCGAAAAAGGGCGACATCGACCGCAACGGCGCGGTGAACGCGAAGGACCTTTCGCTCTTGCTGACGCGCTGGGCATCGACGCACCCCGCAGCGGGCGACGCCGACACGAACCAGGACGGGATCGTGAACGCGCTGGACCTCGCGGATCTCCTCGCGAGCTGGGGCTGAGTCGCGCGGGACTTGGTGAACTCCGCAGGGATCAGGAGAGATCGTCCGATACACTTCGTCCATGGCGAATGAGAGGCCAACCCCGCCAGATGCTGCGATTGCCGATGCGGTCGATGCCGCGCTGTCGGCGATCTCGCCCGTCGCGAGCGTGCTCGCATGCTGGGTCTTTGGTTCACGGGCAGGCGACTCGTATCAGCGAGAGAGCGATCTCGACATCGCGGTGTTGTGCACGCGGCCGCTCTCCGAGTTGGAGGCTTTCAACGCCGCGCAGTCGATTGCGACGGCGTTGTCGCTTGATGTCGATCTTGTCGATCTTCGCAAGGCGTCCGGAGTGCTCGCGATGGAGGTCGTCCTCAAGGGCCGACGCATCCGCTGCCGCGACGACTTCGCGGCCGAGCTCTTCGCAACGACTCGCTTCTCCGAGCATGTGTCGTTCAGCGAGCAGCGCGCGCCCATCGTCGAATCATTCCTTCGGGCACGGAAGGCGGTCTAGATGGCGGCAAACGAGGTCCTGCTGAACAAGGCAACGACCATCGAGCGCTGCGTTGCTCGCATTCGCACCGAGCGGGCTCGAAAGGTGAGCGACGAAATCGCCCAGGCGGTCGAAGACTCGATCGTGCTGAACATCCAGCGTGCCTGCGAGGCTTCCATCGATGCCGCCATGCATGTGGTGCGCCTTCGCGAACTTGGGATCCCACAGGATCGGCGCGATGCGTTTCGCCTTCTTGCAGAGGCGAAGATCATCGATCCTGCTCTCTGCGGAGCACTCCAGAAGATGGTCGGCTTCCGCAACATCGCCGTGCACGACTACCAGCGCATCGCCCGCCCCGTGATTGATCACATCGTCGCGCATGGCCTCGACGACCTGCTGCGCTTCGTGCGGGTCATCTGCGCCCTGTGACACCCTGCGCGCTTACACTGCGCGCCCCATGGCCAAGAAGACCTCCACCGCCGCCCCCGCTTCCTCGGAAACCACCTTGCACGGCATCGCGCTCGGCGAGTACGCCGCGCGCCGCGAGCATGTGCTGCGCACGCTGAAGGACGCGGTCGGGCTCGTGTTCGCGGGCGACATGGACGCGAGCATCCACGGCGATTTCCGCGCGCATCCGCACTTCCAGTACCTCACGGGCATCGTCGACGAGCCTGGCGCGGTGCTGCTCCTCGACCCGACGAACCCCGTCGAGGCGCGGCGCGCGATCCTGTTCCTGAAGCCGCTCAACCCTGAGCTCGAGAAGTGGGACGGCTTCCGCGAGGAGATCTCGTCGAAGCTGAAGGCGAAGTACGGCGTGGGCACGATCATGCGCACGACGGCGTTCGCGCGCTTCCTGCTCGAGGCGACGAAGCGCGCGAAGCGCTTCGCGCTGCTGCACCCGTTCGCGGCGCACACGGCGCCCGTGTCGCCCGACCTCGATGTCTTGCGCAGGAGCGGCGAGCGCATTCCCGGCTCGTCGTTCGTCGACCACACGCAGCTGCTCGCCACGATGCGCGCGGCGAAGTCGAAGGCCGAGACCGCGCTGATGCAGCGCGCGGCCGACATCACCGCGAAGGGCTACGACGCGGTGCTGCGCGGGCTGAAGCCAGGGATCACCGAGTTCGATGTGCAGGAGCTCGCCGAGCACGGCTACCGCACGAACGGCTCGCGCAAGGCGGCGTACCACACGATCGCGGGCGGCGCGTTCAACGCGACCGTGCTCCACTACCACGGCAACCGCGAGCCGCTCAAGGACGGCGATGTGATCCTGCTCGACTCGGGCGCCGAATACATGGGCTATGCGTGCGATGTGACGCGCACCTTCCCCGTGGGCGGCAAGTTCACGAAGCGCCAGCGCGAGATCTACGAGATCGTGCTCGACGCGCAGCTCGCCGCCATCGACGCGACGAAGGCGGGCACGACCTTCGCGGCGATCGACAAGGCCGCGCGCGATGTGATCACGAAGGCGGGCTACGGCGACGCGTTCTTCCACGGCTGCGGCCATCACCTCGGGCTCGAGGTGCACGACATCACGCCCGAGGGCCCGATTCCCGAGGGCGCGGTCATCACGATCGAGCCCGGCATCTACCTGCCTGGCGAGAATCTCGGCGTACGCATCGAGGACGACATCCTGGTCACCAGGAAGGCGGGCGGCGTGAACCTGACGGCGGCGATTCCGAAGACCGTCGCCGACATCGAGCGTGCGATGCGGCGGTGACCCGAAGCCACGCGCATCGCGCTTCACGGCATCCTTACGCTGCGTAAACGCGACGCGCATCCCGCGACCGCACACTTTCCTCGATGCATGGAAGCGTCGGTTCATCGATGCGTGCGAGCCCATCGGAACAGCGGATGCACGCGGTTCGCGCGGCGCCGTTGCCAGACGCCGATGCGCCGATCGCGCGCTGCATGCTGATCACGGGCTCGATCGGCAGCGGACACACCCGCGCGGCGGAGGCGGTGCGCGACGCGCTGCTCCGCGGACGCTGGGCCGCCGAGGCGTATGTCGTCGACTGCCTTGAGCACGCGAATCCGCCGTTCCGCTGGATCTACCGAAACGCGTATCTCGGGCTGATCGAGCGCGCTCCTGGTGTGGTCGGCTGGCTGTACCGCACCAGCGACTCGACGCGCGGCGGCGGCTCGCGGCGCTTCGCCCAGCGGCACGCGCTCAAGGGCCTGCGCGCACGCATCGTCGCCGAGCAGCCCGACTGCATCGTGTGCACGCATTTCCTCGCCGCGGAAGTGGTGTCGGACATGGTGGCGCGGCGCGAATGGAACGGCACCTTCGCGGTCGTCGTGACCGACATCGATGCGCACGCGCTCTGGGCGGCGTGCACGAACGCCGACCGCTGGTTCGTGGCGACGCAGGAAACGGTCGAGATCCTCGAGGGAAAGGGCGTCGACCGCGCGCGCATCGAGGTGACGGGCATCCCGATCTCGTGCGCGTTCTCGGCGCCGCTCGCACCGCGTGCGGAACTGCGCAAGAAGCACGGGCTGCGCGAGCACGGCCCCGCGCTCCTCGTCTCGGGCGGCGGTGTCGGCGTCTCGTTCATCGACGCGACGCTCGAGCGCCTGCTGCAGCTCGAGCTCGACGGCAGCGTGGCGATCGTGTGCGGCAAGAACGCTCCCCTGCGCGAGCGCGTGGCGCGCATCGTGGCCGCGAACGAGGGCGCGCGGATGCGCGGCGTGGTGTTCGGCTTCACCGACCGCATGCACGAACTCATGCGTGCAAGTGACCTTGCGATCGGAAAGCCGGGCGGGCTGACCTCGAGCGAGGCGCTCGCGTGCGGCCTGCCGATGGCGATCGTCAATCCCGTGCCTGGGCAGGAGGAGCGCAACAGCGACCACCTGCTCGAGTGGGGCGCGGCGATCCGGCTCAACTCACCCGAGTCGATCGCGTGGCGCGTGCGCACGCTGCTCGCCGACGACGACCGCATGGACCGCATGCGTGAGTCTGCGCTTTTGCGCGCGAAGCCTCATGCGGCCGAAACCATCTGCTCGTCGCTCGCGACCGGCGCGTGGCGGCTTCGCGGCTGACCGCGCGACGCGTCACTCGGGAACAAGCGCATGCCAAAGAAGCAGCGTGAGCGACCACGCGACGGGCATCGCGCTGATCACGACGGCGAGCGTCGCCAGCAGCTTGCCTGCCGAGCGCTTCATGCGCGCCAGGATCTCGCATGCGACGATCACCCACAGCATCAGCGCGAACTTGAACGCGATGGCGCCATGCATGCCCCACGCGTCGATCACGAGCTTCGCGACGGGGTTCACCTCGAGCCCGCCGCGGTCGAGGATCTTCCAGGTCAGCATGATGTCGAGGCTCGAGACGAACACGAACCATGTGTAGTGGTTCTGGAAGTGCATCTCGGGGCTGCGCGCGAATCCGAGCGGATCATGCGGCAGCGACGCGCCGCAATCGGGGCACTTGTCGGGGCGCTTCACGGCATGCGGGTCGAGGGGCACGCCGCAATCGCCGCACTTTCCGAGCCGTTCGCGCCGACGACGGCGCACCGCCGTGGGAAACGCGACCGCGACCCACGACACGGCGCACCAGAAGAGCGTGTCGCCGATCAGCCCGAGCGGCCGCGGCCGAAGCGACACGATCATGGGAACGCCTGCGGCGTCGCCCACATAGCTCGCCCATCGCCGCTCGGCGCGCGCGGTCTCGAACTGGTCGTCGTCGTTCGGCGCCCCGTCGAGCGCGCGGTACCACCTGCTGACCGTGGCGACATCGGGCGCGATGCCGCGCAACGCAAGCATGAGGGGAAGGCCCCACGCCATGAAGAGGGTCGCCGACAAGCCCGCAAGCGCGTGCGGCCAACCTCGGCGCAGCATGCGAACGAATACGCCCCTCGGGGAATCCATGCCTGCATGATGCCAAGTCCCGAGCGGCCGAGATGCCGCGTACGGTGTGCTCGCAAAAAACCACCCGCGCGCCGAGCCGGTTGCCCGGCACGCGGGTGGCAAGACGATTGCCGATCGTGGATCAGCGGCGGCGGCGGCCAGCAAGGCCCGCGAGGCCGAGCAGTGCGATCGCGCCTGGGGCCGGAACGCCGATGGCCGTGCCGGCCGACGAGGTGTCGCCGCTCGACGAGAAGCCGATCTGGGTGCCGATCGAACCGACCGTGCTCACCAGGCCGTTGTACGAGGGGTCGAGGTTGCCCGAGGCGTCCCAGCCGTAGAAGAAGCTCGAACCACTCGTTGCGGCGCCGAAGCTCACCTGGCTGAGGATCGAACCCGACGCGTCGAACAGGCACGCGCCGTCGCCGCCCGACGAGAAGCCGAGGCCCGAGCCCGAGTAGAAGCCGACCTGAAGGCTCGAAAGGCCGCCCCAGAACGTGCGGAACCCAGCGATGCCCGCGCCCGCCGCGCTCTCGATGAAGATGACGCTCTCACCCGCGTC
>JAJTGK010000131.1 GCA_021297815.1 Planctomycetaceae bacterium
ATGAACGCCGTCGCCGACGGCAAGCTGCAGGTCCCCGACAAGGCCGATGTGTACGGCTCGATCGAGGGCGTGATCCAGCTCTTCGAGCTCTACATGCACAACCGCGGCTTCGACACGCCCGTCGCCGAGACCTACGGCGCGATCGAGAGCCCGAACGGCGAGCTCGGCTACTACCTCGTGGCCGACGGCTCGAAGTACCCGTTCCGCGCGCGCACGCGCCCGCCGTGCTTCATCAACTACCAGATCTTCCCCAAGATGATCGAAGGCCACCAGCTCGCCGACATCGTCGCCGTGCTCGGCTCGCTGAACATCATCGCGGCCGAACTCGACCGCTGATCACCAGAAGTCAAGAACGCTTCCCTCGCGCCAGAGCGAGCAATCCGTTGCGAGCGCCCAGACAAGACCCGACTCGCGCCAGAGCGAGCAATCCGTTGCGAGCGCCAAAATCATGAGCTGGCAAACCAAGCCCTCCTCCACCACCAAGATCCCTCGCCGCGCCGAGCCCTACTGCTCCGACGCCATGAAGGCCCGTTGGACCAAGGACCTCCTCCCTCGCTACGCCACCAAGCAGGGCGCGCTCCTTCCCATCCTCCACGACCTTCAGCACGAGTACCGCCACATCCCGTACCAGGCGATGCTCGAGGTCGCGCAGTTCCTCTCCATTACGCCCGCCGAGGTCATGGACACCGTGACCTTCTACGAGGAGTTCCACACCGAGCCCGTCGGCCAGTGCGTGATCGGCATCTGCCAGTCGATCGCCTGCGAGGTCTGCGGCCACCAGAAGCTGCTCGACCATGTGCGCAACCGCCTCGGCCTCGAGCCCCACGAGACCACCGACGACGGCCGCTTCACGCTGCTCGCCCTCGAGTGCCTCGGCTCGTGCGACACGGCGCCCGTCGCGCTCTTCAACGAAACGCTGCACGAGAACCTCACCATCGAGAAGGTCGACCGTCTCATCGACGAGGCCGCGAAGGGTGGGGGCGGGCACCACTGATGCCCGAACCGCGCGACAACGCCGGCCGCGAGCCGTCGCTGCTGCGCAACCTCGAGGGCTTCTTCCGCGGCATCGCGGACGGCCTCGAGGACGAAGGAAACCCGCCGCGGGAGGTTCCCGCGGACGCGCAGCAAGGCGCCTTCGGGCGCGGCGAGGCGCGTGAGGTCGCCAGAAATGTCCAGGAGGCCCGTCGGGGCGACTTCATCCTGCGACGCACGACGATCGACGAAGTGATCTACGACCCGCAGGACGGCGCTCCGCGCGCCTGACTCGGAACACGAGACGAATCGGAACGAACCATGCCAGTGACCGAACCCGTTCTCACCAAGCGCATTCCCACCGCACCGTGGGGTGACCCGAAGAACCGCAAGACCGTCGGCGTCGACGAGTTTCTGGCCACGGGCGGCTACAAGTCGCTCGAGAAGGCCATCGAGATGACGCCCGCCGACATCGTGAACCTGGTCAAGGACGCGAACCTGCGCGGCCGCGGCGGCGCGGGCTTCTCCTGCGGCCTGAAGTGGTCGTTCCTCGCGCCGCCCGATGGCGGTCGCCGCTACCTCTGCATCAACTGCGACGAGGCGGAACCAGGCACCTTCAAGGACCGCCTGCTCTGCGACTACGACCCGCACATCGTGCTCGAGGGCATCGCCATCGCGTGCTACGCGTGCCAGCTCGACACCGCGTACTTCTTCATCCGCGGCGAGTACCACCACCAGGCCAAGGTCGTCGAGAAGGCGATCCAGGAGGCCTACGCGAAGGGCATCTTCGGCAAGCAGGGCCTGCTCAACGGCCGCAGCAAGTTCGCCGTCGACTGCTACCTGCACCGCGGCGCGGGCGCGTACATCTGCGGTGAAGAGACCGCGCTCCTCGAGGCGGTCGAGGGCCGCCGCGGCTGGCCGCGCCTGAAGCCGCCGTTCCCCGCGGTGAAGGGCCTGTTCGGCCGTCCGACCATCATCAACAATGTCGAGACGCTCGCGGCGGTCGGCCCGATCGTCGACAAGGGCCTGGCGTGGTGGAAGTCGCTAGGCTGCGAGAGCTCGATGGGCGGCGCGCCGAGCTACGGCCCGAAGCTCATGGGCGTCTCGGGCCATGTGAACCGCCCGGGCGTGTACGAGTGCGACCTCGGCATTCCGCTGCGCAAGCTCGTCGACGACTACTGCGGCGGCATGCGCGGCGGCAAGAAGTTCAAGGGCGCGATCGCGGGCGGCGTGTCGATGGGCATCCTCGGCCCCGACCAGTTCGACGCACCGATGGACTTCGACATCGGTCGACGCTGCGATGTCATGGGCCTCGGCACCGCGTGCCCGACCGTGTTCGACGAGGACACCGACATGGTGGCCGTCGCGCGCAACATCGCGCGGTTCTTCAAGAACGAGTCGTGCGGCCAGTGCACGCCGTGCCGCGAGGGCGCGGGCTGGATCTACAAGCTCATCACGCGCATCGAGCGCGGCGACGCGACGACGAAGGACCTCGATCTCCTCCTCGAGATCGCGGGCTCGATGGGCATCATGCCCGGCACCACGATCTGCGGCCTCTCGGACGGCAACAACTGGGCGATCCGCACGATCGTGAACAAGTACCGCGCCGAGTTCGAGGCGCGCGTGAAGCCGTACCATGTGGCGGCCTCGGTCGGCGTGTCGCTTACGGTCTCGCGTTGAGCGGGCAGGGGCCCACCGTCGCGTTCCATGCAGGCGCGGGCTGCGCCGAGGCGCTTGACCGCGCTGCGCTGGCGCGCGCGATGCAGTTGCTGATTCCGCATTTCCCCCGCGCGGTGGCGCGTGTCGACGCGATGCTCGTCGGCGACGCCGCGATGGACGAGGCACACCGCAGGTACTCGGGCGTCGAGGGGACGACCGATGTCCTCAGCTTTCCTGCGCATGACGAGGCCGACGCGTCGTCGGCGGTGGAGGTCGACCTGATCATCTCGACCGATGTCGCGGCGCGCGAGGCCGCCGCGCGTGGGCACGATGTAGTGCGCGAGGTCCTTCTCTACGCCGTGCACGGCACGCTGCACGCCTGTGGCTTCCGCGACGACACCGAAGAGTCCGCCGCCGCGATCCACGCCGAGGAAGACCGCATCCTGTCGGCGTGCGGCATCGGGCCCGTGTACCGCGCGTCCTGACGGGTTCGGGTCGCTTCGACCGCCGCGTCTACGGCCTCTGTGCTTCCGAATGGCCGTGTTTCTCGGCCACGCGCCCCGCAACGCGTGCGAGCCGATGCATGCACTCCTCGGACCTTTACCATCGTGGTCTGCGGAGCGTCTTCGCGAGCCTGTCCTGATGAGCCTGTACCTGCTCCTCTCCATCATCCTGACCGTGGCGGCGACGAGCTACTTCTCGTCGCTGAACCTGGCGCTCGTCCAGGCGAGCCGCTCGGGGCTCGAGACGGAACTCGAGGCGCGCGGCCTGCTCGAGCGCGGCGGTTGGATCCTCGCGCGCATGCAGGAGGCCTCGCACGCGGTCGCCTTCTTCCGCACGCTCGGACGCGTCGCGCTCTTCGCCACGGTGCTTGTCGCCTTCGAGGGTTTCGGCGAAGCCTCGCGCGTCACGCTCGGCGGGCTTCTCGCCACCGCCGCGGTCTCGGTGGCGCTCGTCTGGCTCTTCACCAGCGTGCTTTCGTCGGCGATCGCCCGTCACGCCACCTACGCGACCATCGCCACGAGCCTTCCGTTCATCCGCGTCACGCTCATCGTGGTCGGGCCGCTGCTTGCGGCGGTCGGCTTCGTCGACGAGGTCGTGCGCCGCCTCTCGGGCGCGAACCTGCGCGAGGACGAGACCGAGGAACGGCTCATCCACTCGATCGAGGACCGCAAGCGCGAGGGCGAGATCGACCCCGTCGCGGCCACGCTCCTCCAGCGCGCGGTCGTCTTCGGACAAACCACCGTCGCCAGCGTCATGACCCCGCGCACCGACATCGAGGCCATCGAGCTGAGCGACGACCTCGCCTCGGTGCGCGAGCAGATGGCCGCGATCGGCCATTCGCGCATCCCCGTCTACTCCGACAGCCTCGACGAGATCGTGGGAATCCTCTATGTGCGCGACCTCGTGCGCCACTTCGGCGCCGCGACCGATGGATTCCGCATGAAGCCGCTCCTGCGCGAGCCGCTGCGCGTGCCCGAGACCAAGCCCGTGGGCGAGCTCCTGCGCGACTTCCAGCAGAGCGAGGTGCACATGGCCGTGGTCGTCGACGAGTACGGCGGCACCTCGGGCCTCTGCACCATCGAGGATGTCCTCGAGGAGATCGTGGGCGAGATCCACGACGAGCACGAGCCCGCCGACGAACTGCCGCCGACGCTCGTCGAGAGCGCCGAGGGCGTGTTCGAGGCCGACGGCCGCGTGCCCATCACCGAGGTCAACGAACGCCTGGGCCTTTCGCTGCCCGAGGATGGCGACTTCGACACCGTGGCGGGCTACCTGCTCGACCGCTTCGGCCGCGTGCCCGAGCGCGGCGAGTCGGAGGAGCTGCCCGAGGCGGTGTTCGAGATCGCCGCGGCAGGCCCCACGCGCATCGACCGCGTCACCATCCGCCTGCGCGAGGACCGCGGCGAGAAGTCCGCCGCGCGCGAGCAGGCGGCGAAGTAGCGCGGCCATCGCGCCACGGCCCCGCGCTACACTGCGCGCGTGGCGCTCCTCGAGGCACGCAACCTGATCAAGAGCTACAACGGCCGCAAGGTCGTCGACGGCGTCTCGTTCGAGGTGAACGCAGGCGAGGTCGTCGGGCTGCTCGGCCGCAACGGCGCGGGCAAGACCACATCGTTCCGCATGGCGATCGGCATGATCACGCCCGAGGGCGGCTCGGTGTCGTTCCACGGCAAGGATGTGACGCGCGAGCCGATGTACCGCCATGCGCTTTCGGGCATGGGCTATCTCTCGCAGGAGCCGAGCATCTTCCAGCGCCTGACCTGCGAGGAGAACCTCATCGCGATCCTCGAGACGCAGGCGCTCTCGCGCGAGCAGTGCAAGGCGCGCGCGCGCGAGCTCCTCGAGCAGTTCGGCCTCGTGCACAAGGCGAAGGACGAGGCGCGCACCTGCTCGGGCGGCGAGCGCCGCAGGCTCGAGATCGCGCGGGCGCTCGTCACGCGCCCGCGGCTCATGCTGCTCGACGAGCCGTTCGCCGCGGTCGACCCGCACACGGTCGAGGAACTGCAGGGCGAGGTCCGCCGTCTCGCCGACGCGGGCATCGCGATGCTCGTCACCGACCACAATGTGCAGCAGACGCTGCGCATCTGCGACCGCGCGTACATCATCCACGAGGGGCGCAACCTGCGTGAAGGTACGCCCCGCGAGATCATCAACGACGCCGCGGTCCGCGAGGCGTACCTCGCATCGACCTTCCGCGGAGACGAGTTCGACTGATCATGCGCCGCGCGACCCTCGCCACGCTGCTCTTCGCCGCAGGCGCCGCCACGGGGTGCGTGGAGCGGCGCGTGTTCATCGAGAGCGATCCGCCAGGGGCGCTCATCTGGATGAACGACGCGCAGGTCGGCCGTACGCCCGTCGATGTGGCGATCCTGCATCACGGCGAGTACGACATCCGCGTCGAGAAGGACGGCTACGAGACGCTCGTCACGAGCGCACGAAGCACGCCCGCGGGCTGGGACTTCCCGCCGGTCGACTTCTTCGCCGAGATCTCGCCAGGCGTCTCGCGCAGCGACACGCGCTGGCGCTTCACGCTTTCGGCGCGCGACGACAACGAGGCCGGCCTCGTGGAGCGCGCGCGTGGGATGAGGGAGTCTGCTTCGGGAAGCGCGCGATGAACCTGCGCGGCCTGCGGCGGGCCGCCGTGGCGACCGCGCCAAAAAAACCGCCGTCCGGCGCGCTCCGACTCGCTCCGGACGGCGTGATCGCAGCTCACGAGGAGCCGCAATGGGTTGTGTCCTCAGGCGATGGGAACTTTCGTCCGCCGCAGGTCGGGGGCGCGTTCCTTCGCAGGAGGGGTTGATCCGTGTGGCTCGGCGGCCGAGGGCCTGTCCGAGCGACGGGCTGAGGGTACCTTTGCGAGCAAGCCAAGGTCAATGGAAAGCGCGGTCCGTTTTCGAAGTCTGCGCATATTCGGCAAGTGCTGACAGGTTAAGGACTTATGACTGAATCCCAGCCCGTGCTCGATTCTCGGCCCTCGGACGCTGCCCTCGAACCCCCACGCCCCGCGGCCGTGGAGGTGTCGGTGCTCGCGGTTTGGCGGCTGAACGCGGCTGGCGAGGTCGAGATCCTGGTCGGGCGCCGCCCGAAGGAGGCGATCCGCGGAGACGCCTGGGAGCTGCCTGGTGGCAAGATCGAGCCAGGCGAGGGTGCGGTGTCGGCGGCGCTTCGCGAGGCTTGGGAGGAAGTCGGCATTGGCGTGCACGACCTCGTGGGCACCTGCGAGCCGCTCGCAGTGGCCGAGCACACCGACCCGAGCCTGACGCGCGAGCGCACCGTGCGCCTCCATGCGTGCATCGTGCGCGTCACGCCGACGGCGACGCCCGTGGCGCACGGCACCGCCGAGGTGCGCTGGGTTTCGCTCTCCGAGTTCGCGTCGCTCGAGTTTCCACCTGCGAACGCCTCCATCAATGAT
>JAJTGK010000019.1 GCA_021297815.1 Planctomycetaceae bacterium
TTCGACAACTACGGCAACCTCTTCACGGGCGACAACAACTCCGACGGCGGCGACAAGGCGCGCTTCGTCTACTGCATGGAGGGCGGCGAGACGGGCTGGTCGATGGACTACCAGACGCTCGAAGGCGCGAACCAGCGCGGGCCGTGGAACCAGGAAGGCATCTGGCACCTGCGCCCCGACCTTGCGCCGCACAGGGTGCAGGAGTTCAGCCCGCTGCAGCCCGCATGGACGCTGCCGCCGCTCGACCATGTCGGCGCGGGCCCGTCGGGCCTCGTCTTCTATCCAGGCCTCGGCCTGCCCGAGCGCTACAGGGACCACTTCTTCCTGTGCGACTTCCTGGGCGGCGACAGCTACTCGCGCATCCTCGCGCTCGCGCTCGAGCCCGTCGGCGCGGGCTTCAAGGTCGTCGACGAGCACCCGTTCGTCGAGAATGTGCTCGCCACCGATGTCGACTTCGGCTACGACGGCCGCATCTACATGACCGACTGGGGCGGAGGCTGGGGCTCGGGCGACAAGGGCGAGCTCTACGCGGTGTGGGACGAAGCCGCGATGCGCGATCCGCGCATCGCCGATGTCACGCGCCTCTTCCGCGAAGGCTTCGCGCAACGCGACACCGACGAACTCGTCTCGCTGCTCGCGCACGCCGACCGCCGCGTGCGCCAGCGCGCGCAGTTCGCGCTCGCCGCCCGCGGGCGCGAGACGACCGCGCGCCTTGGCGATGTCGCGGTCAACGCGCGCGACCGCTTCGCGCGCATCCATGCGATCTGGGCGCTCGGCCAGCAGGCCTCGATGCGTCTGCGCGAATCGGGCGTGCTCGAGGCGCAGACGCTGCGCGGCGAGACGACGCCAGGCGACTATGTCATGCCCGTCCTCGACGACCGCGACGCCGAGCTCCGCGCGCAGGCCGCGCGCATGCTGGGCGAGGCGCGCCACATCGGCGCCGCCGACCGACTGGCCGAGCTCTGCAGCGACGAGAACTCGCGCGTGCGCGCCTTCGCGGTCATGGCGCTCGGCAAGCTCGATGCGCACGACAAGACGCCGTTCGTCGTGTCGCTGATCGCCGAGAACAACGACGCCGATCCGTTCCTGCGCCACGCCGCCGTGCAGTCGCTCGCCTGGATGCAGAACCGCGCGATGCTCGGCGAACTCGCGGCCGACCCCGCGCCCGCGATCCGCATGTCGGCGTGCCTCGCCATGCGCAAGCTGCGCGACGAGCGCATCGCGGGCTCCCTGAACGACCCCGATCGCCGCATCCGCCTCGAGGCGGCGCGCGCGATCAACGACATCCCCATGCCCGCGCTGCGCGCACGGCTCGCCGCATCGATCGCGCGCTTCGGCGCCACGGAGCCCGAGCAGAGCCTGGCCGAGGTCGCGCCGCCCGCGCACCGCTTCACGCGCGAGGTGTGGAAGCTCGGCCGCGTCGGCACGCGCGCCGACCTCGCCGACACCGCGCTCTTCGCGCGCGAGCCCGACGAGCGCAAGGACCTCGCGCTGCCCGAAGCTCCGCGCAACGCGGGCAACCAGTACCTCTCGCGCCTCAGCGGCTTCATCGAGGCGCCCGAGACGGGCGACTACATCTTCGGCATCGCGAGCGACGACGACTCGATCCTCTTCCTCGGTACGGGCGAGGACGCGGCCACGCTGCGCGAGATCGCGACCGTCGAGGGCTACTCGAATCCAGGCGAGTACGACGGACAGCCGGGCCAGCGCTCGAAGCCCGTGCGACTCGAGAAGGGACGCCGTTACGCGATCCGCGCGCTGCACGCCGAGGGTGGCGGCGGCGACCATCTCTCGATCATGTGGCGCCTGCCGAGCGGCAAGGTCGAGTCGCCGATCGGCGCGCAGCCCGTCGACCGCAGCGAGTTCCCGCACATGCGCCGCGCGATCGAGGCGTGCCTCGCCGAAGGTACGCCCGAGACGGCGGCGCTGCTCGCCGACTTCGCCGCATCGCCCGCGAACCCGATGCCGATGCGCCTCGAGGCGCTCGACACGCTCGCCTCGTGGCTTGCACCTGCGCCGCGCAACCGCGTCAACGGCGCGTTCCGCCCGATCGACGGCACGACGCGCGACGCGGCGGCGTTCAAGGGCGTGCTGGCGCGCAAGCTCGCGCCGCTCGCCGAGAGCCCGAACCCGCTCGTGCGTGGCGCGGTGAACGATGTCGCCGCGAAGGTCGGCGTCTCGCTCGACCCCGATGCCTCGCTGCGCGCGGTCGCCGACGCGCGCCTCTCTCCCGCCGAGCGCGTCTCGAGCCTGCGCGCGCTCGCCACCGACACCACGCCGCGCCTCGGTGCCGCGATCGATGCCGCCGTGTCGTCGGATGTCCCCGAGCTCCGCGCCGAGGCGCGCACCATGCTGCTCCGTCGTAAGGACCAGCGTGCGTTCGGTGCGCTCGCCGACGCCGCCGAGCATGGCACCATGCTCGAGCGCCAGCGTGCCGTCGCCGACCTCAGCGGCCTCGGAGTCGCCGCCGACACGGCGCTCGCGCCCCTTGCCGAGCAGCTCGCGGCGGGCTCGCTCGACCCCGCGCTGCGCCTCGATGTCGTGCGCGCCGCCGCGATGCGCGCCGAGGGCCCCGTCTACGCGGCGCTCGAGCGCTGGAAGTCGTCGCTCGGATCCGACCCGATCGCACGCTACGAGGCGGTCGCCCTCGAGGGCGGCGACGCGACGCGCGGACGCGACATCGTGCTCTACCACCAGAGCGCGGTGTGCATGAAGTGCCACGCGATCGGAGGCACGGGCGGCAACGCCGCTCCCGCGCTCGACGGCATCGCCACGCGCGGCGACGCGCGCTACCTGCTCCACTCGCTCGTCAATCCGAACGAGGTCGTGGTGCAGGGCTACGCGAACGCGGGCGCGAGCGCGATGCCTTCGATGCAGTCGGTCCTGAGCGACGAGGAGATCCGCGACGCGGTCGCGTACCTCAAGACGCTGAAGTGACAGCGGTCAGCGGCGGCGGCGCGCGGCGAGGCCGAGCGCGACGATCGCGAGCGCGCCAGGCGCGGGCACTGCGCTCGGCGCGTTCGCCGAATCGAACACCCAACCATCCCACGAGCCGTTCGACACCGTGCGGTCGCCGAAACCGACGAACGACTCGGTCCATGACGGGTCGCCTGCGCCGCGCGTCCAGTAGTGCCAGTAGTCGAGGTAGAGCGGCGGGTTTCCGAAGCCCGAGTTCGTGTCGCCGCCGATCGAGATGCCGAAGAGCGCATCGCCGAAGCTGAAGGTGATCACCTCGAACGCGAAGAACCCAGGCTGCGCGGCCGCGATCGTGTCGAACAGCCCGCGGCCCGTCTGTGCGCCGTCGTAGCGGACATCGTAGAGATACGCGTTGCCGTTTCCGAACTCGATCTGCACGAAGCTCGAGTTCGCGCCCGAGCCCACCGTCCAGCTTCCGACAAGCGCGGCGGCCGCGGGAGCCGAGGCGAAGAGCGACACGACGATCGAACCACACAGGAAGCGCTTCATGCGCATCTCCACTTCTCGCGGCAGGAGCGGCCGCGGTGCGCCGCGGCTCCAACGCGGCAACGGACGAACCGCTCCGTGGAGTTCCCTGCAGCGTGCGAATGCGGGGCATGCTTGCCCAGCGGTTCCGCAACGCCTCAGGAGCGGAGGCGGTGAACACGACGCCTGCTGGACTCGACCCGGCTCGCTGCACGGCAGCTCACGGTGACGCCTTCGCGACGGATTCGCACCGTCTTCGGACCAGCATGCGTACGCGGCGACGGCCGCGCGCGACGAGGGTAGCAGAACGCCGCGTCGCGGCGCATGGAGCGTTCACGGTTTCACAGGCCGCGCCGCCAGGAACGCTGCGATGCGATCCGCGAAGTCGGCGGCACCCGCGTTGCGCGCGTCGGCCTCCATGCGCACGAGCGCGGGCCGCGCTGACTCGTCGCCTTGCGCAAGTCGTTGCGCCGCCTCGAGGAAGCGCGCGCCCATGTCGCCGTTCGAGCGGGTCACGAGCCGCATGGCGACGAGCTTCGCGGCGCGGTCCTCCTCGGCATCGAGCCGCGTCTCGGCTGCGAGCGCGAGGTATCTCGACGCGGTCGCGAACCATGGCTGCGGCGCGCGGAAGACGAACCCGTCTTCATGCATCGACAGCGCCTTGAGGAGCGTCTTCCTCCCCTGCTCGGCGTCGCCCGTCGCGACGAGCAGCGCGCCGAGGTTCGCCACCATGTCGGTGTCGCTTGGAGCAAGCGCGACGATGCGTCGGCACTGCGCGAGCGCCGCGGTGTTGTCTCCGCCTGCAGCGGCAAGGCGCATGAGGTCGCGCCGCGCGGCCAGTTCGTCGAAGCTCCCCGCACCAGCCTCGGCCGAGCGCAGCAGCGCGTCGCGCGCCTCGTCGGGCCGAGCGAGCGCCTCGAGCACGCGCGCGCGCAACCAGTGGTTCTCGGCGATGTGCGGAGCGAGCGCGACGGCGCGGTCGATCGCCTTGAGCGCGCCACCGTTGTCGCCAAGCAGGCGCAGCGCTTCGCTCGCGTTGACCGCGTTGGTGAACTCGTCGGGCTTCAGGGCCGCCGCCTGCGCCGCGAGGTCGGCCGCTTCCCCCGCCTTCGCACGCACGGCGCTTCCATCGCCCGCGGCGAGCGCGGACTCGGCCTCGCGCAGGCGGATCGTCGCGAGGTTGTTGTGCGCGATCCACGCGGCGGGGTTCTGCTCGCGCGTCTTCATCCAGAGCGTCTCCTCGGACTCGTACTTCGCGGTCGCGCGTACCGAAAGCACCACCGACGCGAGCGCGAATGCGCCGAGCAGCGCCGCGGGCGCGAGCGAGCGGTGCGGAGCGAAGCGCTTGAGGCCCGCATGGACCGCCGCGACCAGCACGAGTGCGAACGCAGGCATCGCTGCGTAGGCGAAGTGGTCGGCGACGACCGAATAGCGGAATGGCCACACATCGATGAAGCCGAGTGCGGGAAAGAGCGCGGCGCCAATCCAGAGGTAGACGAAGAGCGGCGCGCGCATCCCGCGCCGCCAGTGCACGACGCAGCGCCACGCGGCGATGAGTGCGAGTGCAAGCGGTGTCCACAGCAGCGCGTCGCGCGCATCGATGCGGAGCTGCGGGTAGATGAAGACCTGTTCCCGCGGCACGAAGAACGAGCCGAGGTAGAAGAGCGCCACGCGTGGCGCGAGCTGGAGGCGTTCGAGGAGCGTCGGAGCGAAGTCGGTTCCGCGCGCACCGACGACGGTCTGCTCGACATGAGCGGTGTGCAGGCCGAGCACGATGCCGAGCACGAAGAAGGGTGCCGTGCGCACGATGAACGCGCGGTCGATCGTGCGTCGTTGCCAGAGCGCGATCATCACGAGGCACGGCGGCACGAAGATCGCGGTGGTCTTCGACAGGAGCGCGCATGCGTACAGCGCGAACGACGCGATCCATGTTCCTGCGCGGCGCCGCGGTTCGGCCTCGAGGTGCTTCAGGAAGAACCACACGCTGCCGAGCGCGAAGAGCATCGACTGCACATTCTTGCGCTCGGTCACCCATGCGACGCTCTCGACGCCCATCGGATGCACGGCGAAGACGAGAGCGATCCACATGCTGTACGGGATGGCAAGCCTGCGTGCGACGATGCAGAGCAGCACGGCGTTCGTCGCATGCATGAGGACATTCACGAGGTGATATGCAAACGGCTCGACGCCTGAGACCGCATGCTGCGCCCAGAAGCCGGCGAACACGAGCGGGTAGTACTGCGGCGTGCGGCCTGGGATAAATGCGTCAACAATGCCATATGGAGATGACACAACACGGTTCGCGGTGATGTAGCTGTCGTCATCCCAGATCCAGCCGGACGAGAGGCTCGCGCCATGCGCCAGGACCGCTGCCACGGCAACCAGAAGCAGCGCGAGATGGTCGCGGCGAAAGAGAGGATTGGGGGTCGGACGCATCGGTCGTAGCGTACCGCGCATGAAAGTCCGAGAACTATGTTCCCCGTGGAACATTGCTTATAAGATCGCTTGACACGAGGTTTGGCGGCCGTCATAACACGCGAAGTTCCCCGTGGAACATTGGCATGGATGTGTATTCGAGAACCTGTCTGGAGGCGTGATGAGCGTAACCGATCAATCTGGAAAGGGCCCGACTCGCAAGCTTGGTCGGGGCTTGAGCGCCCTGCTTGGCACGCCTGTGCAGATTCAGGCGACGCGCGTCATGCAGGAGCCAGCAGCATCCTCGGGCATCGCGCCCCTTCCTGTGCCGCCTCGAGAGCAGGCGCCAACGCCCATTGAGACTCCAAGGATGGTCGAACAGGATGAGGGCGCAGCGTCCATGCTGCGTCAGATCCCCGTGGAACAGATCGTTCCCAACCGTCGGCAGCCACGAACGGACTTCGATGAGGCCGCACTGAGCAGCCTTGCTGCATCCATCAAGCAGGCGGGACTGATGCAGCCTGTGATGGTTCGGCCCTCTGCACAGGGTTTCGAACTGGTCGCAGGCGAGCGTCGCTGGCGCGCCGCAAAGCTGATTGGTCTGGCGACGATCCCTGCGCTGGTGCGTGAGATCGATGAGCAGACCGCCGCCGAGCTTGCGCTCATTGAGAATGTTCAGCGCGAGGATCTCAACCCGATGGAGCGCGCCTATGCCCTGCGCCGGCTCTCTTCGGACTTCAGCCTCACCCATCAGGACATTGCGGATCGCGTGGGTCTCGACCGTGCTTCGGTGAGCAACCTGCTTCGACTCGCTGATCTCGACAAGCCCACCGCCGATCTCGTTCGTCGCGGCAAGTTGTCCCAGGGACACGCCAAGGCCCTGTTGGCGATCTCTGACCTTGGACTCCGCGCGGAACTTGCTGCGAAGACAATGGCAGGGGATTGGAGCGTCCGAGAACTAGAGCGTCAAGTTCAGCAAGCTGGCAAGGGCAAGCCTTCGTTGCGGACTGCGGCCCCCGCGGGTGAGGTGAACGCGCGCTCCGCCAATGTTGCCGACCTCGAGCGACAGCTCGCCGAATACCTCGGCACACGGGTCGCAATCCAGCTTGGCCGAAAGAAGGGGTCGGGAAGACTCATTGTTGATTTCTACAACCTCGACCAGTTCGACGGACTGATGAGCAAGATGGGCTTTGGAAACCGCTAAGCCTCTGCGAATCAGATATTTACGAGATCATCAACCACACACCGCAAACCGACCGCACGCCGAAATGCGCGCGGTTTTTCTGTGCCTCGCTTGAGTGACCCCACCTTCCTTCCGATGCCTTGCATGGCCACGCACGGACGCGCGACCACGGCCGCCAATGACCCGGAAGGACCCACGGATGGAACTCTCACTCAGCATCGACAAGGCCCGCATGGATCGCCAGGTCGGCGAGGCGCACCGCATGTTCAACCGCGTTCTCGTGTGTTGGGCGGGGGATGTGCTTGAACTCCGACGGCAGGGCCTTCTCGCCCCGACCTGGAAGTTCACCCCATCCTCGTCCGAAGACCAAGCACCCACGGCCTTCCTGCCGATGAACCCTTCGGCAAGAAAGGCCGCCTGACGCTGGCACGCCCCTTGCCTGACGCCACCGCTTCAGCGGAGAACGCGCATGTCTGGCATCTCGACTGGCGTAGGACTCGTCAGTGGAATCAACTCCTCGGCGCTCATCGAGCAGCTTCTCGCGCTTGAGTCGCGGGGCAAGTTGCCCATCCAGCGTCGCATGTCGACGATCCAGGGCGCGAAGACCGCGCTGATGGATATCAACGCGCGGCTTCTCAATCTGAAGAACGCAGCCGCGGGCATTCGCTCCTCGAAGATCTTCGACGCGATGAACGCGGTGTCCACCGACGACACCGTGCTCGTCGCCAAGGCGAGCGCCACCACGCCGCCAGGCAGCTACCAGTTCACGGTGGGTCGCCTTGCCTCGGCAAGCCAGATGCTCTCGCGCGGCTTCGCGACGCGCGACCTTTCGCCTCTCGGTCTCGACGCGCTGACCTTCGAGTGGGGTGACGCAGGCGTGTCGCGCGACAAGCCGTTGAGCGAGCTCAAGGGCGGAGAAGGCATCGGCAGGGGATCGATTCGCATCCAGGACCGCCTGCTGCGCACCGCGACGATCGACCTCTCGACCGCGGTCACGCTGCAGGATGTCGTCGAGAAGATCAACGCCGAGGACGGCGTGTCGATCGAGGCGAAGATCGAGAACGAGCGTCTGGTGCTGACCGACAAGACGGGTGGTCCGTACTCGCTCATCGTCGACGATGTCGGCGTCGGCACCGTGGCGCAGGATCTCGGCATTCGCTTCAACGGCTTCGGCAGCACGGTCACGGGTGGGCAGATCAACACGCTCGGCCTCTCGAGCGGACTCGCGGCGCTGAACGACGGCGCGGGCGTGCTCGTGCGCGACGGCGTGATCGACTTCCGCGTCACCGTCGACGCGACGACCTACGACATCTCGCTTGGCCGCGAGGACCAGGCGATCGTCGCAGGCACCAAGCTCTCCGACCTGAACAACGGCGCGGGCATCAAGATCAACACGACCGATGCCGACGACTTCAGGATCGTCACGACGACGGGCACCACCGTCGGCATCAACCTCGGCGCGGTGACCGTCGACGGCGAAGTGCAGGACGAGGCTGTCGAGACCGTGGGCGAGATGCTCACGCGCGTCAACGCGGAACTCGAGGAGACCCTCGGCCCGGGCAAGGTCACCGTCTCTCTTCGCGCCGACGGCAAGGGATTCCAGATCACCGACACGATGGGCGGCGCTGGACCCGTGAAGGTGCTTGGCAACGGCCCGAACGCCGACCGCACC
Source organism: Planctomycetaceae bacterium (assembly GCA_021297815.1). Taxonomy (GTDB): domain Bacteria; phylum Planctomycetota; class Phycisphaerae; order Phycisphaerales; family SM1A02; genus QWPT01. The sequence goes on from JAJTGK010000019.1 coordinate 8,712, forward strand.
GCGAAGGACCTCGGCCTCTTCACGGGCGCGATCGATACGGGCCCCGCGACGCTCGTCGGCGCGACCGTGCGCAACAAGGTCGCGACGCCGCGCGCGACCACGATGCAGGACATCGTCGACCGCATCGCCGATCAGACGGGCGGCGCCGTCACCGCATCGATCAGCCCCGATGGCCTCGGCCTGCGTCTTTCGTCCGCGAACCCCGCGGCGACCATCTCGGTCGGCGCGGGCACGGTCGATGGCTCGAGCTACGGCGCCTCGATCGGCGAGCGCACCGCGCGCGACCTCGGCATCTTCGGACTTTCAGGCACCGGCTCCGTGACGGGTTCGCGCATCGCGGCCGTCGTGGGCAGCGTGCGCACCGCGAACCTGCGCGGTGGCGCGGGCCTCGGCGCACCCGCATCGATCACGGTCACCGACCGCGCGGGAGCGTCGCACACCTTCAGCTCGTTCGGAAGCTACGACACCTTCGAGTCGCTGCTCGTCAACCTGAACAAGCAGGTGAAGGACGCGGGTGTCGGCGTGCAGTTCGAGATCTCGGACAACGGCCACAGCCTCGTCGCGCGCGACGCGAGCGTGGGCTCGGGGTCGATCTCGATCACGGGCGACGGCGCGACGGCGCTCGGCTTCAGCGGCACGACGACAGGCGACACGCTGCGCGGCGCGGACCTCGACCGAAAGTACATCTCCGAGGGCACGCTGCTCTCGTCGCTGAACTTCGGCAAGGGGATCGGCACGGGCGTGTTCAAGATCACCGACAGCGCGGGCGAGACCGCGAGCATCGACATCGGCAGCGACTCGGTGACCATCTACGATGTGATGAGCGAGATCAACTCGCGCGGCCTGCTGGTCGAGGCGCGGCTCAACTCGTCGGGCGACGGCATCATCCTCGTCGACACCAACACGGGCACTTCGCCTAGCAAGATGAAGGTCGTCGACACGACGGGCGCGGTGGCGCGCTCGCTCGGCCTCGCGGGCGAGGCGAAGGAGGACGGCGGCGACCTCGACGGATCGTTCGAGCGCTCGGTCGACCTCGAGACGACCGACACGCTGAACGATGTGATGCGCAAGGTGAACGAGGCGGGCCTCCAGGTCAGCGCATCGATCATCAACGCGGGCACGGGCGCGTCGCCGTTCCGCCTGAACTTCTCCTCGAAGGCGACGGGTGCGCTCGGGCAGGTCTTCGTCGACACGGGCGCCGTCGACCTCGGCATGGTGCGTTCGGTCGAGGGCCGCGACGCGACGCTCTTCCTCGGTACGGGAAACACCGAGACGAGCTTCCTGTTCACGAGCTCGAGCAACACCTTCAAGGACATCGTCTCGGGCCTCGAGGTCGAGGCCAAGAAGGCGGGCTCGACCGCCACGGTCGATGTGTCGCGCAACCGGCAGGGGATCATCGACGGCGTGAAGGGCCTCGTCACCGCGGTGAACGATGCGCTTGGCCGCATCGGCGACTACGACAAGTACGACCAGGAGACGGAGAAGAAGGGCCCGCTGCTCGGCAACCCGACGGTCGCGCGCGTGCGGCAGCAGCTGCTGTCGACGGTGCAGGGACCCGCGAAGGGCGTCGAGGGCCGTTACCGCTTCCTGTCGCAGGTCGGCATCCGCTTCGGCAAGGAAGGCGAGCTGCAGTTCGACGAGGCGAAGTTCAACACCGCCTACGACACCGACCCCGAGGCGGTCGAGGAGCTGTTCGCGGCCTACGAGGTGCAGTCGAGCGCGGGAACCTCGTCGCCCGCCGAGGGCGTGACCATCGAGTCGAGCGCGGTGAGCTACTCGAAGCTCGGCTTCGGCGACATGCTCGACCAGCTGCTGAAGAAGCTCACGAACTCGATCGACGGCGTGGTGACCATCGCCGACAAGAACTTCCAGACGCAGCTCGACGGGCTCAAGAAGCGGCTCGACCGCTACGACGAGCGCCTCGAGGCGAAGCGCCTGCGTTATGAGGCGCAGTTCGCGGCGATGGAAGACGCGCTCGCCAAGCTCCAGTCTCAGCAATCCTCGCTCGGTTCGCTCGTCGCGAACATCGGCCTGCGCTGAACGCGCAAGTAGGGCGGCAAAACGGCCGATCAGCGGTGTGTCCGCGCACACGCGCGGACGAGTCCAACGAGCGAAGGCACGCAGCATGACCAACGGTTCCCAGGCGTATCTCAAGACCAAGGTCCTCACCGCGTCGCCCGCGGAGCTGCGGCTCATGCTGATCGACGGAGCGATCCGCTTCAGCGAGCAGGCGCGCCGCGGCTACGAGCGCCGCGACTTCGAGGCCGCCTTCGACGGCACCACGAAGGCGCAGGCGATCCTGATGGAGCTGCTGAATTCGCTGCGCCCCGACCAGTCGCCCGAGCTCTGCAAGCGCCTCTCGGCGCTCTACACCTTCATGTACAACCGCCTCGTCGCCGCAAGCAGCGCGAAGGACACCGCCCTGGTCGACGAGGTGATCGAGCTCCTGCGCTTCGAGCGCGAGACCTGGTCCATGTGCATGGGCGAGCTGGCACGCGAGAACCATGCGGCCGCAGGGATGCGCGGCGGCGCGATCGGTGCGGCCGCGGCGGCCGTTCCGTCCAAGAACCCGACGCCCGCGGGCGGGCTTATCGGTGGTCGCGTCTCGATCAGCGGCTGAGTGGCTCGGGGCGTGTCGGTACACTGCCGACCTTTCCCGAGGAAAGGTCAGAGCATGCCCGTCGACTTGAATAAGACAGCGAGCGAACTTCTCTCCCGCATCGAACGCTGCGAGGCGAAGATCGGCGTGATCGGACTCGGCTATGTCGGGCTGCCGCTCGCGCACGCGCTGCACCAGGGCGGACTGCCCGTCCTCGGCTTCGACATCGACCAGGGCAAGATCGAGGCGATCGCGGCGGGGCGCAACTACCTCGTCCATCTCGGCAACGAGCTCGTCACCACGCTGCGCGACTCCAAGCGCTTCGAGGCGACCACCGACTTCTCGCGCCTCGGCGAGGCCGATGTGATCATCGTCTGCGTGCCGACGCCGCTCGGACGCCACTGGGAGCCCGACATCTCGTACATCCTCGAGACGGCGAAGGCGATCGGCCGCACGCTGCGCGCGGGGCAGCTCGTGATCCTCGAGTCGACGACCTATCCGCGCACGACGCGCGACGACATGATGCCCGCGATCATGGCCGCGGCGGGCGAGCGTGGCCAGTCGCTCGAGATCGGCCGCGATGTGTTCGGCGCGTTCAGCCCCGAGCGCGAGGACCCGGGCCGCAAGTCGCACTCGACGAGCACGATCCCGAAGCTTGTCGGCGGGCTCGACGAGGCGTCGACCGAACTCGCGTGCGCGGTGTACCGCAAGGGCGTGACCACGGTCGTGCCCGTGGCGAGCGCCGAGATCGCCGAGAGCGCGAAGCTGCTCGAGAACATCTTCCGCGCGGTGAACATCGCGCTCGTCAACGAGATGAAGGTCGTGCTCGACGCGATGGGCATCGATGTGTGGGAGGTCGTGCGCGCGGCGAGCACGAAGCCGTTCGGCTTCATGCCGTTCTACCCTGGCCCCGGCCTTGGCGGGCATTGCATTCCGATCGACCCGTTCTACCTGACCTGGAAGGCGCGCGAGTACGGCCACTCGACGCGCTTCATCGAGCTCGCGGGCGAGATCAACACCTCGATGCCGCACTATGTCGTCGACCGCACCGTGCGCGCGCTGAACGGGCACGCCAAGGCGATGAAGGGCTCGCGCATCCTCATCGTGGGCCTTGCCTACAAGGCCGACATCGACGATGTGCGCGAGAGCCCGTCGTTCGAGCTGATCGAGATGTGCCGCCACCACGGCGCGCATGTCGACTACTTCGACCCGCTCGTGCCCGCGACCTGGGCGGGCCGCAAGCACGACCTCAAGATGCAGTCGGTGAAGCTCGACGCGGCCACGGTCGCGTCGTACGACTGCGTGCTGATCTCGACGGCGCACTCGAATGTCGACTACGGCCTGATCGCGCGCGGCGCGAAGCTCGTCATCGACACGCGCGACGCGATGCGCAGCTTCGAGAAGGAGATGGGCGAGCGCCTCGTGCGCGCCTGACACACGGCATGCGACTTGTCCACGCCATCACCTCGGTCGATCTGCGCCTTGGCGGCACGGCGCGCGCGGCGCTCGATCTCGCGGGCGCGATGGCGGGACGCGGCCATGAGGTGACGCTCCTCACGACGGATGCGACCGATGTGCCGAAGGGCTGGACGGGCGGCGCGCAGCCGAGCTCGCTGGTGGATGCGGGCCTTGCGCCAAGGCTCGGCGCGAAGGCCGCCGCCGATGCCACCATGGCTGTGCTGCGCGAGGCCGATGCCGTGCATATCCACGCGATGTGGGAACCGTTCAACGCGCGCGTCGCCGCGCTGTGCGCGAAGATCGGCACTCCGTACATCGTGACGCCGCACGGCATGCTCGACGACTGGTGCATGGCGCAGGGCGCATGGAAGAAGCGCGTCTACATGCGTCTCGTCGGACGACGGATGCTCGAGTCCGCGGCGTTCGTGCACTGCACGGCGCGCGCGGAGCTCATGCAGAGCCAGCGCTGGTTCCCGAACGGGAGCGGCATCGTCGTTCCGAACCTCATGGATCTCGCGCCGTTCGCGAAGCTGCCAGGGACCGCCGAGGCGCTCGCTCGGTGGCCGAGGCTCGCGAGGCACGATGTACGCCTCCTGTTCCTCAGCCGGCTCAATCCGAAGAAGGGCGTCGAGCACCTGATCGATGCGACGGCGAAGCTGGCGCGCGAAGGCCTCGATGTGGTCGCGATGGTCGCAGGACCCGCCGACGCCGGGTACGGCGAGAAGCTCGCGGCGCATGCGCAGTCGGCGGGTGTCGCCGACCGAATCGAGTTCCTCGGGCATGTGGGCGGCACGCTGAAGCTGTCGCTCATCGAGGCCTGCGACATGATGGTGATACCGTCGAGCCAGGAGAACTTCGGATTCGTCTTCTTCGAGGCGCTCGCGGCAGGGCTGCCCGTGGTGACGACCGACCTCGTCGACACCAGGGACGAGCTGGCGGCGAGCGGCGGCGCTGCGATCGTTCGCCAGGACGGTGCGGCGGTCGCGCGGGGCGTGCGCGAGGTGCTTGCGTGGAGGCCCGAGCGTCCGACGCGCATGGCGGCGGCTCGCGCATGGGTCTTCCGTGAACTGGAACCCTCGACCGTGTCGTCGCAGTTCGATTCGATGTACGCGCACGCAGCGGCGATGCGCACCCGATAACAGCCGTCCCGAGCAGGGCGGAGCGGATGTGCCGTGCGCGCCGCGGGGAATCACGCTTCGATCTCCATGGGCCTTGCATGCGGTGCGGAGCCGTTCATCATGGATGCGATGCCGCGCGCACCGACCGCATTACGACTGCTGCCCGTCTCGGCGGCGCTGCTCTGTGGCGCCGCGAGCAGGTCGGCGGACGCGCAGACGCTCGTCGAGTGGCCCGTGGCCGATGGTGGAAACGGGAGCTGGTACGAGCTCGTGACGCTTGGCGGCGCGTACTCGATCTCGGTCGCCGAGTACGAGGCGCAGCTCCGCTCGGGCAAGGTCGCCGAGCTCGAGCAGCCTGGCGAGTTCGCATTCGTGCGGTCGGCGCTGGCAGCGGCGCTCAACGGCAGGCTCGCGTTCATCGCTGCAGAACGCACGCCGCTGCGCGAGCCGCAGCTGCTCGACGCATCGCATCCTGTGTTCGGCTGGATCCGCGACGCGCGCACGACGCGGCTCGTCGATCTCGTGCTCGTCGGCGACAGCAACATCGCCTACGGCGGGCTTGGTTGGGACCACGGCCTTCAGTACGCGCTGCATGCGGGCGGCGTCCCATGCGCCGCCATCGGTCCCACCCCGTTCAACGACGACGGAGGCACGGTGGGCTGGCGCTGGAGCAAGTCGATCGGCCCCGCGCAGGACTGGCCCGCGACGCTCGGCAACCACGCGACATCCACCCAGTTCGCGCCGCCGCAGCTTGCGCAGCAGATGGACTTTCCCCTCGGGTTTCCGAACACCGGCACGGGCTACGCGTGGCTCTCGTCGGGATCCGCGACGATCGCAGGAGGCATGTACATCGCGCAGGACCACCCGTTCGTGCTCGAGTCCGCGCCGCTCGAGATCAGGATCGAGCACGGCCTGATGCCGAAGGGCGGACGATTCACCCCAAGCGCGTGGAGGCTGCAGGGCGGCAATGGGCTTGCGGGCACCGAGGTGCATTGCGCCTCGAAAAAGCACGCGATGTCGGAGGCCATGCTCGCCGTCCCCGCAGGCTTCGCGGCGGGGAGCGCGATTCGGCTCTCGATCGACGCGGGTTCGGGCGTGCAGGCGCCGTTCTTCCTCGGCTGGACGACCGTCGAGCGCACCGACATCACGCACGGTTCGTGCGTGAGCGTTCTGAACTGGAACGGAGGCGCGAGCAGCGAGCGCATCGCCGACGACATCGAGTCGTTCGACGGGCCGACCTCCGCACGCTGGGTCGAGGCGATTCGCGCCCGACAGCTGCGGCACGGAGGTTCGGTGCGCGCGATCTTCGTGCTCTGCTCGGGGATGAACGACTTCGGACTCACGCTCGACGAGCACGAGTCATCGCTCCGCCGCATGATCGCCCACCTCTCGTCGCGCTGGACCGCAGGGGGAGGCGCGCCGTCGGAGATCGGCTTCCTGCTGATGACCTCGCACGACCCTTCGATCGACGATCCCACCGAGAACTTCGTGGGCTTCCGCGCGCGATGCAGGCAGATCGCGTCCGAGCGGACCGATACCGCGACGATCGATCTCGGCGCCATTCCGATGGCGCGGGCGTTCTACGAGGGGAGCCAGGACTCGGGGCCTCATCTCTCGCAGGTCGGATACGAGTCGATCGCGTCGCGTGTCGTCGAGGCGCTCGACGGCTCGCAAGGCGCAGGTTGCGAGTGGCGCTGGCGTTCGGGCGCGCTCGTCGGTCAGGCCGTGGACGCAGGCTGGCTTCCCGAGTGTGGACGCGCACGCGCCGCGATCTCGGGAACTTCAACCGCGCTGCTCGGCATCGCTCGCGGCTCGCAGCTCGGCGATGTGCTGATCGAGTACCGCGCCGATTGCGACGACGACGGCCTGGTCGACCGCGGCGCGGTGGCGATGGGCGTCGTGCAGGACCTGAACGGCAACTTCATTCCCGATGGCTGCGAGTGCCTCGGCGACATCGATCAGAACGGGAATGTCGACAGCTCCGACATGGCGGTGCTGCTTGGGCGCTGGGGAAGCCTGGGCGGCGCACCCGACCTCGATCTCTCGGGCTCGGTCGATGCAGCCGACCTCGTCATCCTGCTTGCGAACTGGGGTCCATGCCAGCGCTAGCGTGCGAGGCGCGTTGGCGCGGATCTCGTCAGGGTCGCCGGCCGTTCGCGTTCGCGAACGACGCATCATCGGCGTCCGCATCCGTGTCGGCGTCCGATCCATCGTCCTCGAGGTCGTCCTCGGTCCGATCGACCCGCCACCAGACGAGCGGACCGACCATGCGCAGCACCGCCCAGCCGCCGATGATCGCCGTCGTCAGCTGGAACGCGAAGAGTCCAAGCTCGCCGCGCGGCATGCCGAGGATCTGCGCGAGGCCCGCGCCGAGCGGAACGACCACGAACGGATCGTCGACGCAGCGCCGTACGCGCTCATCGAGATAACGCAGCGCAAGGCCCAGGAGCACCGCGTAGAGGGGTAGCGTGATCCACGGATTGTCGTTCACCACATGTCCGACGATGCCCGGGCCGACCGAGTACTCCTCGGCGACCCGCGTGATGCGCGCGTCGGCGACCATCGTTCGGCCGAGCGGCTCGTACTTCGACTCCCAGATCGCACGCGGAACGGGCTGCGTGAGGTAGTAGCCGAGCGAATGCAGCGTGTCGTAGGGGAAGTCCTTCGGGTGCGTCTCGATCAGCCACATGCTGTTCGAGCCCGCCTGCTGGCCGTTCGTGAGCGCGAACGCGCTCTCGACGATCTCGGGGCCCGTGACCTGGGTGAATGCGACGAGGTACTCGGTTGCCGTTCGCTGCGTCTCGTCGCCGCGGCGCGATGCGGTGAAGAAGACGAGGAACGCGAAGCCGATCGAGCCGAACACGACGGTGCGCGCGACGAGCAGCGATGCGCCGCTGAAGCGCCAGCGCGCGTAGAACAGCGCCCAGACGAAGGTGATGAGGACGCCAAGCACCTCGCGGCGGCCGAAGGTGTAGGCAAGCAGCGATGCGATGCAGAAGACGAGCAGGATGATCGCGGTCGCGACGATCGCGAAGTTCGCGGGGCGACGCCCCCACGCCCAGCCCGCGAGGCCGCAGGCGACGGCGAAGCTGCCCGCGGCGAACTGCTGCGTGAGCACGCCGATGATCGGGATCGGTCCGATCACGAAGCGGAAGATGAGACCAGCGCCGACCGCGGCGAACGCGCAGAGGAGGAGGCCGCCCTCGGTGGCGTCGTGCTCGGTCGGCGTGCGGTTCGCCCAGCGGACGACCCACGGACCCTTCGCGTAGGTGAAGAAGAAGATGATCAGAAAGAGGGTGAGGAGCCCGGTGAAGATGAGGCTCGTCAAACCCACGCTCTGCAGGTAGACCTGTCCGTAGTCCTCGGCGAGCAGGCTGATGCTCGCGCTGACCGACTGGAAGAGAAGGATTCCGAAGAGGAAGGTGTTGCGCGCGCTGAAGATCTCGACCTCGCCGCGCAGCGAGTCGCGGATCATGATCGCAACGATCAAGCCGGACAGGATGAGCAGGAGGACGACCGTGAGATAGACCATCGGGACCCGTATATCGGTCAGTCACCGAAGAGCACGGGAACGAATCCGAGGGTCCGCAGGCGGTCGATCTCGGCGCGCCGCGCGGACCCGCCCACCTGCGTCTGGAGGTCGGTGCGGTCGGTACGGTTCCACATGACGCCCGCCCAGGTCTCATGGCCGGGAAGGAGCCAATCGGCGAGCACGAAGCGTCCCGTGATGAGCTGCCCGTTCGGCTGGTACTTGCTCCAGCCGTAGGCATCGACCCATGTGGGCGCGAGCGCATGCATGATGTCGGGGTTGCGGCCTTCGGTGCAGAAGGTGACCTGCGGGTTCTCGGAAGTCATCTGCGAGAGCCACGGGTGGAGCGCCCACACGGGCGATGCGTGATGCGTGAAGGCGTCGAGGCCGATCATGCGGGCACCCGAGGTCACGGCGAGGTTGAGTTCGCGCCTCGCCAGGTTCATCGTCTGGGTGTTCGCCATGTCGACGGGCGAGAAGGCGGCGGTGTCCCAGGTCGACTGCACTTCGGCGGAGTGACCCCACCAGAGTCCCCAGCGCTGGTTCGGCCTGAGCGAGATCGTGGCCAGCACCGCGGGCGCATTGCGCATCGATGGCGGTGCGGAAGGTTCGAACCAGCGGCTGGCGAACTTGAAGGGGTAGTTGCGTTCCTTGTTGACGCTGTTCATGCCCGTCGGTGTCCAGAGGATCACGCGGTCGGACTTGAGGAGCGCGTAGCGCATCAGGCTCGCGATCGGGCCGTAGCCGTCGAGGTCGGGGCGCCCCGCCTCGGGCGCCCAGCCTTCGGGGTTTGTCGGGGTCTGGAACTCGCCGACCGCGGTCTGGACCGCGTGGATGTTGCGGCCATCACGCGCGTAGCGGATCGAGCCGTAGGTGCGCTGGAAGAACTGGCGGTACGGCTCGAGCGTCTCGAGCCAGCCGCGGTTGGTGGTCGCACGGATCTCGACGCGGTAGGTCCGTTGAGATCCCGCTGGAATCGACGACTCGTACTTGAGCGCGGTCGAGCCGTGTCCACCGACCTTCGCGTTCGAGAGGGCGACGAGCGGCTGCCACTTGCCCGAGCCGGCGTTGCGGATGACGAGCGCGACATCGTGGCGATACTCGAGGATCGGGTAGATCAGCGAGATTCCCACCGCGCCGCCCGTCCAGGTCATCGCGGTCACGGGGCTATAGAGGTCGCGCGGATAGACGCCGCCGATCCAGGGCGTCGCGGTCGTCGGGATGGCCGTGGCCTCTCCGAGGAACGACGCGTCCATGATGCGGGGCGACGAGATGATCTGCAGCGTCGGCAGCTCGAGATCCATCGGCGTCGCAGGCGCGGCACCCGAGTTCGTGAAGACATACTCGACCGACACGCCGTTCAGGACGGGCGTGACCTTGACGGCCGACGGCGCGATCGCGCCCGCAGGCGCCGTGGTCGACGGTTGCCAGCGATCGAAGAGGAGTCGGCCATCGGCCATGCGGGCACGCCAGCCGCTGCGCGTCTTCTCGACGGTGCAGAGCGGTGATTGCGTCACCGCCGATGACTTCGTGCGCGTGGAGCCCGAGGGTGTGATGGTGGACTGCGGCGCGGCGTGAACGACCGAAGCCGAGGCGAGGCACAGGAGCGCCGCGAAAGCGGGCGCTGCGTGACGGACCAGCCGGAACAGACTGAACTGGTGCAAAGATTCCTCCCGGGTGCCGCGCGGCGGGACGAAGCCCCTCGCGACATGAAGCATAGCCCCCGCGGGAAGGTCGGCGTGAACGCGGGCCGAGTTCAGGCCTCGGCCGATTTCACGCGTTCAGCGGATCGGGTTGGATGGACCATGCCGCTTCGCTCAGTGGTGCGAGGCGCCCGACGCCACCGTATGCCCCGCGTCGCGCAGCGTCTTCTCGCGCTGCGCGAGCTCGAGGTCGGTCTCGACCATCATGCGCGCCAGTTCCTCGACGCTCGTCTTCGGCACCCAGTTGAGCTTCGTCTTGGCCTTGGTCATGTCGCCGAGCAGCTGCTCGACCTCGGCGGGGCGGAAGTAGCGCGGATCGATCTCGATGAAGTCGCGGTAGTCGAGCCCGACCTGGCCGAAGGCGAGCTCGGCGAACTGGCGCACCGAGATCATCTTGCCCGTCGCGATCACATAGTCGTCGGCCTCGGGCTGCTGCATCATGAGCCACATCGCCTCGACATAGTCGCCCGCGAAGCCCCAGTCGCGCAGGGCGTCGATGTTGCCCATGTAGAGCTTCTTCTGGAGGCCGAGCTTGATGCGGCCGACGGCGCGCGTGATCTTGCGCGTGACGAAGGTCTCGCCGCGGCGCGGGCTCTCGTGGTTGAAGAGGATGCCGCACGAGGCGTGCATGCCGTAGCTCTCGCGGTAGTTCACGGTGATCCAGTGGCCGAAGACCTTGGCGCAGCCGTACGGCGAGCGCGGCCAGAACGGCGTGGTCTCCTTCTGCGGGACCTCCTGCACCTTGCCGAACATCTCGCTCGACGAGGCCTGGTAGAAGCGCACCTGCTTGCCCGACCACTCCTGGAAGACGCGGATCGCCTCGAGCATCTTCAGGACGCCCGTCGCGTCGACATCGACCGTGTAGATCGGCTGGTCGAACGACACGCGGACATGGCTCTGCGCGCCGAGGTTGTAGACCTCGTCGGGCTTGATCTCCTGCATGAGCCGCGAGAGGTTGTTGCCGTCCGACAGGTCGCCGTAATGCAGGCGCAGCCGGCCGCTCTCATGCGGGTCGCGGTAGATGTGGTCGATGCGGTCGGTGTTGAAGCTCGACGAGCGGCGGATGATGCCGTGGACCTCGTAGCCCTTCGAGAGGAGGAGTTCGGCGAGGTAGCTGCCATCCTGGCCGGTGATGCCCGTGATCAGTGCGCGCTTCATGTGCTTCTCGTGTCGTGTGGAGCGCCCGCGGTGCGCGGACGCGTGGATCGTATTTTCGGCCCTTGGGCGCGATGCCTTGAGACAATGCCGCGAGCGAAGGGTGTCGGGTGCCGCGCGGCTCACGCGGCCAGCGGTTTCGCGACCCGCTGACGGACCTCGGCGATCAGGGAACGGACCTGCCCATGCAACGATGGGTCGAGCGCGCGGAGGGCGAGGATGTAGAGGCCAAGCCCGAGAACTCCCGCGACGACCTGTGCGCCCACCGAGGTCCACGAGTCGGAGCCGAGCGCGCGGAGGAGGAGAAGTTGCGGCAGGAGGCAGATGCAGGCGGCGCCGAGGGGCACGATGTAGACGGAGCGGACCGTTCTCCACCCGAGGCCGCTGCCCGCGAGGGAGGAGAGCGTGTAGAGCGGGCCGAAGCAGGTACCCACCGCGAGCACGCCGAGCGCCACATATCGCGCGGTTCCGAGCCCCGCCGTCGCGAACACGGCTGCTCCCAGCACCAGGGTGTGGAGGACCTGCATATGCAGGAGTCGTTTGAACTCGCCCCGGGCGCGCATGAGCGCCGCCGCGATCTGGATCGGGTTCATCATGAGGAAGGCGAGCGCAAGCACCGTCACGGAGATCGAGGCGAGGCGCCAGCGTTCGGGGAGCAGCATGGTGACGAGCGCGGGCGATGCGATCGCGAGGCCGACCAGGAGCGGTGCCGCCACGGCCATGGTGAGGCGCTGCGTGGCAAGATAGGCCTCGTACTGCCGCTCCCGGTCGTGCTGGAGTCGGCTGAAAATCGGCTGGGCGATGCCCGCGACGGTGTAGGCGAGGACGACATGCACCGTGAAGGTGAGCTGGTACGCGATGGTGTATCGCCCGAGGACATCCTCGGTCGCGACGAGCGAGATCGCGAAGTAGTCGAGCGTCTGCGTGGCTCCGTTGAGGTAGTGCTGGATGCCCGAGGTGCGGAAGTCGGGGATGAGCATGCGCGCGCGCGTCAGTGTGCCGGGTCGGAAGAGCGGCACGCGTGCGGCACCAAGGATCATCGCGAAGCGCAGCAGCGCGACGGCCACCATGGGGAGGAGAAGCGCCCAACTTGCGAAGCCGAGCAAGCCCAGGGCCGTCGTCAGGCCGAGCGTCAGCACCGAAAGGGCCGTGTCGAGCGCCGCGAGGTAGCGGAAACGCATGCCGAGCTTCAGCTTGGCGATGCCGACCATGCTGGCGGCGTCGAGCGCGATTCGTAGCGCGGCTGCGATCCCGACTGACGGTGCATGAGCACATCCGCTGCCGCACCCGGGAAGATGAAGCTGAGGAGCGTGGCGATCGTGATCGCGGTGGTGACGCCGCCGACATCCTCGGGCTGCAGCGTCCATGCGGCCACGAGGTAGGTGAGGAACGCGCTGCCCTTCTGCACGAACGCCTGCACGATGCCCCAGTAGGTTCCGCCCGCGAACTGCCGGCGCTCGGTGCCCGATGCGAGCTGTGCCTGCTCCGGGCCTTCGGTGCGCGGAGCATCGCCTGGGCGTGTCTCGGCCGAAGGTGCCGCGGTCGAGATCTCGATCGCAGCGGTCGCCGACGCGGGTTCGACGGCCGCCGCCGCGGGCCCCCAGCGTTCCATCCATGTCTGGAGCATGAGGCAGTTCCAGAGCTCCCACTGACGCTGCGAGTCGTCCGACTGATGCTGGTCCCAGAGCGAGCGCACGGCGTGCGGATCGAGAAGCCCCTCGCCCTCGAGCCGCCGCTCGTCGAGCAGATGCTCGCCCCACTCGCGCAGATCCCCACGAAGCCATTGGTCGATCGGCACGCTGAAGCCCATCTTCGGGCGCTCGACCAGTTCGCGCGGAACATGACGGTCGAGGAGGTCGCGCAGGATGACCTTGTTGCGGCCGTTCGCGAACTTGAAGCGCGCGGGGATGCGCAGTGCGAGCTCGACGAGTCGATGGTCGGTGAGCGGCTCGCGTGCCTCGAGGCTGACGGCCATGCTGACGCGATCCGTCTTCGCGAGGATGTCGTCGGGCATGTAGCTCACGAGGTCGCGCACCGCGCCGCGGGTGACGGGGCATGCGATGTCGGGGCACCACGCGGGGTCGCTCATCGGGCAGCGGGGCGAATCGTGATGCAGCAGATAGTGCTCGGGGTCCTTCACCACCGATGCGAGGCGTGGGTAGACATTCGCCGCGTCGCGCTCGAGCAGCAGCCGTGCGGTCTTGCGCAAACGGTCGCGGGTGCGGCTCGTCTGCGAGCCGGGAACGAAGCGGTCGACGCGCTGGAGGAGCGGCGAGGGCAGCAGCATGGTCGCGCGCACGGCGGCCGAGGCGGCGGCACGCAGCGGATACGGGTAGCGGCCCAGCATCGACTCGATGCGCCCCGCGAACAGATAGCGGTCGTAGCCGCCGAACAGCTCGTCACCGCCGTCGCCGCACAGCGCGACCGTGATGTCGCGTCGCGCGAGCTTGCACACCAGATAGGTTGGGATCGCGGAGCTGTCGGCGAACGGCTCGTCGAAGATGTCGGCCAGCGTGGGGATGAGCTCGATCGAATCGCGGGCACCGACATAGAGCTCGTGGTGGTCGGTGCCGAGATGCTGTGCGATCCTGCGCGCGAACGGCGCCTCGTCGTACTCGGCCTCCTTGAACCCGATGGTGTAGGTTCGAAGGCGGCTCGGTGAGAGCTTCGCCGCAAGCGCGGTGACCAGCGTCGAGTCGACGCCGCCCGAGAGGAACGCTCCGAGCGGCACATCGGAGATCAGGCGCAGGTCCACGGCGCGCTCGAGCGCCTGCTCGACGAGCCGCACCGCCTCGCCGTAGTCCTCGATCTGCTCGAGGGCGCCGCGCTCGGCGACCTCCTTGGCGCTCCAGTAGCGATGCGTTTCGTGCCGACCGCTCGTGGCGTCGATCTCGACGCGGTGCCCTGGCATGAGCTTCTGCACGCCCTTGAAGATCGAGTACGGCGATGGCACATAGCCGAAGCGCATGAACAGCGCGACGGCGTCGCGGTCGATCGGCGGGCACGCGAGCGGCAGCGCGCGAATCGCCTTGAGCTCGCTGCAGAAGACGAGCGTGCGCGCGTTCGGGCCGATGTGTCCCCAGTAGAGAGGCTTCACGCCAAGTCGGTCGCGCACGAGGTGGAGGCGCCGCTCGTGCGCATCCCACGCGGCGAACGCGAACATGCCCACGAACCGCTCGACCGCGCGCGCAACGCCCCATTCCTCGAACGCCGCGAGCATGACCTCCGTGTCGGAACCGCCGCGGAACGCGTGGCCTTTGGCGACAAGTTCCGTTCGGATTTCACGAAAGTTGTAGACCTCGCCGTTGAATACAACGGTGAAGCGCGCGCTCCGCGAGCGCATCGGCTGATGGCCCTCGTGCGTGAGGTCCTGCACGGCGAGCCTGCGGAACGCGAAGCCAACGCCATGCGCAGGATCGATCCACGAACCCTCGTCGTCAGGTCCGCGAAGCCGAATCGCATCGGACATGCCGCGCAACGCCGCCGTGGGGTCCACGAATGCGCGCGAGTGATCGATGAAGCCTGCGATGCCGCACATGGTCGGTCAGTGGATTTGGTGAATTTGCATCGGAATGATGGCGCGTACCGGTTGCCGATCACGAATGAAGACTTCACCATAGAGGTTCGCGTGCCGCAACCACTGCGCATCCTCCATGCGATCGACCATCTCGACTTCCGTCGTGGCGGGCCGCCGCATGCACTCGTCGCGCTTGCGAATGCGATGGGAAGTCTGGGTCATCAGGTGTCTGTCGCCACGCCGCACGGGCCCGATACGCCTCGGGACTGGTACGGCTCCCATCCACAGATCCGTGCTATCGACCTTCCGGCGTCGCGGACTGCGTTTCTTCCGACGCGGACGCTCACCCTGCTGCGCAAGCACCTCGAGTCGACCGACCTGGTCCATCTGCATGGAGTCTGGGAGCCGCTCAACATGCAGGTGGCGCGGTTGGCGAGGTCGGTCGGCGTGCCGTACATGATCAGCCTGCGCGGCATGCTCGACGACTGGTCGATGGCCCAGCGTGGGCTCAAGAAGCGGCTGCACCTCCTGCTTGCGGGTCGGACCATGCTCTCGCACGCCTTCGCCGTCCATTGCACGGCGAAGCTCGAGCTCGAGCAGTCGTCGAAGTGGTTCCCACGGCGCCTCGGGCGGGTGATTCCCAATCTGGTCGAGTTGGATCGCTTCGCGACTCCGCAGGGAAGCGCCGAGGCGCGCGGGGCGTTTCCAGTGCTCCAGAGACCAGCGTTTCGGCTCCTATACCTGAGCCGCCTGAGCCCGAAGAAGGGCTTCCCGATCCTTGTCGATGCAGCGCAAAAGCTTCGCGCGAAAGGACTTGCGGTCGAAGTCGTCGTTGCAGGCACAGGTGACCCGCCCTACGAGGCCGAGTGCCGCCAGATCGTCGAATCGCTCGGCATGACCGACTTCGTCCACTTCCTTGGCTATGTCGGAGGAACCCTGAAGATCTCGGTCATCGAGAGCTGCGACCTGATGGTGCTTCCGACCAGCCAGGAGAACTTCGGCTTCGTCTTCTTCGAGGCGCTGGCGGCGGGGGTGCCTGTGGTGACCACCAATCTCGTGGATACCGCCGAGGAGATCAAGGCGAGCGGGGCGGGGTACATCGTCGACCAGGACGCGCAGGCGGTGGCCGATGCCTGTGAAGGCGCGATGTCCGAGGGCCCGCGCCTGCGGGAGCGGGGCCAGGCGGGGCGCCGATGGACATTCGAGAACCTCGACCCACTGCGTATCGCGCGGTCGTTTGAGGCGCTCTACGCGGCCGCCGCCAAGACTCGACGCACCACGGGCTGATGACGCCCCTGTGAACTGCCGATAAGGGAGGGCCCTTGACGCCGGCAGGCATGGTCGCCCGCCGCCGCCACGAGGGTTCCAGAGCAGGCCACCCGTGACCACCGATCTTCGGACCTCCAGAATCGTCGTGACCGGCGGCGCCGGCTTCCTCGGCCGCGCCGTCCTCGAGCGGCTGCGCGCCCGCGGCGCCACCGACATCGTCGTGCCCCGACGCACCGAGTACGACCTGACCCACGAGGCCGATGTCGCGCGGCTCTACAAGGACGCGCGCCCCGATGTCGTGCTGCATCTCGCGGCCGAGGTCGGCGGCATCGGTGCGAACCAGGCGAACCCAGGGCGCTACTTCTTCGCCAACATGGCGATGGCGCTGCACCTCGTCGAGCAGGCGCGCATCTCGGGCCTGCGCAAGTTCGTGCAGGTCGGGACGATCTGCGCGTATCCGAAGCACACGCCCGTGCCGTTTCGCGAAGAGGAGCTGTGGAACGGCTACCCCGAGGAGACGAACGCGCCGTATGGCGTGGCCAAGAAGGCCGCGATGGTCATGCTTGACGGCTACCGCCGCCAGTACGGCCTGAAGTCGGCGTACCTGCTGCCCGTCAACCTGTACGGGCCGTGGGACAACTTCGACATGAACACCTCGCATGTGATTCCCGCGCTGATCCGCAAGTGCGTCGAGGCGCAGGAGGCGGGGCGGCCGTTCATCGAGTGCTGGGGCACGGGCAGCGCGAGCCGCGAGTTCCTGTTCGTCGACGACGCGGCCGAAGGCGTGGTGCGCGCGGCCGAGGCGATGGACGACCCTGTGCCGATCAACCTCGGCACCTGCATGGAGATCACGATCAAGGACCTCGTGCACCTGATCGCGCGGCTCGTGGGCTTCACGGGCGAGATCCGCTGGGACACGACCAAGCCCGACGGCCAGCCGCGGCGCTGCCTCGACACGACGCGCGCCGCCAACCTGCTCGGATGGCGCGCGCAGGTCGGCTTCGAGGACGGCCTGCGCCGCACGATCGACTGGTATCGCGCGAACCGCGGCCATCGCGCCGACTACGACCCGTCGAAGAGCGGCGGCGGCTGAGCGATGCGCGTCCTGCTGATCAACCAGACCTTCCACCCCGATGTGGCGGCGACCGCGCAGCACGGCTGGGACCTTGCGCGGCATCTCGTGAAGCATGGGCACGAGGTCAGCGCGATCGCGTCGCGCTCGATCTACGGCCAGGCGGGCGGCGCGCTGCCTGCGTACGAGAAGATCGACGGCGTCGAGATCCACCGCGTGGGCCGCAGCCTGTTCGGCAAGGCGGGCACCGCGGGGCGCGCGATCGACTTCGCGCTGTTCTATGTGCTCGCGGCCGCGAAGGCGATGTCGATCGAGCGCCATCAGGTGAGCGTGTGCTTCACGACCCCGCCGTTCATCTCGTTGCTCGGGCTTGCGCTGCGCGCGCTGCGAGGCACGAAGCTCGTGTACTGGGTGATGGACCTCTACCCCGATGTGCCCGTCGCGACAGGCATGATGCGGCAGGACGCGCCGCTGACGCGCGTGCTCGAGCGGCTCAACCGCCTCGCGCTGCGCCGCGCCGATGCGACGGTCGTGCTTGGCCGCTGCATGGAGGACCGCGTGCGCGCGAAGGGCGTTGCGGGCGCGAACATCGTGCGCATCAATGTGTGGAGCGACGCCGAGGAGCTTTCGCCCGTCGCGCGCGCCGACAACAGCTACCGCAGGGCGTGGAATGTGGGCGACCGCACGCTCGTGATGTACTCGGGCAACTTCGGCATCGGCCACGATGTGCGCACCTTTGCCGACGGCGCGAAGCTGCTTGCGGCGCGCGGCGATGTGATGTTCGCGTTCGTCGGCGGCGGGAAGCGCAAGAAGGAGCTCGTCGACGCGATGAAGGCGCACGGGCTCACGAACTTCGTCGAGGCCGACTACCAGCCGCGCGAGCGGCTTGGCGAACTGCTCTCGGCGGCCGATGTGCATCTTGCGAGCATGATTCCAGGCTGGGAAGGCGTGATGGTGCCGAGCAAGCTGTACGGCACGCTGGGCGCGGCCCGCCCCGTGATCTGGGTCGGCAGCGAGTCGACCGAGGTTGCGCGCGTGCTGCACGAGGAGCGTTGCGGCCTTGTTGTGACGCCAGGCGACGCCGAGGGCTTCGCCGCCGCCGTGCGCACGCTGGCCGACGACGCCGCGCTGCGAGCCGACATGGGCGCGCGCGCACGCAGGAGCCTTGAGGAACGCTGGGGTGCGCCGCATGCGCTCGAGCGCTGGCGCACGCTGATCGAATCGCTCGCGTGACGCGGCGAGCGCGCTGCGATGCGCTGCTCGCGCGCCGCCATGCGCTGCTCGCGCGCCGCCATGTGCTGCTCGCGCGCTGCCATGCGCTGCTACCGCGCCGCCATGCGCTCCAGGATCTTCAGCCTGATCTGGAAGAAGTAGATCGCCTTCATGAGCGCGAACACGAGGCCCGTGCCACCATCGAGGCAGCCGCGCTTCACGATGTAGGTGTGCGCGAAGTACGCGGGCGCGAGCCACCACTTGGCGAGGTTGTTGTACTTGCTGCGCTGCGCCTTCGTGAAGTGCTCCCACGCCTCGGGCGTCGCCTGCAGCTTCGCGTAGCGCGCGGCCTCCCACGACGAGTAGTCGTTGTGGCGCGCGATGTACGCGTGCAGGCCCTTGTAGTCGTTGTGCTCGATCGTGGCCGAGAGCTCGCCCACGGTGCCCTTGAGCACGGGGTGTTCGTGCACCTCCATGTCGAGCTTGCTCCATTCGTTCTCATCGATGCGTTCGTAGAGCCCCGCGCCCGCGCGGATGAGCGCGAGCTTGCGCATGGGCGAGCCGTGGCGCAGCTCGCGGCCCATGAAGAAGTTCGAGTAGCGGATCCAGAAGCCGTCGTGCGTGCTGCCTGGAAGCGTGCGCGCGAGCTCGTCGACGAACGCCTCGGGGATGTACTCGTCGGCGTCGAGGAAGAGGATCCACGGCGTGCGGAACTCGCGGTTCATGAGCACCCAGTTGCGCTTCTTCGGGAACTTGCCGTCCCACTTGAAGAGGAGGTACTCGGCGCCCGACTCGCGGGCGATCGCCTCGGTGCGGTCGGTGCTGCCCGAGTCGACCACCACGATCTCGGCGAACCGCCCGAGCCTGGAGAGGCACTTCGGGAGGTTGCGTTCCTCGTTCTTGACGGGAATCACGACCGTCACGGGCAGCTTGTCGGTGGCGGGGCTCATGGAGCGGGTACATCGGCCCGCGCGGCGGGGGGGCTTCATCGCCCGCGCCGATTGTGCCGATAGAGTCCGACCGTGGACCCCGAGGACCTCGCATCCGACCGCGCGCTCAGCCCCTACTCGTTCCGCGAGAAGGTGGCGCGCGTGCTGTGGGGCCTGACGCAGGCGACGCTCTTCCGCTGGACCTTCCACAACTGGTACGGGTTGCGCCGCGCCCTGCTCGGGCTGTTCGGCGCGAAGCTGCACCCGACGGTGCGCATCCGTCGGTCGGTGCTGGTCGAGTGCCCGTGGAATCTCTCGATGGGGGCCGACTGCTCCATCGGCGACCGTGCGATCGTCTATTGCCTCGGACCCGTGACGGTGGGCGCGCGCACGACGATCTCGCAGGGCGCCCACATCTGCGCGGGTTCGCACGACTACCGCAAGCGCTCGATGCCGCTCCTGCGGCCGCCGATCGACATCGGCAGCGATGTGTGGATCGCGGCCGACGCGTTCGTGGGCCCCAAGGTGCGCGTGGGCGACGGGGCCATCCTCGGCGCACGCGCGGTGGCGACCACGCACCTTGAGCCGTGGACGATCTACAGCGGAAACCCCGCGCAGGCCGTGAAGGCGCGCGGCGCGATCGAGGAGTGACGACCCGCCGTCGCGGCCGCAGGCCGCTATTCTCGCAGGATGCCGATGCGTCTCTACAACACGCTCACGAAGTCGACCGAGGAGTTCCGCGCGATCGCCGCCGACGGCGCGGTGACCTTCTACTCCTGCGGCCCGACGGTGTATGACGACGCGCACATCGGGAACTTCCGCTCGTTCCTGAACGCCGATGTGCTGCGGCGCGCGCTCGAGCTGCACGGCTTCCGCGTGAAGCATGTGATGAACATCACCGATGTCGGCCACATGACCGAGGACGACTCGGCCGACGGCGGCGGCGAGGACAAGATGGCGCTCGCGGGGCGGCGCATCGCCGAGGCGAAGAAGTCGGGCAAGCTGCCTGCGGGCGCCGAGATCGACCCGAGCGACCCGTATGCGATCGCGGAGTTCTACGCGCAGCGCTTCCTCGAGGACGCGCGGCACCTCGGCCTGAAGGTCGCGATCGAGGAACGCAGGCACCCCGAGCTCATGCCGCGCCCGACGCGCTGCGTGCCGCAGATGATCGCGCTCGTCGAGCAGCTGGTCGCGCGCGGGCACGCGTATGTGGCGCGCGACGGCGTCGTGTACTTCAGCGTGCAGAGCTTCCCCGAGTACGGCCGCCTGTCGGGCAACACCGTCGACAAGCTGCGCGAGGGCGAGGGCGGCCGCATCAGCGCCGAGCACCAGGCGGTGAAGCGCCACCCCGCCGACTTCATGCTGTGGAAGCCCGATCCGGCCCACATCATGCGCTGGCCGAGCCCGTGGGGCGAGGGATACCCGGGCTGGCACCTCGAGTGCAGCGCGATGGCGCGCATGCTGCTTGGCGACGAGATCGACCTCCACTCGGGCGGCGAGGACAACATCTTCCCGCACCACGAGTGCGAGGTCGCGCAGAGCTGCTGCGCCAGCGGGCGCCCGCACTTCTCGCGGTTCTGGTTCCACACCAGGCACCTGCAGGTCGAGGGCGAGAAGATGTCGAAGTCGAAGGGCAACTTCTTCACGGCGCGCGACCTGTTCGCGAAGGGCGTCACGCCCGCGGCGCTTCGGCTCGAGCTCGTGCGCACCCACTACCGCACGAACTCGAACTTCACCATGCAGGGGCTGCGCGACTGCCAGCGCATGATCGACCGCTGGGCGGCGGCGCGCGCGGCGCTTGTGGCGCGTGCGGCGGGCGCTTCGACGGGTGCGGCGCAGGAGGGTCCCATGCAGCGCGCGCTCGTCGAGTTCAAGGAGTCGCTGGCCGACGACCTGAACCTGGCGCGCGCGATCGCGGCGCTGAACACGGCGATCGGCGAGGCGCCCGCAGGCGACGCGCAGGCGGAGCTCGCCGCGCTCGACGCGATGGACTCGGTGCTTGGCGTGTTCGAGCGCAACGAGGCGCTTGCGTCGGATGCTGCCGATGATCTTGCGGCGAAGGTCGAGGCGCTGCTCGAACGGCGCAAGGCCGCGCGTGCCGCGAAGGACTGGGCGGAAAGCGATCGCGTGCGCGACGAATTGACCGCGCTCGGCGTGCGCATCAAGGACGGCCCGCAGGGCACGACCTGGGAACGCGCGGTGTGATCGAGCAGGGTGCGGTGTCGCGAGCGGAATGCGCGTCGTAGGCGCGTGATTTTTCTTGCTCGGCCCATCGTTTTGTCGTATAGTCGTCCTGTCAGCATCAAGAGCAGCGGAGCAATCCGCTCGGCAACCGAGTCCGATCCGACCACGGTGCCAAAGCGATGCGGCCCAGAAATGGCTGAAAACAGCCAGAAACGGGCACAATCGAGGATCTCCCCTGATCTCGATGCTGATGCGGTGTGAGCGGTTGATCCGTTCGCATGTGGCGTCGGCGTTCACACCGCGACAACCTGAAGTGCATCTCGAGCGACGCGCGCGCCGCGCAACACACGGCGCGCGCTCCGGCAACCTGCTGCGAGGCAAGGTGCCACATCGATGCGGGCGGTGCGCGGGAAACGCACCGTCAACCTCGCGAGGAGCGAGCGCTGTGCTGCTGCCCGTATCGGGCGGCGCGCGTGTCGCCGAGATGCGCTTCCGAGCGCCCGAAAGGGCGGAGGACGCGCGCCATGTCGAGCCCAGGATCCGAGCCAACCATCACGCTCAACACTTCGGCGGCGTTTCAGCTCGTCGTCGCGGCACGCGATCGCGCGGTGCGCGATGCCGCGGCGGAAGCGCTCTGGCCTCGCGCGCATGCCGACGCCAGCGAACTCGATTGCAACGATGCCGACTTCAAGCGCCTTCCGTTCCACGAGCGCGTGCTGGCGCTGCTCGTCGCCTCGTGCATCGACGCGCACCCCGACCGCGCGAAGCGCCTGCAGGCCGTGCCGCGCTACCGATTCCTGGCATCGGAGGGCGGAGTTGCCGAGCACCAGGGCGGTCGCGTGTTCTGCATGCGCGGCGGACGGCGCGGCGCATCGGTGACGATGCCGTCGGGTGAACGCCGCACCTGGAGGAACCACGCAGCCTTCGTGCTGCCGCACCTTGCGCAGGAAACCGTGCGGCAGCTCGTCGTCCCCGACGACCGCAGAGAACTTCCGTACATCGCGGGCATCGGGTGGATCGTCGACGAGAAGTCGGTCACGCTCGCGCTCGACAGCTGCATTCGTCGCCGCACATGGCACTGCGACATCTGGCCGACGCTGGTCACCGCCTCGGGCGATGTGCTGCGCAGAGACATGCGCGTGGTGTCACGGCTGATCGGTGACAAGGCGATCTCCATCGATTCCTCGCTTGCCATGCGGCTTGCCGCAGGCACGCTTTCGGGCGCGGTGCTCTCGTTCTACAACCAGCTGCCGATGGGGGGCGGTCGGCGGCCACGGGATGCGACGCTTTCGCTCGAGATCGGCCCTTCGCTTCAGTCGCCGATCATCATGACGCAGCTCAGGGGAGACCTGCGGCCGCGCTACGAGCTCGACCGCATCGTGCTTGGAAAGCGTGTGGAGGTTCCCACGCTCGCAGGCAGAACGGTTGACCAGCTCGACACGATCGCGCGCGAGGTCGGCGTGTGGCACGGGCCGCGCGTGCGAGGTTCGTTCGAGCATCACCCGCTCGGGACCAAGGGTCTGTCGGGGCTGTTGGACGACGCGGATGACGAATCTGGGAAGGACCCGTTGGCTTGCGAAACGGCGGCCCCTGGACCGCAGCGTTACGGCGACTTCAGCTGGAACGGAGCCCACGATGCCCTCCTTGAAGCCTTTGGATTTTGAACCATGAACTTCCTCATACCACAAGCGATCGACGCCCTCGATCCATGGGACCGAGCCCGTCGGCCCGACACGCTCATCGACACGACGCTGCTGCGTCACCCCGCGGCGTTTGGCGAGGCGCTGCGTCCGCTGCTCGAGGGGACGCGCGAACTCGTGCTGCGCGAAGGCGACGAGCTCTCGCGCGCGTCGCTCGCGGCGCCAGCGATTCACGCGAGCCGCGAGGAGTCGGACATCTTGCGCGCGCGCAGCGTGCTCGAGCGTCGTCCGTCTGCAAGCGAGCGCGCGGCGCGCGCGCTGGTGAGCGTGTTCGATGGTCGGCTCGAGATCGCGCTCGCGTATCCCGTGCCCGCGATGGGCGAGCGGGCCGCCGCAAAGATCCATCCCGTGGCGCTCGGGGACCCGCTCTATGCGGGCCTGCGTCGGAGCAAGGCCAACGCGCACACCGTCGATGCGTGGCACAAGCTCGGGCACGCGCAGCCGCCGCATTCGGTGTGGGTCGGGGAGATTCCGATCTGGTCGAGCGGATCTCAGCAACTTGCGATCGAGATCGTTCCCAACCCGTGGGGATACAACGAGGCGGTGCTGATCGCGCATCGCGGCGCAGGCCGCGTGCTTGCGGTCGAACTCGAACTCGGCGACGACTGCACGCTCAAGCCCGCACGCGTGATGCCGTCGGGTTGGTCGTACCTGCGGCCCGACCGCACGCAGGGCAGCACGGCACCGTGCTTCCCGCACGGCGCACCCGCGGTGTCGCCGCATGTGCGGGTGCCCGACCTCGACCTCTTCGCGCTTTGCGCCACGCGCACCTGGGCGGCATCGCCGCGCGACACGCTGTGGCTCTGCGCGCGTCCTGGCCTGCGCGCGCTCGGGTAGCGAGGGCCGCCCGTCACACCAACACACCGCAATCCATCAACAGCACACGAAAGGACACACCATGACTCCCTCTCAGATCCGCTCGAACCTCGACTCGCTCCTGAAGACCCGCTGGCCCGCGTTCATCTGGGGTCCGCCCGGCGTGGGCAAGTCGGCGATCGTCGCGCAGCTCGCCGCGGAGCGCGGGCTTGCGCTCCTCGACATTCGCGCGCCCCTCCTCGACCCGACCGACCTGCGCGGCATTCCCGCCGTCGTCGGCGATCGCGCCGAGTGGTTCGCGCCGTCGTTCCTTCCGCGCGCCGACGCGCCGCGCGGCATCCTCTTCTTCGACGAGCTCAACGCCGCGCCGCCGATCGTACAGGCGAGCCTCTACCAGCTCGTGCTCGACCGCAGGATCGGCGAGTACACGCTGCCGAGCGGGTGGCACATCGTGGCCGCGGGAAACCGCGAGCAGGACCGCTCGGTCGTCTTCCGCATGCCCGATGCGCTTGCGAACCGCTTCGTGCATCTCGAGTTCGAGGCGTCGTTCGACGACTGGCGCTCGTGGGCGATCGCGCGCGGGCTGAACCCGATCGTCGTCGCGTTTCTCAGCCTGCGCCGCGAGCTCCTGCACAAGCCTGGCGGAAACGAGCGCGCGTTCCCCACGCCGCGTTCCTGGGAGATGGCGGCGGACATCCTCGACGCGTTCGACGGCGGCACGCCGCCCGACGACGCGATCGTGGGCTGCGTCGGGAAGGGCGCGGCGATCGAGCTGACGACCTTCGCGCAGGAATCGATGACCGCGCACGAGGTCGACGAGGTGCTGCGCGACCCCGAGTCGGCGCCACTGCCGTCGAAGGCATCGAGCCTCTATGTGCTTGTGAGCAGCCTCGCGCGCTCGGCGGGCGACGAGGCGAGGCGCCAGGTCTCGGCGAAGCTCCTCTCGCGGCTGCCCGTCGAGTTCGCGACGATTCTCGCGAAGGATCTCCTGCGCCATCAGCCGCTCTTCATCCGCGACGAGCGCTTCCAGCGGTTCGTGCGTGCGAACAAGGAGGTGTTCGCATGAGCGCCGTGACCACAGGCAGGATCGTCGGGCCATCAAGCGCCGAGGAGACCGAGGCGATCGCGCGAAGCCGCGTCGAGCTCGCGCGCATGGACCTGCTGCTCGACCATCCGTACTTCGCCACGGCGCTCTTCGCGATGCCGATGCGCGGCACCGACGACGCGTCGCTCGCGCATGCGGTCGTGACCGACGGCGCGCGCATCGCCTACCACTTCGAGCGGGTCGCGGCGCTCGAACGGCCGAAGGTGCGACTGCTGCTCATGCATGCGCTGTCTCACGCGCTGCTTCGGCACAACGAGCGTGGCGAAGGCAGGGACTGGACGCGGTGGACGGCCGCGTGCGACATCGCGGTGACGCAACTGCTGCAGTCGCTCGGCGCGGTTCCGCCTGCAGAGGACGAGAGGCTCGATGATTTCGCTGGGCTTTCGGCCGAGGCGATCTACGAGAAGCTCGACGAACCTGGTGGCCCGAGCAATGACGGCGCTTCGCCCGAGGATGGGCTGCTTCCGCCCCCGTCGGGCGGCGGGCACTCGGACGACCCGCAGGCAGACGCCCAGTCGCGCGACGCCTTCGATCGCGCGCTGCAGGGTGCCGAGATGCCGACGGCGACGACGCTCGCGGCGATGCGGTGGAACTTCGACGAGGCCGCACAGCATGCGGGTGCCAAGCTTTCGGGCGATCGTCCAGGGTCAGGAAGCGCCGAGATCGACGCCGCGAACTCGATCACGAAGCCGTGGCAGACGCTTCTCGCATGCTTCATGCGCGAGCCGCTCGGGCGCGAGTGGTCGCTCGCGCGGCCGAACCGCAAGCACCTGTGGCGCGGCCTCTACCTGCCTGGCCCGATGGACCTCGAGGGCGGCCGCTTCGTGGTGGCCATCGACACCTCGGGCTCGATGACCAACATGGACCTCGCGAAGATCCTCGAGGAGATCGACGCGATCCGCACGACGCTCGACTGCGAGCTCACGGTGCTGCAGTTCGACGCCGCGGTGCACGCGGTCGCGGAGTTCTCGCGATGGTCCGACACCGACGAGCGGGTCGGCTCGACGCGCATGATGCGCGTGTTCGGACGCGGCGGCACCGACCTGCGGCTTCCGTTCCAGTGGACCGACGCCGAGTGCCGCGCAGGCCGACGCGTGTCGGCGCTCATCGTGTGCACCGATGGATTCGGGCCGTTGCCCACGGAGCCGCCGCCCGATCTGCCCGTGCTCTTCCTACTCACCAAGACGCACGCCGCACCCGCGTTCGGCACGCATGTCGTGATGGAGCAGGCGCCAGCGCGGCGATGAGCGCACGCATGGCGCGATCGTTCATCGAAACACCACAGGCAGTCCCGTGGTGCAATCGACGAGCATCGCGCGACCATCGAAGCGCAGGAGGCTGGCGCAGTAGCCGTTCTCTTCGAGCGCGCCGCGCATCTCCGCATCGCTCAGCATGTCGAGCTCGATCTCGGAGGATGCTTCGACGCGCGCGAAGTCGATGGTGATCGGCGCGGGCCCGACGGTGGAGAAATCAAGAGCGATCTCGGCGGTGCGGGTCGAAGGCGCGCGCTCCTGCGACTGCCGTGAGAGCAGCGTCGTGAGCGCCGCCGCCGCCGCGACGCACGCCGCGAACGCGGCGATGCGCGCACGGCGCACGCGTCGCACATGCCCGATCTCGAGCGCCTCGCCCGCGGCTTCCAGGATGGCCGCGCGTCGCGCGCGCACCGAATCGCGTGCATGCACTTCGCTGCTCATCCCGCACCTCCTTCGCGCACACGCGCCACAAGTCGGCGCAGCGCGCTTTCCACCGCCCTTGGCGTGGCACCGATCGCCCGCGCGATCGAGGGCACGCGCATCCCCTCGGCGTGGCGAAGCCGCAGCAGCGCACGCTCGTCGTCATCAAGCCGCGCCAGCACTCCATCGAGCGTG
The DNA here is from genome assembly GCA_021297815.1 of Planctomycetaceae bacterium. Taxonomy (GTDB): domain Bacteria; phylum Planctomycetota; class Phycisphaerae; order Phycisphaerales; family SM1A02; genus QWPT01. Next base: position 35,946 of record JAJTGK010000019.1, read on the forward strand.
TCCGCGTCGTGTGAGGTTGTGCCCGGATCGCCGCCGTCCTGCGCGCGCGGCGCACCAATCTCGCGTCGTTGTCGACGCGCCTCCGCAACGATGCTGTTGCGCGCCACATTCAACGCCGCCAGCCGCATCCAGGCGAGCAGCGCGGCATAGGTGTCGACGACGGGCGGGTTGGCGGCAAGCCTCATGAACATCTCCTGCAGGCAATCGAGTGCGAACGACTCGTCGCGGCGCGTCGTCTTCCGAACCGACTGCACGACTTCCTCGGCGCAGCGGTCGTAGAGCTCCGCCAGCGCCTCGCGCGAACCAGAGCGGACCGCTCGCGTCATGCGCGCGGCCCATTCGTCGTCGGATGCGCGGTGGCCATCGGCGGTCACTTCTTGTTGCGGAAGGCGGTGACGATCTCGTCGATCAGATCGATCGAACCGCTCGGACCCTTGGCGAAGAGGATGCGTGACGGCTCGTGGTAGCGCGCCTTTACGCGGTCGGCGGAACCGTCGGCCTGGAGCGCGAAGTCGATCGCCTCGATGAGGCTCTTGATGCCCTTCGCGTCCGCGCCCGGCCAGTCGCTGAGGTCGAAGATGCGCTGCCGCACCGACGCGGACGGAGAATCGGCGGCGGAAACGGGCTTTCGTGCGATCATGATGACCGGCGAGGTTGCGATGATGGGCTCGTTCTGGCCTCGCCTCACCTCGCCCGGCCGCCTCACCTCGGCTGGCTTGCCGCCGTTGGCCGCGTCGGGCGCGATGACCGTCACGGCGATCTGCGCGTCTTCGTCGAGCGGCAGCGACTGGAGCGAGAGGAAGAACACCTCGGGCGCGACGCGCTTGACCGCGAGCGCGGGGATCGTCAGGCCTCCGACCGTCGCATCGGCGAGGACGACATTGCACTCGACGAGCGACTTGACCGAAGTCACGAGTTCCTGCAGCGTGCCGCCCTTCCAGTCGATGTTGACGGTCAGGAGCTCCTCCGTTCGCCCCTGCTCCCGCTGGCGTTCGGATAGGACGCGCTCCTCGGCGTCGATGAGTTCCTCCATGCGCGCGATGTACGCAGGGAGTGCGTCGCGCAGGGCGCGCTTGGCCTCCTCGACTTCCCAGCGCCAACCGCTCACGCGGACCATGCTGAGCGGTCGCTCGAGCTCGAGGTCGACGCTCGAGAGACTGCCGTGAAGGTCGGCCTCGACCGAGTCGATGTAGAACTCCACGGCGTTGTTCGAGCGCCCGTTCTGGCGGAGGAAGTTCTCGAAGAGCGACTGCGCGCGGCTCGCGACCATGAGGAACGCCTGGTCGACCGGGATCCGCTCGGTGGCGGGCGAGCATTCGTCGGCAAACTGCCGCATCTGATCGTTGAGCACGCTCAAGTCGCGCCGAAGCTCCGCGCGCTCTTCGGCAGTCAGATCAGGCGAGCTCAGCTGGTTGTTCACCGAGACGATGCCCGCGCGAAGGCCCACGAGCCGCTTGTAGCGCGTGGATTCGGCATCCGCATTCTGAGGGGCCGGCGGCGCATCGGAAGGCGAGTCCGATCGCAGCCGGGCGACCAGGTGATCGAACGCACGCTTGGCTTCGTTCCGGGTCTCGGCACTCAAGTCCTGCCGCTCCCGCGTGGCCGCGATCGCCTTCAGCGCTTGCCGAAGCTCTTCGGTCGACATCCCGTCGATGGCCTCGATCGTGGGGATGTCGGCCGCGGAAGCCGTTTGGATCGGATGGGGCGAGGGGTGCCCGCTCGCCGCCGCCGAGAGCATGCAGGCGAGCGCGAGGATCGGAAGCGTGAGGATTTGGTGCGGAGCGGCGGACCGGGATTTGCTCATGTCGTTGCTCATGGTTGTGCTCATGTTCAACGGACAAACCGCGCCGAGGCGGCGAATCCGCCGCGCGCGTCGGAAAAATCGTGCAATCGACGAACAACCCCGTCACACCACGGGCGCGTCGACGCGCATGAACGGCGCGCACTTCGAGATCTTCGTGCCCGCCGAAAGTCCGCCCCAGCGGGCCGCGGCGACCATGCCCCCACTCGGGCTCGTGTTCGAGCCGTACGCCGCCAGCACCTCGGCGCACTTCGCGGGCATGATCGGCGTGAGCAGCACCGCGGCCACGCGCACGCCCTCGGCGCACGCGGCCAGGATCTCGGCCACGCGCGGCAGGTTCGCGGGGTCCTTCGCGAGCTTGAACGGCGCTGTCTCGTTGATGAGGAGGTCGACCGCGCGCACGATCGAAAGCGCCGCGTCGGCGGCCTCGGCGAGTTCGAACGCCTCGTAGTGGCGTCGCGTCTTCTCGGCGGTCGCCTCGACGAACGCGCTCCAGCTCGGCGCGCCCGCAGCGCCCGAGATCGGCATCGACGCCGTCTCGGCCGCGGGCATCGTGCCCGCGAAGTACTTCTCGATCATCGAGCTCGTGCGGCTCGCGCAGTTCGCGAAGGTGTTCACAAGCTGCGCGGTGTAGATCTCGTGGAAGTGCTTGTCGCTGAAGTCGGCGTCCTGCGTGCCGAGCGGGCCCTGCGTCGTCATGTACCAGCGCCACGCGTCGACGCCGTACTTCGCGAAGAACCCGTCGATCGTCTCGAGGTCGACGAAGTTCCCGAGCGACTTCGACATCTTCTGCCCGTTGCGGATCCAGAACGAGTGCGCGTACACGCACTTCGGCAGCGGAAGGTCGAGCGCCATCAGCATCGCGGGCCAGATGACCGCGTGGAACCAGAGGATCTCCTTGCCGATCACATGGAACTCGGGCGGCCAGTACTTCGCGCGGTCCTTCGCGAGCGCGCCCGCAGGCTCGGCGAGCCCGAGCGCGGTCGCGTAGTTGAAGAGCGCGTCGATCCACACATAGATGACATGCTCGGGCGCGTTGGGCATGGGAATGCCCCAGGTGAAGTTCGTGCGCGTGACGGGCACATCCTGCAGCCCGTCGCGCAGGCGGCCGAGCACCTCGTTGAAGCGGCCCGCAGGGCGCACGAACTCGGGGTTCGCCTTGAAGAACGCCTCGAGCTTCGACTGGTACGCGCTGAGGCGGAAGTAGTAGTTCTTCTCGGTCGCGCGCACGAGCGGACGCCCGCTGATCGGGCTCTTGTAGTCCATCTCCTTCGCGCGCGACTCGGTGATGTACTCCTCCTGCCCCTCGTCGTACCAGCCGTTGAACTCGCCGAGGTAGATGTCGCCCGACGCGAGCAGCCGCGACACGAACGCCTGTACCTGCGACTCGTGGCGCGGCTCGGTGGTGCGGATGAAGTCGTCGTTCGAGAGGTTGAACGGCCCGAGCAGCTTGCGGAACTCGGCGGAGTTCTCGTCGGCGAGCGCCTGCGGGGTCATGCCGCGGTCCTTCGCGCTCTTCTCGACCTTCTGCCCGTGCTCGTCGGTGCCCGTGAGGAAGAACACATCGCGCCCGTCGAGCCGCATCGCCCGCGCCCAGACATCGCAGAGCGTCGTCGTGTACGCGCTCCCGATGTGCGGGCGGTCGTTCACGTAGTAGATGGGCGTCGTGATGTAGGCGGGGCTGGACATGGGGGCTCCACGGCGGGATGCCGAAGCGGCGTCCGAAGGGGCGGATCCTAGCGATCTCGGGAACGGCCCCGCGCGAGAGCCGTACCATGCGGCGGTGAACGAGCCGTCCGACGCAACCGAGCACGGCGCCGAGGGACGCGATGCGGCCCGCGAAGGCGATGGCACGGCTGAGCCCGTCGTCGCGCCGTCGGCAGAGGCTGCGACGGCGCCCCCGAAGTCGGGCACCGCAACGCCTGCGCGGCCCGACCGGCGGCCGCAGGTGAGCGGCCCCGCGGTGGCCGCGACGGTCGCGCTCGTCCTCTTCTCGGTGTTTATCGGCGTGTTCGGGCCGCGCCTTGGGAATCGCCAGCAGCTGCCCGCAGGCACCACGCTGACCGAACTCGCCGACGCCGTGTCGGCGCGGCATGCGCAGCGGGTGGTGCAGGCCTTCCACATCGGTGCCGAACCCGCGTTTGCCCGCCACGAGATCGCGCGCGAACTCGAGGAGGTGCTTGGCACCGCCGTCGCCGTGCCCGCGGTTCCCGACGAGGGGCCTGCGCCGATCCGCTGGATCGGCACCGACCGCGTGCGGCTGCCGGGCGGGTCGGGCGTCCTTGCGTTCCTTGAGGCCCAGCGCGCGGGGCGGCGCCTGTTCGCCAGCGTCATCGTGCTGCGCGACGAAGACCGCTACACCGTGTTCGACTCCTTCGGCAGGCCCCGCCCGATGCCGACGGGGGAACTGTTCTCGGTGCCCATGCCTGGTGGCGCCGACACGGGCGACCCCGAGGGGCTGGTGCAGATCTACCGCGAGGGCGACCTTGTCTTCGCGGTGCAGTCGACGAGCCCCGAGCTGGCGGCCGAGATCGCAGCCCGCTTCCGCGCCGCGGCCGCCGAGGTGGAGCGCATTGTTCCCCATCCCGACTGATCGGGCGCAGATTTCTTGCCTTCGGCGCGGAGCGGCCGATACTTCGACAGCCGACTGCGCGCCCTCGAGGCGTGGCGGCACGCGACCTCTTGTCAGGAACCCCATGGAACTCCGCCGCACCGATCGCCGTCACCGCATCGCACTCATAGGCGTTTCGCTGGCGCTCGTCGTCGCGCAGGGCGCGTTCGCGCAGACGCAGGGCGGCTCGCGCTACAACCCCGCGACGAACCCGATGGAAGCGGGCCGCGGCCGTTCGCTCGGCAGCGGTGGCGCGCTCGATGGGCAGACCTTCAGCTGGGTCCGCGGCCGATCGCAGGGTCAATCGCTCGGGCAGGGCAACGCGCTCGACGCGAACACGCAGGTCGGCTCGGGCGGCTACAACGCGCCCGCGCGGCAGACCGACTACGGCGCGCGCAACCTCGTCGTGACGGGAAATGTGGCGGGCGGTCGCGGCTTCCGCGGCTCGGTCGGCTACACCGCGGCCACCGACTTCCGCGGCGCGACGGGCTCCGACGCGACCTACTCGTTCGAAGCCGATGCGGCGTACTCGAGCCCGACCTTCTTCGGCACGAACTACGCGGCCGACCGCTTCCGCATGGCGCAGGGCATGGGCGACTTCCAGTACCGGCGCGACACGACCCCCGTCGGCGTGCCGAGCGCGGGCGTGCCCCGCTCGACGATCGACGCCGACATGCGGCTCGACCGCGCGGGCGCGCAGATGTCGCCCTCGGCGGGCCGCTGGGAGTACGGCGAGGACCGTCTGGTCGAGACGAGCCGCGCGCAGAACGGCGACCCGATTCGCTACATCGCCTCGCCGCTGCGCGGCCTGCAGGCGGAGAACCTGACCGACCCCGTGGTGCGTTCGGGGCTCGACCTCTACGAGCAGGCGCGCGCGCGGCGGGACATCGCCGCAGGCCTGATGAAGCCCGAGGACTTCGACTCGATGCGGCCGAGCGCGTCGCTCGACCTGAGCATGACGCAGCGCATGACCCTGGACCTTCCGCCGGCGCGCATTGGCGACGACCTGCGCGTCGAGGGCCAGCGCGTGGCGCCGAAGACCTACGACGAGATCATCGAGGGCATCGCGCGCGCGTACGCCGACGACCCGACGAAGAATGTGAGCGTCGACCCCGAGATCATGCGGCGCATCCGCGAGGAGCTCGCCGAGCTCCGCGCGCCGATGGGTGTGCCGAAGGCTCCCGTCGAGAAGCCTGCCGAGAAGCCCGCCGAGGAGCCCGCCGACGGCACGGGCGAGAAGCCCGCCGAGAAGCCCACGCAGCCAAGCGACGGCCGACCTGTCGAGGTTCCCACGCTTCCAGGTGGCGCACCTGTTCCGCAGGGCGCCGAGGACCTGCGCGAGGAAGACCGCGAGAAGGTTCGCGGCAAGGCCCGTTCGGTGACCCAGTACGCCGAGATCCTGCGCCATGGCCGCACCATCAGCGAGCTCAGCAAGGACGACCAGCGTCGCGTGGGCGAGATCGTGCGCGGTGCCGAGGAAGCGCTGCGTCGCGGCGAGTACTTCAGCGCGGAGTCGCGCTTCCGCCAGGCGCAGGACATGGCGAGCGGCAACCCGCTGACCGAGGTCGGCATCGCCCACTCGCAGATCGGCGCGGGGCTCTACCTCTCGTCGGCGCTCACGATCCGCAACATGTTCCTGCGGCACCCCGAGCTCATCGACGCGTACTACGACCCCGCGCTGCTGCCGACAGGCGAGCGGCTCGACCGCGCGATGAAGTACATGCGCGAGAAGATCACCCGCGGCGACGATCGACCTGGGTACGGCCTTGTGCTTGCGTACATCGGGCACCAGCTGAAGGACAAGGCCGTGGTCGAGGAGGGGCTGTCGGCGATCGCGGGTAGCCCCACGCTCGACGCCGAGAGCCAGCTGCTGCGGGGCGTGTGGCTTGGCGGCAAGTGACGCGATCGCACGCGCGCGCGAGCTGTTCGAGTTGACATGGCGCATGGCGCCCGATGTCGCCGCATCGGCGACGGGGCGCGTGAATCTGATCGGCGACCACATCGACTACGCAGGCGGCACCGTGCTGCCCATGCCGATCGCCGCGCGCACGGCGGTGTGCGCCGCGCGTGCTGCGGCCGACGGCTTCGCGAGCGAGTGGACGGGCGACGCGGGCTGGGAGCGCTATGCGCGCGGCGTGCTGGCCGAATTGCGCGCGGCGGGCGTGCGCGTGCCGCCGATCGCGCTTGCGGTCGCAAGCGATGTGCCCGTCGGCGCGGGGCTTTCGTCGAGCGCCGCGCTCGAGGTCGCGGTGGCGCGCGCGGCGCTTGGCTGCGCGGGCGTCGAGCTTCCCGCGCGCGAGACCGCGCTTCTCTGTCAGCGCGCCGAGCATGTGCATGCGGGTGTGCCCTGCGGAATCATGGACCAATGGTGCGTGGCGCATGCAGGCGAAGGCGCCGCGGGTGGCGAGGCGATCGCGCTCGACTGCGCGGCGCTGGCGTTTCGCCGCGTGGCGCTTCCTGCGGCGCTTCGCATCGAGATCGTCGACTCGGGCGTGCGTCATGCGCTGCGCGACGGCGGCTACGCGGCGCGACGCACCGATGTCGAGGAGGCGGCGCGCATACTCGGGGTGCGGCTCCTCGGCGAACTTCCGCCCGAGCGCGCGCACGAAGTCGATGCGCTGCCACCACGCATCGCGCGACGCGCGCGTCATGTGGTGCGTGAGTGCGCGCGGGTGCACGCCGCGGTGTCCGCGCTCGAGCGCGTCGATCTTGACGCCTTCGGAAGGCTCCTCACCGAAAGCCACGCCTCGTTGCGCGACGATTTCGAGGTCTCGGTGCCCGAACTCGACGCGCTCGTGGCCGACGCCTGCGCCCGCGGGGCGCTCGGTGCACGCATGACGGGCGCAGGCTTCGGCGGCTGCGCGGTCGTGGCGTGGCGCGTGGCCTGACCGCGCCCGAGCGCCAAAACCCGTGCCCCGCGCGGGACTTGGCCGCAGTTCTCGAAAACCCGCGCCCTGCCTGTACGGCCCTCGACGGTGCCGCCTCCTGAAGGCGGGTGCCGCGTGACGGCGCCCGCATCGGCCACAACAGGAGTCCAGAGATGCATCGTTCGAACACCACGCTCGCCGCCGCCGTCCTCACCAACGCCCTCGCCGCGTCGTGCGCGCTCTTCACGGGCGCACACGCATCCGCCCAGGCGCTTGGCTGGGGCGACAACAGCGCAGGCCAGACCATGTTGCCGCAGGGCGAACCCGTGGCCGCCGTGGCGGGTGGCTTCTACCACTCGGTCGTGCTCTATCGCAACGGAACGCTCGCCTTCGTCGGCGACAATGCCTTCGGCCAGTGCTCGCCGCCGAGCTTTGGAAACCCGCGCGGCATCGCGGCGGGCGCCTTTCACACGGTCGTGATGGACGGTGGTCTCGTGCGCTGCTTCGGCGACGACTCGTTTGGGCAGTGCGCGTTGCCCAGCGGCCTCGGATATCCGCTCGAGATCTCTGCGGGCGTGTACCACAGCGCGGTCCGTACGGCCGCGGGCGTGACATGCTGGGGTTGGAACGGGGACGGACAATGCAATGTGCCACCGTCGCTCGGTCCAGTGGCGTCGGTCGCGGCGGGTGGGTTCCACACCGTCGCGCTCCGCCTCGACGGCGTCGTCGAGAGCTGGGGCAGCAACAGCGACGGGCAGGTCGCGAAGTCGATCCGCGCGCAGCGCATCGCCGCAGGGACGAACCACACGCTCGCGATCGATGAGACGGGCAGGGTCGCCGCGTGGGGCGCGAACCACGAGGGCCAGTGCGATGTGCCCATCGACCTCGACGATGTCGTCGCGGTGGCGGCGGGCGTGTATCACTCGCTCGCACTGACTTCGTCGGGCCTGGTGCGCGGCTGGGGAAGCAACGCGTTCGGCCAGCTTGCGCAGCCTTGCGGCAAGCCGATGCAGGGCATCGCGGCGGGCGCGCTGCATTCCCTGAGCTTCCACAACTGCTCCGCCGACCTCAACGCCGATGGCGTTGTCGACGCCAACGATGTCATGGTGATCCTTGCGAACTGGGCGACGAATGCGGGCGACTTGAACTGCGACGGCATCGTCGACAGCATCGACCTTTCGATGCTGCTCATGAGCTGGGGCAGCTGCCCGTGAGCCACGCGGCCCACGCCGCCTACGCGCGCACGAAGCCCGTGGGCGGCGTGGCCCGCAGCTCGTCGATGAGCTCGACGAGCGCACGCGGGCGGAACGCGTTCGCAGGCAGGTCGACGCCCACATCGAACCGCCGCGCGACCTGCGTGCCGAAGCCGTGCACATGCCCGTGCAGATGGAAGCCGCCGTTCGGGCGGCCCTGCCACTGGTCGATCGGATAGTGGAAGAGGACGAGGCGTTCGTCGATGCCCGCGATGCCGCGCGCGCTCACGATCTCGTCGATCGACTCGAAGAGCGCGTCGAACTTCGGCTCGCCGCGCGGGTCATGGTTGCCGCGCACGAGGTGGATGCGCCTGCACGCGATGCGCGCGCGCAGCGCGGCCACGCGGTCGAGCTCGTCCGCGGTCCACTCGTCGAGCCGCGCGAAGTCGCCGAGATGGACGAGCACATCCTTCGGCCCGACCACGGCGTTGATCGCCTCGACCATCGCGTCGTCCATCGCATCGACCGACGCGTGCGGGCGGCGGTACCACTCGCGCGCCTCCACATGGCGGAAGTGCGTGTCGGCGGTCACCCAGATCCGCCGGTCGGTCTTCACGAGGTCCTTCGCGGTCGACATGCGCAGACGGTAGCCGCTCGCGCGCGGCAGTACCATCCGCCCATGCGCATCGCACCGACGACCGTCGCCGTCATGACCGCCCTCCTCGCCTCCTGCTCCGCCGCGCAGGAACTGAAGGAACTTCCGCGCTACGGCGGCGTGAACCTGGTGAACGAGACGCCCGAGGAGCACGACGCGCGCATGCGGTGGTTCCGCGAGGCGAAGTTCGGCATGTTCATCCACTGGGGCGCGTACTCGAGCGCCGCGGGCGAGTGGAACGGCCGCCGCGTGCCTGGCATCGGCGAGTGGCTCCTCTCGAATGCGCAGATCAAGCCCGAGGACTACGAGGTCCTCGGCAAGCAGTTCAACCCCGTCAAGTTCGACGCGAAGCGCTGGGTCGCGATCGCGAAGGACGCGGGCATGAAGTACATCGTGATCACCTCGAAGCACCACGACGGCTTCTGC
>JAJTGK010000132.1 GCA_021297815.1 Planctomycetaceae bacterium
GCGAAACAACGAGTGAAGCAGAGTGCCACGGCTACGCCGTGAGGATGGGCACAACCACCAGGCTCCGCATGGTGGCACCCGGGGTGGGCGAAACGACGAGTGAAGCGGAGTGCCACGGCTACGCCGTGAGGTGATGAAGAGCCCCCCGACTCCCCTGAGTGGTTGTGGCTACAGCTCCGCCGTGATGCGATTCCTGGACTACAGAAACCGCCCATCACGGCGTAGCCGTGGCCGCATGCATCGGGAGTCGCGGAGCCACCCCCGGGTGCCACCATGCGAAGCCTGGTGGCGAAGCGTCGCCGCCGCCGCACGCGCCACCGTCCACGCTGCCGCGTTCACCCGCGGGGGCGCGTCGACAGCGCATGGCGAATCACCTCGAGCGCACGCGCGCGGTCGGCGCCCTCCACAGCCTGCCTCGGCGCGCGCACGCGCTCGTCGCCCGTTCCCGTCTCGGCCATGACCAGCTTGATCAACTGCACGAAGTCGGGCACCGTGTCGAGCCGCAGGAGCGGCAGGAACCAGCGGTAGAGCGCGTCGCACGCCGCGACATCGGCGGGCGCGTGCGACTGCGCCAGCGTGAAGAGCCGCACGCTCTCCTTGGGCAGCGCGTTCGCAAGCCCCGCGATCCAGCCGCAGGCGCCCATGCGCGCGCCCTCGACGGCGCAGTCGTCGAGCCCGACGAGCGCCCCCACGGGCCGCGCGCGCCCATGGCTGCCCGCGACGAGCGCCGTGAGCTTGCGGCAGTCGCCCGTCGAATCCTTCACCGAGACCAGGTTCGGGTGCCGCGCGGCAAGCTCGAAGGTCTGCTCCGCGCTCACATCGACGATGTACGCGGGCGGGTTGTTGTAGAGCATCATCGGCAGCGGCGCCGCCGCGAGCATGGCCTCGAAGTGCGCGCGGTACTCGCGCCACGAACCCTTGTGCACATAGGGCGGCAGGATCATGCAGCCGCGCATGCCGATGTCGGCCGCAGCCTGCGCCTGCCGCACGGCGTCGCGCGTCGACGCCGCCGAGATCGTCGCGAACGCGTTGCCGCGGCCCTCGCTCGCCGCGCGGATCGCGCGCCAGCCCTCGGTGCGTTCCTCGAACGAGAGCGTCTGTCCCTCGCCGAGCGAGCCTGGCCACACGGTGCCCGTGCAGCCCGCATCGAGCATCGTTCGCGTGAGATCGCCGAGCGCGTTCGCACCCAGGGAACCGTCCTCCTTGAACGGCGTGACCAGTGCGGGAATCACGCCTCGGAACGGCGCGCCGATGTCGCTCGCGGTGCTCATGCGCGCAGCGTACCCGCGCGGCCGCACCCCGCATCGGCGGAGGTATGCTGCGCCCGTGCAGATCCGCCGCTTCGTCGACAGCCACACCGAAGGCGAGCCCACGCGCGTGCTCCTCGCCGACGACGGCGGGTTCCAGCGCGAGACGCTGCCCGAAGTGCTCGCCGCGTGGTCGCGCGGCGGCGCGCCCGAGGTCCCCGCGGTACACCTCGCGCTCTGCGCGAACCCGCGCGCGGCCGACGCGACCGTGTGCGCACTCGTCTGCCGACCCTCGAGGCCCACCGCGCTCTGCGGCGTCCTCTTCTGGAACGCCGCCGCGCCCCTCGGCATGTGCGGGCACGCGACCATCGGGCTCGTGCGCACGCTCGCGCACCTCGGCATGGCGCCCGCGGGCCGCGCCACGATCGAGACCCGCGTGGGCGATGTCACGGTCGAGCTCCGCCCCGACGGCCGCGTGGCGTTCGAGAATGTGCCCGCGCGCGTCCACGCGCATGATGTCGAGGTGGTGCTCGAGCAGGGCGGTGTCGCGCGCGGCGACATCGCGTGGGGCGGCAACTGGTTCTTCATCGCGCGCCACGACGGCGCCAAGGGCCGCGCCATGCGCTCGCACGCCGAGGAGCTCGCCTACGCGAACGCCATCGCCCGCGGCATCGCGCGCATGGGCCTGCGTGCGGGCCCCGAGAACGGCGGCCTCATCGACCACACGCTGCTTCTCTTCCGCCCGTCGCGCCCCGACGCCGACGCGCGCAACTTCGTGCTCTGCCCGAACGGCACCTTCGACCGCTCGCCCTGCGGCACGGGGACGAGCGCGCTCCTCGCGTCGCTCGCCGCGCGCGGCGAACTGGCCGAGCACGCCCGCTGGCGGCAGGAGAGCGCGATCGGCAGCATCTTCGAGGCGACCTACCGCCGCGCGGGCGACGCCGTCGTGCCCGCCGTCGCAGGCCGCGCGTTCGTGACCGCCGAGGGCTCGCTGGTCGCCGACACCACCGACCCCTCGCGCGAAGGCGCCTGGACCGAGCCCCATTGACCCGAGCGGTCCGCCCCGAAGGAACCCGATGCGCGAAGAAGCCCACGAGATCCTCTTCAGCCCGCGCCTGAACAAGGGCACGGCCTTCACCGAGGCCGAGCGCGAGCTGCTCGGCCTGACGGGCCTGTTCCCTGACGCCGTCGAGGACTGCGCCACGCAGCAGGAGCGCGCGCTCGTGCAGCTTGCGCACCGCGCGAACAACCTCGAGCGCTACATCTATCTCTCGGAGCTGCAGGACCGCAACGAGCGGCTCTTCTACCAGCTGCTGCGCGCCGACCCCGCGCGCCACATGCCGATCGTGTACACGCCGACCGTGGGCGAGGCGTGCCAGAAGTTCGGCCACATCATGCGGCGCCCGAAGGGGCTCTATGTGTCGCTGCGCCACCGCGGCCGCATCGCCGACATCCTGCGCAACTGGCCCGAGGCCGATGTGCGCATGATCTGCGTGACCGACGGCGAGCGCATCCTCGGCCTCGGCGACCTCGGCGTGTGCGGCATGGGCATTCCCGTCGGAAAGCTCGCGCTCTACACCGCGGTCGGCGGCGTGCACCCCGCGCGCTGCATGCCTGTCGTCCTCGACGCGGGCACGGGCAACGAGGCGTTCCTCGGCGACCGCCTCTACCCCGGCCTGCGCCAGCCGCGCGTGCGCGGCGAGGAGTACGACGCCTTCGTCGAGGAATTCGTGATGGCCGTGCAGCAGGTCTACCCGCGCTGCTGCATCCAGTTCGAGGACTTCCACAACACGACGGCGATCCCGCTGCTCGCGCGCTACCGCGACCGCGTGTGCTGCTTCAACGACGACATCCAGGGCACGGCCGCCGTCGCCGTCGCGGGCCTCTTCGCCGCGTGCCGCGCGCTCGGCAACACGCTGGTCGACCACCGCTACCTCTTCTTCGGCGCGGGAAGCGCCGCGACGGGCATCGCCGACCTCGTCGTGCAGGCGATGCGCGCGCAGGGCGTGTCCGACGCCGACGCGCGCTCGCGCATCTGGCTGATGAACTCGAAGGGCCTTGTCGTGCGCGACAACCCGGGCATCCAGCCGCACCAGCGCGAGTTCGTGCGCGAAGGCCGGCTCGAGCCGACGCTCCTCGACGCGGTGAAGGCGGTCAAGCCCACCGTGCTCGTCGGCACCAGCACGCAGCCCGCGACCTTCACCCGCGAGGTCGTCGAGGCGATGCGCGTGCACTGCAGGCGGCCCGTGATCTTCCCGTACTCGAACCCGACCTCGAAGGCCGAATGCACCGCGGAACAGGCCTGGACCTGGACCGACGGCGAGGCGATCTTCGCCGCGGGCTCGCCCTTCGCGCCCGTGTCGCTCAACGGCCGCGTGCTCATCCCTGGCCAAGGCAACAATGTCTACATCTACCCCGCGGTCGGCCTCGCGGTGATCGCCACCGAGGCCTCGCGGGTGACCGACGAGATGTTCCTGAAGGCGGCCGAAGGCCTGGCGCGCCGCACGAGCGACGCCGAGCTCACGGTCGGGCTCATCTATCCGCCCATCGACCGCATCCACCAGTCGGCGGTCGAGGTCGCGGTGGAGGTCGCCGAGCTCATCTTCGAGCGCGGGCTTGCGCGCGTCGAGCGCCCCGCCGACATCGGCGCGTGGATCCGTTCGAAGGTCTACGACCCCTCGTACTGAGCCGTTCACGCCGAGCCGCGTCGGGCCGCGTCGAGCGACGCGCGATCAGAGGTGCTCGAGCGGATCGGGCTTCGGCTTTCGGAGCCGCATGAAGAGCGCCACGCCACCGAAGACGACCGCCGCGCCCGCGCCGCAGATCGTGAGGCATCCGCCGCCGACCCCTTGCAGGATCGCAAGGCCTGAGTTCATGGCCCGATCGATGTCCTCCTGCGTACCCGCCGCGACCATGATGGCGGCGGGGGAGCCGTCGCTCGACTGGACATCGACCTTGTAGGCGCCTTCGGACTTCGCCTCGAACACGCCGAGCAGCTCGAACGGCGCGCCAGCTTGCGGCGACTGGTTGCCCTTCTCGAACTTGACGGGGTTGCCCGAGGGGTCGGTCACGGTGACGGTGAAGGTCACGCCTGCCTTCGGGGCGCCGATCTTCTCGCCGGCCACATCGCCCGAGGGGAGCACCGCGACCATCGCGCCGCCCTGCTTCATCTCGATCGAGGTCTGGCCGGGGGCCTTGATGGTCGTTGCCGTATCCGTCAGGGACTGCACCTGCTTCTCGAAGTCCTTCACCGCGTCGCCCGCGCCCGAGGTGAGCATGCTGACGATGCCGAAGATGACGATGAGGACGGCGAGGGCGGCGAGGGCTTGGAAGAGGCAGTTGCCGCGGCGGGTGCAGTGCATGGTGGCCATGGCGGGCAGCGTAGCGCGCGCCGAATGATGCGGAGGGGGGGCGCCTGCCGATATCCGCCTGCCGCGTTGCGGCGGGCTGGCGGAGCCAGCACCTTCACGCAGGAGGATCCAAGCGATGCGTGCCCTCGATCGGCTCACCCGTCTCCTCGCGCTCTGCGCGGTGGTCGCATCGGCCTTCCTGCCCGCCTGCGGGACCGTTCCCGAGACGGGGCGGCGGCAATTCGTGCTGCTTTCTGCAGAGACCGAGCGCACGCTCGGCGCCGAGGCCTACGCCGAGCAGCTCAAGGACGCCCCCATCGTGACCACGGGGCCCAACGCCGAGCGCGTGGCCCGTGTCGGCGAACGGATCGCCGAGGCGTCGCGCCGCCGCTACCCCGACGCCGTGCGCGACTTCGCGTGGGAGTTCACGCTCGTCGACTCGGCCGAGGTCAACGCCTGGATGCTGCCCGGCGGCAAGAGCGCGGTGTACACGGGCATCCTCGGTATCGCCGAGACCGACGACGAGCTCGCCGTGGTCATGGGCCACGAGGCGGCGCATGCGATCGCCAGGCATGGGGCCGAGCGGATCTCGCGCGGCATGACGGCGGCGGTGATCCTGGGAGCAGCCTCGGCGAGCGGCGAAGTCGACCCCGAGATCGTCGCCGCGACGGCCCTCGCCTACGGGGCGCTGGGCGAGACCGCCTTCAGCCGGAGCGAGGAGAGCGAGGCCGACGAGATCGGCCTGATCATCGCGGCCGATGCGGGCTACGACCCACGCAGCGCCGTCGGGTTCTGGAAGAAGATGGCGGCCCTCGGAAACGGCGGCGTGCCCGAGTTCCTCTCCACGCATCCGAGCGGCGAGACGCGCGCGGCGCGGCTTGCGCAGCTCATGCCGCGCGCCATGCAGGTCTACGAGCAGTCGAGGTCGCGCACGCCGTGAGCGACGCCGAGCCGCGCATCTCGTTCGAGCCGAAGGGCGCCGAACTCCGGGTGATCGCGGAGGGCGACCTCGTGCTCGGCTCGATGCGGGGGCTCGCCGAGGCGATCGACCGCGGATTCGCGGCGGCGGGCGCGCCCGCGCGGGTGGTGCTCGACCTCTCGAAGGCGGGGCGTCTCGATGCGTCGGGCCTCGCGGTCGCGGTGCGCGTCTTCCGCCGTGCGAAGACCGCGGGCGGCGAGTTCGTGCTCGAGGGCGCCGACGCCGACCGCAGGCTGCTCGTCGAGCTCGCGCTGCGCGGTCAGGAGCCCACCGAGGCGCCGCGACCGCGCGGCTTCCTCCGCGAGGTCGGCGCCAACTCGACCGAGATCGCGCACCTCGTCACCGACTTCGTGCGCTTCACGGGCGAACTCACGCTGGTCGCGCTGCGGCTCGTGCGCCTGCCGCGCGGCCTGCGCTTCCGCGACACGCTGGCCGCGATGGCGCGCCACGGCACCGACGCCGTGCCCGTCGTCGGGCTCCTCGGATTCCTCATCGGCGCGATCATCGCGTTCCAGACCTTCGACCCGATGGCGAAGTACGGGGCGAAGCTGCAGGTCGCCGATGTGATCGCCGTCTCGATCATCCGCGAGCTCGGCCCGCTGATCACCGCGATCATCCTCGCGGGCCGCTCGGGCAGCGCGTTCGCGGCCGAGATCGGCACGATGAAGGTCACGCAGGAGATCGACGCGCTGCGCACCTTCGGCATCGACCCCGTGCGGTTCCTCGTGGTGCCGCGCGTGCTCGCGACCGTCATCGTCACGCCCATGCTGTCGGTGTACGCGTCGATCCTCGGCGTCGCGGGCGG
>JAJTGK010000020.1 GCA_021297815.1 Planctomycetaceae bacterium
ACCCGCCGCGCAGAGCGCGGCGGCGTCGTGCCCGGGTCAAGCGATCCTCGTGGAGTCCTCATCGTCCGTGGCGTTCGGCGGCGTCGTGCCCGATTCGGAGCGGCGATGTCGAAACGAATCAAACCGCCGCCGGCCCTTGGCCGGCGGGTGCCCAGCCCGCAGGCACTGGGTCGCCCCGTTTCAGAGTCTCGCGAGGGCGCGGTCCACGCCCGCCGCGCGGTCCACGCCCGCCGCGTCACGCGCGGCGACCGCGACCCCGCGTCACGACAGCGGATTGCGGAAGTGCTCGTTCTGGATCGGCACCACCACCTCGAGGACATGCTGCAGCACTTCCGCGGGCGAGCCCATCGCGTGCACCTCGCGCACGATCGACTTCGGATAGAAGTCGAGCACGGGCCGCGTCTCCTTCTCGTACACCTCGAAGCGCTTGCGGATGACCTTCTCGTCCGCGTCGTCGATGCGGTTCTCCTTCAAGGCACGGCGGCGCATGCGCGTCACCATCGCCTCGATGTCGGGGCACACGAGGTGGAGGACCGTGAGCACCTCGAGGTACTGCTCGACATGCTTCGCTTGGTTCACATTGCGGGGGATGCCGTCGAGCACCAGCAGGTCGACATTCGGCTTGTAGATCGAGAGCACCGTCTGCGCGTGCATGTTCTGGCGCCACATCTCGATGGTCAGCTCGTCGGGAACGAGCTCGCCGCGCGAGCTGTACTCCATGAACTTGCGTCCGAGGTCCGACGCCATGTCGAGCGAGCGGAAGACATCTCCGCACGCCAGGTGATAGAAGCCGGGCACCCTGCCCAGGATCTTGCCCTGCGTGCCCTTGCCGGCGCCTGGCGCGCCGAAGAGCAGCACGGTCTTGTAGCGTCGGGTCTGTGCGTTCGACATGGTGCCTCCGTCCCGCGGGCCCTTGGGGCCGCGCGGCGCGGAGGGTAGATCGGCCGCCTTGGACGGGGGGTTGAGGGCGGCCTGAAATGTGGAAAAACCGATCGGGCGCGACCATGGGTTCGGGTCGCTCCGACACGACCGATACACTCGCCCGTATGGAGTTTCCGCTGCGCCAATGGGATCGATCGGCGGCCGATCAGGCCGCAGGGGCGGGAGGCAGCCTGTTCGAGCGGCTGCTGGTCGCCCGAGGGATCGCGCCTGAGGAGCAGGAGGCGTTCTGCAGCCCCTCCCTGAAGCACGGGGTCCAGCACCCTTCGGCCATGCACGGCATGCTCGATGCGGCTGCGGTGATCTGCGAGGCGTTGCAAGGCAAGCGGTCGATCGCGATCTACGGCGACTACGACGTGGACGGCGTGATGTCGACCGCGATCATCTACCACATGTTGCGCGCGATCGACCCCGCCGCGCGCGTGCGGACCTACATCCCGCATCGCATCGAAGAGGGCTACGGGCTGAACGCCGACGCGATTCGCAGGCTGCACGCCGAGGGCGTCGAGTGCATCATCACCGTCGACTGCGGCCTTGCGGCGCCTGACGAGGTGGCGCTCGCGCGGTCGCTTGGCATGCGCATCGTGGTGACCGACCACCACGAGCCGCGCGAGGATGGCTTGATTCCGCAGGCCGACGCCGTCGTGCATCCACGCCTTGCGCCCTCGCAGCAGCGCTTCGGCGAACTCTGCGGTGCGGGCGTCGCGTGGAAGCTCGCCTGGATGTGCGCGGAGCATTGGTCGACCTCCACGCAGACAGCGCGCGACCCGCAGGCTGGGCCACCGAGTCTGCCGAAGGTGCTGCGTGATCGCCTGCTCACGCTGCTCGCGCTTGCCGCGGTCGGTACCGTTGCCGATGTCGTGCCGCTGCGCGGGGAAAACCGCATCATCGTGTCGCGAGGCCTTCTCCACATCCACGACACGGGCATCGCGGGCATGGACGCGTTGCTGTCAGCCGCACGGCTCGGCGACACCGTCAGCTCGACCGATGTCGCGTTCCGCTTCGCGCCGCTCATCAACGCGTGCGGCCGCCTTGGCCACGCCGAGGATGCCGCCGAGGCCTTCACCACCGCCGATGCGCGCCGCGCGGGTGAACTCGCGGCGTTGTTTTCGGATCTCAACACGCGGCGCCGCAAGCAGGATCAGGAGATCTTCAACGAGGCGATCTCGATGGTGGGCGCCGTGACGCCGAACGGCATCGTGCTCGCCGACCGCCGCGAGCAGGACGGCTGGAATCTCGGCGTCGTCGGCATCGTGTGCTCGAAGCTGGTCGAGCGCTATGGGTGCCCCGCGATCCTGCTCACCCGCAACCAGGGCCGCTTCAAGGGCTCGGGGCGAAGCGTCGACGGCGTCGACCTGCACGGCGTGCTCGCGTCGTGCAGCGGGCATCTCATGAGTTTCGGCGGGCATGCGATGGCGGCAGGCGTGATGGTCGAAGAGCATGCGATCGACGCGTTCGCGGAGGCGTTCGACCGTGCGTGCCGCGAACTTCTCCCGCCGCCCGAGGCGCGTCGACCGAGGCTTCCGATTGATGCGACATGCACGCTTGCCGAGCTCGACTTCGAGTCGGTGCGAAGGCTCGGCACGCTCGCGCCGTTCGGTCGAGATAACCCGTCGCCCGCGGTGCTCATCGAATCGGTCGAGGTCACGCGGGTCGATCCGCTGGGGCAGGGCGGCGAGCATGTCGCGGTGACCGTGCGGCAAGGCCGTGGCAGCGCCGCGAAGTTCCTGCGCTGCATGTGGTGGCGCGCGGGTGCGCGTGCTGCGGCGATCGCAGCTGGCATGCGGCTCGACATCGTGGTCCAGCCGCAGCTCAACGCGTTCCGCGGACAGGTGTCGGTCGAGGCCGAACTCACCGACATCCGCATCGCCGACGCCGTGCCCGCAGGAGGTTCGCGATGAGCGTGGCGATGGATGGCGGCGACGACGGTGACCGAGATTCCTTCGAGTGGCTGGTGAGGCTGCTCGTGCGCTATCTGCGCGCGTCGTCGCTGCGCGATCTTGGCGACGCCGAGTCGCTCATCCGCGCCGCCATCGAGGATCTGCGGCGCGACGACGCCGAGCTTTCGGCGCTGCTGCGCGGCAAGCCGTGGACGAAGCGCCATCGGCTGATCCTCGGCGTCGTCGGGCGCGTCGCGGCGCGGCGGCCCCGCAGCGCGTCGTCCTGCGAGGGCTGCAGCTGCGACGGCGCATGCAGCCGATACGCGCCGTCGCTCGAACCGTGGGCCGTCGAGGCCGTCGAGCAGCAGTGGGCGCGGCATGTGGTGTCCGAGGCCTGCACGCGCGTTGGTGCGCGCGCCGAGGGTGGTGCGGCCGCGGCGGCGTGGCGCGCGTTCGTCGAGTGCTCGATGCAGGGCGTCGCGCGCGACGAGGTCGCGCGTCGGCTCGGCGTGGCGCCAGGCGAAGTGTCGAGGCTCGCAAGCCAGGGCTCGGCGATGCTGCGCGCGGCGTTGCTGGAACTCTTCCGCGAGGAGGGCGTGGTCGAGGAACTCCTCGAAGACGAGCTTGTCGCGCTCCAGCAGGCGTTGCTGCGCTCGCCGTGACGGCCGTCGGCTTGGTGCGGTCGCATGGCGGAAAGTCCCGCTGTGCGCGGGATTTCAACTTCGTGGCTCAGCAGGGTTGCTCCGCAGATTCCAGTGAATCGCGGAGAAACTCCTTGGCGAAAGGGGGTCTCGAAGGCTTACCGTCGCCGTTCGCGAGGCGCCCCTGCGTGGGTGGTGCATCCGCGACCGAGCCAATGTCCGCGGTGAACGGTGCCGCGGCGAAGGAGAGTCCAAGATGCGTGTTCGCATGGCAAAGGCTGTCGTGTTCGCAGCGCCGATGGTTGTCGCCGCGGCTTCTCTCGCGCAGACCATCAATGTCCCTGGGGATTTCCCGACCATCCAGGCGGCCATCGACTCGGTGGCGGCGG
Organism: Planctomycetaceae bacterium; assembly: GCA_021297815.1. Taxonomy (GTDB): domain Bacteria; phylum Planctomycetota; class Phycisphaerae; order Phycisphaerales; family SM1A02; genus QWPT01. Next base: position 3,850 of record JAJTGK010000020.1, read on the forward strand.
GGCAGGCGCGCACCGTGCAGGTCGCGGCGGGCACCTACAACGAGTCGTTCGCGCTGAACGGCAAGAATGTGGTGGTTCGCGGCGCACCGAAGGGCGGCACCGTGCTCGACGGCACGGGTCTCTCGGTCTCGATCGCGACCTTCTCGTCGAACGAGCCCGCGACCGCTGGCCTTGAGAACCTCGTCTTCCGCAACGCGACCTCGGGCACGACGATCAACCCGCCCGCGCCCGTGCAGGTGGGCGGTGCGGTGCTCGGGTTCAATTCGTCGGCCTTCATCCGTAACTGCCGCTTCGAGGATTGCGCGGCGGAGTTCGGTGGCGCGGTCTATCTCTACAACTCGTCGCTCGACATCGACAACTGCGTCTTCGCGGGCAACGACGCGCAGATCGACGGTGGCGGGATGCTTGCGTTCCGCTGCGTAGGCTCGCTCGAGAGCTGCACCTTCACGGGGAACCGCGCGGGCCTTGCGTCGGCCGGCTCGGGCAGCGCGCTCAAGACCGTGGGCGCATCGACTTCGGGCGGTGTGATTGCGGTCATCGGCTGCACCTTCTCGGCGAACGCCACCAATGTGAGCGGTTCGGCGGTCGAGCACTTCGAGGATGTCGAAGGCATCCCTGGCGTGCTTCGACTCGAGAACTGCGGCGTCACTGGCAATTCCTCGGGTCTGTTCGCGGCATCGGGCGCTGGCGGACTGCGCGTCCTCGGCCGGCAGCAGAGCTGCGTGCTCACGGGCGGGACGCAGGTCTGCTCGAACACGGCGCGCAATGTCTCGGGGCCGTATCTCGTCGTGGGCTCGGCCTCGGTGTGCGACTGCGAGGCCGACATCTTCGAGAACGGCTTCGTCGATGGTGGCGACCTCGGCGTCCTTCTCAGCTCGTGGGGCCTTTCGCCGTCGAACGGGGCAGGCGACCTCAACCACGATGGGCTCGTGAACGCGGTCGACCTCGCGACGCTGCTCAGCGCGTGGGGGCAGTGCGACTGAGCGCGCGCCGCTACCTCGGCGCGATCGAGCGGACGAATCCGTCCGCGCACGCGATCCACAACACGCCGCCGGCATCGAACACGATGTCGGCGGCGCTTTGCTTCCACGCCGTGAGCATCTCGGTGTGCCGCGAGGCGTGCCAGATCCGCACCGTGTCGTCGGCGCTGGCCGTTGCGAGGCGCGAGCCGTCGGGCGACCATGAGATCGCGCGGACACTGGCGCGGTGGTTCGGAAGCTCGGCGAGGAGGCGAAGAGAGCCCCGCTCGAAGAGCATGACCTCGGCATGCTGCCTGACATCGCCGACCGCGAGCACCGAGCCATCGGGCGACCATCGGGCGACGGTCGCGTACTCGAGAGGAAGGGTTGTCGGCGATTCGGATCCATCGGGGAGCGAGATGTGCGCCGGTCGGGATCGCGTGTTCTGCCCACGGGTGGCGAGGAGGATGTCCGACCCATCGAGCGCGACGGGGGTGCGTGCGCCGAGCGCGAAGTGCGGCAGGCTGTAGCGGCTTGCGCCCGTCGATGAGTCGAGCGCCACCATGCGCTCGTCGTCGAGGATGACGAAGGTGGTGCGCCCGCTGTCTGCGTCGCCGACCGCGACGCCCTTCGAACCAAGCGCCGCTTGGCGCAGCACGCGGCGCTCGGGCGTGATCCATGCCGCACCACCGTCGGTTCCGACCACGAGCGTGCCATCGGGCATCTCGTGGACCGCGAACGCGCCGAACGGGAGTTCGACGCGCCGCACCGCGTGCGTTGCGCGGGAGATCTCGAACAGACCGCCCGCGGCCGTCGCGGCGAACACCCGTTCGCCCGCCGACAGCGAGCGAACGGCGCTTCCATCAAGCGCGTGCTTGCGCGGCGCCATCGAGGCTTCGGCATCGAATGCGTCGATGCGGGCCTTGAGCGAACCCGCGAGCACCGTACGCCCGTCGGGCGACAGTGCGATGGTCCACACCTGGCTGTGCGTGCCCGCGATCTCGGCGAGCGGCGCGCCCGTGGCGGCGTCGTGCCTGTCGACCGTCTCGGCGTAGTTGGCGACGAGGACCGAACGCCCGTCGGGCGTGAAGCGCGGGGCGCGATAGCCGCGGCTCGAGCGCTGCTGGTGCCAGATCAGCACGCCTGACACCGCGTCGAAGACCGCGAGGTGGGGTCCGCCTCCCGCGGCCACGCGCGTTCCGTCGGCGGAGAACGAGACGCCGCGGACCTCGCTTGGCGGGCCCGCCGGCCGCCATCGCCAGCGCATGGCGCCCGTGGTGGCGTCGAACGCCACCACCTCGCCGCCCATGTCGCCCGTCACCAGCATCGAGCCGTCGGCGGAGACGGCCAGGGCGCGCGGGTAGCCGGTGAGCGGCGGATCGGCCACGATTTCGCGGCGCACCGCGAGCGTTTGCGGGTCGAACTCGCGCGCGCCGCGCGCGGCGGTGGTGAACACGCGCGTGCGGTCGGCGGTGGTGCAGAGGTCGAGGACATCGCCGAGCGGCACGGAACGCTCGATCGACCCGTCGCGTGCGAGACGCATGGTCGGGCCTTCGAGCGAGGCCGCGATGATCGCGCCATCGGCGAGCGGCGCCATGCGCCAGGCGGGCACGGGATGGCCGACGGGCGTGCGCCAGAGCTCCTCGTGTGACTTGGCATCGATGGCGCCGAAGTACCTGCTCGCGGCCGTGAGGATCGTCGATCCGTCGGCGGAGTACTGGAGGTCGTAGACCTGGTTGCCGTCGCCATAGTCGAACGACCACTCGCTTTGGCTCGTGCGCCCGTGCAGCGCGTGCCACTCCCAGCCACGGTACGCCATCGGCGCCGCAGCGAGCATGTCGGCGGCCGCGCTCGCGTCGCCGCGCTCGACCATCGAGGCGGCGGCGCTGATCGACGCGATGTAGGCCGACCACTCCGCGCGTTCGTGGGCGTCGCGTTCGCTGCGGAGGAGGAGGAGCGACACGACGAGCGCGCCGACGACCACCGCGAACACGCCTGCCGCGGCGCCGAGCGGCGCGCGGTGCCTGTGCACAAGCCTGCGGAAGCTGTCCCACTCGGAATCAGGCGCCGCGATAAGCGGTTCGCCGCGCACGAGATGGCGGAGTTCGTCGGCGAGTTCCGCCGCGCTGCGGTATCGGCGCTCGGGGTCGGTGGCGAGCGCGCGCCGCACGACGCTTTCGGTCGCGGAAGGGAGGTCGGCCGCGAAGCCCGCGCCGCGCTCGGTCCGCGCCGCGGCGGCAAGCGGGTCGGGCGCATCGTGCAGCAGCCTGTCGATGTGCGCCGCGAGCGGCAGCTGCTGCGCGGCGAACGGCGGCCGCCCCGCGAGCAGGTCGTAGAGGAGCGCGCCGAGCCCCCAGACATCGCTGCGCGTGTCGATGGTGCCGCCACGCGCCTGCTCGGGGCTCATGTACGCAAGCGTGCCCATCGGGCCCTCGGTCGCGGCGGTCACGCTCGAGTCGATGACCGCGGCGATGCCGAAGTCGACGATCTTGGGCGATCCATCGGTGCCTACGACGACATTGCCCGGCTTGAGGTCGCGATGGATCACGCCCGCGCGATGCGCGTGCTCGACGGCGTCGGCGATGCGCGCGACGAGCTCGATGCGCTCGACGGCGCCGAGCTTGCGTTCATCGGCCCACTTGCTCACGGGCATCGCATGCTCGACGAGCTCCATCACGATGAATGGGGTCTCGGTGCCGCCGTCTCCATGTCCGATGCGCTGCATGCCCGCCGCGTACACGCGGGCGATGTTCGGGTGCTCGAGCCTCGCGAGCGCCTCGGCCTCGACGCGCAACCGTCGGGTCGCCGAGTCGCTCATACGCTCGCGGCGGACGATCTTCACGGCGACGCGGCGGCGCGGGAAGTCCTGCGTGGCCGCATACACGGCGCTCATGCCGCCGAAGCCCACCAGCCGCTCGAGGCGGCAGCCGCCGACGGTTTCGCCGACGAGGGTTCCTGGGAGCGAGAGCGTGGGGTCGTCGTGTTCGGCCGTACCGCGAGCATGGAACCCGAGCAGCGACTCGACCTCGTCGGCAAGGGATGCGTCGCTTGTTCGCAGGCTCGAAAGGAACGCCGTGCGTTCGAGCGTCGGCAGCGCGACGGCCTCGGCGAACGCGTCCTGGACGCGCTGTCCGCGGGGTGGGGTGCCGTTCGGGTCGTCGCGCATCGGTATGGCCGTTGATCTCGCGGTCGCCGTGGTTCATGCGGAAAGGAGGCGGATCTCCCCCAAGGTTTCGGCAAGCGGATCGTGTTTCGTGGCGGGTCAGCTTCCGCGCTCGAGCTCGCGCCGCAGCCACGCGCGCGCGAAACTCCAGTCCTTCTCGACCGTTGACTCGCTGACGCCAAGGATCTGCGCGACCTCGGAGGGAGGCAGTCCGAGCATGTAGCGGAGCCGCGCCACCTCGGCCGCGCGCGGATAATCGCGCGCGAGCGCGTCGAGCGCGGCAGGAAGGCCGAACTCCGCCGCGTTGCGCCTGGTGTCGTCGCGCGTCAGTTCTCCTGCGACGAAGGTCAGCGGAATGGCGGCCTTGCCCCCGCCGCGCTTCTGCGCGTTGCGCGCACGGGCGAGGTCGACGAGCACCTGGTCGCAGGCCTGCGAGACGGCGCCGAAGAAGTGCCTGCGGCTGTCCCACGCGCGCGGCGGCGAACGCCCGATGCGGAGGAAGACCTCGTTCACGAGCATCGTGGGCTGGAGGTCGGCGAGCACGGCGTGCTTCGAGCTCTCCTTCGCCAGCGCAGCCGCGGCGAGGGTGCGGATGTCGCCGTAGACCTCTCTCCACGCGCGCTCTGCCGCATTTGGGTCGCCGACAAGCGCGCGGTTGAGCAGTGAAGTCAGATCCTGGTCCATGAAAGATGAAGATATCGCACGGCGCTTCGGCGCGAGCGCCTGCCGATGGCGCGCCTGGCGAGTGAGGCGGCGCTGCCGAGAGCAGACACCGATGCCGCGGCGTTTCGTGGACCTCGACCGCAAGGGATGCCGAAACGGAGCGGCGTGCGCGGCGTCAGAGCACCAGTTCGCTGCCCGCGGCGATGGCGGGGGGCAGGGTGGCGTCGGCGAGGTCGTCGGCCTCGAGGGCGGTCTCGGGGAAGATCTCGATGCGCGCGTCGGCGTCGCCGTTCGGGCGGCGGGCGACCTTGACGCCGTGGCGCTCGAGCCAGCCGGCGTGGCGGTTCGACTGGATCTGGTGGCTCGACGCGGGGCTGTCGTCGCCCGAGGCGTTCTTGATGGGCGCGAACTCCTCGGTGCGCGCGGTCTCCATCACGAGCGAGGTGCGGGTGAGCGCGAGGGCGTCGAAGACGAAGGCCTCGAACTTGATTGCGTTCGGCTCGGTGGGCTCGACAATGGCGCGGCGGTCGTCGCACCAGTAGGGCACCTTCTTCTTCGCGCGGTGGAAGGGCAGGGCGAAGTCGCCCGAGGTCAGGCGGTCGAGGAAGGCGACCGAGATCGCGTGGATCGCGATCGAGCCTGCGTTGAAGCGCAGGCGGCCGTGCGCGTCGACCGCGTTCGTGAGTTCGGCGGGCATGTCGCTGTACTCGACGACGACGGTCTTGCCGCCTGCGCGGCAGAAGACGCCCACCTTCTCGGCGGCGTCGCGCTTGGCGACCATCTTGCTCGACATCTCGCCGCTCGAGCCGTCGTCCGAGGCGTGCAGGCCGAGGAACACGGGGTCGGCGATCCGCACGAGCGGGTTGTCGACCTGGAAGTACGAGACCTGCTCGATGCCGCGAGCCTTCATGTCCTCGAGCGCGCCGCTCGAGTGGATCGCGCGCAGCGCGCCGCCGTGGCCGTCGGGATTGACGGCGAGCGAGCCTGGCGACTCGAGGATCAGCTTGCCGTCGAAGGTGATCGAGGGCATCGTGCCCTGCGGGAAGAGGAAGGTGTCGGTGGGGTTGCGGCCGAACCAGTTGTTGTCGCGGAAGAACGCGTGGGTGTCGGCGTCGTTCAGCGGGCTCGTCATGATGTACCAGGGGATCGCGCAGCCGTAGCGCTTCTCGGCGGCGGCGATCTGCTCGGCGAACACGCGGAAGAGCGGACGGCCCGTGACGACGGTCGCGGGGTAGGTGCCCTTCGGGCCCTTCCAGCCGAGGCGGGTGCCTTGGCCACCTGCGACGGTGAACGCGGCGACCTTGCCCGCGCGCAGGAGCGTCTCGCCGCGGTCGCGTGCGGCGGCGGGGGCAGCGCCGAGCGCGATGCACGGCGCGGGCTCGAGCGTGGACATGTCGGTCTTGGCCTCGCCGCCGCCTGCGATCAGGCGCGCGACGAGTGGAAGGTCGACCTCGGCGAGCTGCGCGAGGAACGCCTCGCGCGCGGCCGGCGAGAGCGAGCCGAAGTGGCGGAAGACATGGCCTTGGCCATGCGCGTCGAAGGCGGCGCGGAGCGCGGATTCTTGGTCGTGCATCGACATGGCCTTCTCGGTCAGGGCGAAGGTGGAAGCGGCTTCGACCAGCCCTCGGGCCGGTGGCGCACGATGAGGCCCGCATGCAGGTAGATCACCTGCTCGCAGATGTTCGTGCAGTGGTCGGCGATGCGCTCGATCGACTTGGTGATCGTGAGCAGGCGGAACGCGTAGTCGACGGGCAGCGCGCCCGAGGCGACCTGCTCCTGCGCGGTGCGCATGAGCTCCTGCTTGAATCGCGCGACGGTGTCGTCGAACAGCAGGACCTGCTGGGCGAGGTGGGTGTTGCCCGCGGCGAGCGCGCGGTTCGCGTCGCGCAGCATGCCGATGACCGAGTTGGCCATCACGCGGAAGACATCGGGGATCTTGGCGGGCAGGGCCACATCCGACAGGACGGCTTCTGCGATGTCGACCGCGCAGTCGGCGATGCGCTCGAGCTCGTTGTTCACCTTCACGATGGTGAGCACGGAGCGGATCGACTTCTCCTCGGTGATGCCCATGCCGAGCAGCGGGATGGAGGCACGCTCGATCTCGACATCGACGCGGTCGACCTCTTCGTCGCCTGCGACCACGGAGCGGGCCTTCTCGCGGTCGCCGTCGAAGTAGCTCTCGACGGCGCGCAGCGCCAGCCCCAGGACTCGGTCGCCCTGGCCGTTGATGTCGTTGCGGAGGTTCGCAAGCCGGTCGTTGAAGGTGTGCACGGGGCGCGGAGTATACCTCTCGGGGGTATGCTGAACCCCTCGGACGAGTCGTCCGCGATTCCCAGATCATGCCCAGGCTCTGCGTCAACATCGACCATGTCGCGACCGTCCGTCAGGCTCGGCGCACCTACGAACCCGACCCCGTGTTCGCGGCGACCGAGGCCGAGGCGGGTGGTGCCGACGGCATCACCGTGCATCTGCGTGAGGACCGGCGGCATATCCAGGACGCGGATCTGCCCAGGATTAAGGCGGTCGTGCGGACACGCCTGAACCTCGAGATGGCGGCCACCGACGAGATGGTGGCGATCGCGCTCGGGCTCATGCCTGAGCTTGCGATGTTCGTGCCCGAGCGGCGTCAGGAAGTGACGACCGAGGGCGGCCTCGATGTGGCCTCGCAGGTCGAGCGCATCGCCGCGGCGGTGGCGCGACTCAAGTCGGGCGGCATTCCCGTCAGCGCCTTCATCGACGCAGACGAGCGCCAGATCGATGCGGCGGCCCGCGCGGGCTTCGACTTCTGCGAGATTCACACGGGCCCGTTCGCCCACGCGCACCACGACCATGGCGCCGCGCATCCCGCGACGGCCGCGGAACTTGCGAAGGTCGCCGACGGGGTGGCTCGTGTCCGCAGCCTCGGCATGAAGGCGAACGCGGGCCATGCGCTGAACTACGGGAATGTGGGCGCCATCGCCGCGATCGGTGGGGTCGAGGAGCTGCACATCGGCCATGCGATCGTGTCGCGGGCGGTGTTCGTGGGCCTGCGCACGGCGGTGGCCGAGATGAAGCGGGCGATGTCGACGGCGTGACCGCGTGACCGAGGCCGCGCCGAAGGTCGGTCGGACAGGCTGATGCGGGCGGTGAGGTGAACTCGCGTGCGAGGCTCTTGCGCGGCGAGCACCGTGGGTGCTTCCGCTGCGGAGCGAACGCATCGTGCGGCAGACAGAAGCGCGTTCGCGCGCGACAACGGCGATGCGCCCCGCGTCCCGCGTTACACTCCTGCCCATGATCGATCTGCGCGGTTGCTACACGGCCATCGTCACGCCATTCACCTCTGACGGCATCGCGGTCGACGAGGCGCGCCTCGCCGAACAGATCGCGTTCCAGGCCGATGGCGGCGTGCGTGGCATCGTGCCCTGCGGCACGACTGGCGAAGCGCCCACGCTCGAGGAAGACGAGCACAGGCTGGTGGTCGAGAGCGCGGTGGCGCTCGGGCATGCACGCGGCCTGCAGGTCATCGCGGGCGCGGGCTCGAACTCGACGCGGCACGCCGTCGCGCTGCAGCGGCTCGCGCATTCGCTCGGCGCCGATGCGGGGCTGCAGGTGAGCCCGTACTACAACAAGCCGTCTCAGGAAGGCCTGTACCGGCACTTCATGACCGTGGCCGACTGCTGCGACCTGCCCGTCGTGCTCTACAACATTCCAGGCCGCTGCGGCGTCGCCATCAACCCCGAGACGATCGCGCGCCTGGCGCGCCATCCGAACATCGTCGCCATCAAGGAAGCGACGGGCTCGATGGACTCGGCGAGTGAGATCCGCCAGCGCTGCAACCTGACCATCCTCTCGGGCGACGACTCGCTCACGCTTCCGTTCGCGGGGTGCGGCAGTTCGGGTGTGGTGAGCGTGCTCTCGAACCTGCTGCCCTCGCGCGTGCAGGCGCTGTGCGATGCGTTCCTTGGTGGGCGCTTCACCGAGGCGCAGTCGATCCACCGCGAGCTCTTCCCGCTTGCGAAGGGCCTGCTGACCCTCGATGTGAACCCCGTGCCGCTGAAGGCGGCCATGCGGATCCTCGGCCGCGACTCGGGCGCCGTGCGCCTGCCGCTGGTCGAGGCGTCGAAGGATGCGAACACGCGCATCGGCGAGCTGCTGGCGTCGTTCGGGCTGGCGAAGCTCGACATGATCGGTGCGGGAACCGCGGGCGCCTGAGCCTGGTCCGCGCGAATCGACCGCCGAAAGCCCCGCGCCATGCACGACGTCCGCTCGCTTCCCTACAAGATCGCAGTGCTCTGCTACCTCTACGACGCGGAGGGGCGGCTGCTGTTGCTGCATCGGCGCAAGCCGCCGAACCGCGACATGTACTCGCCGATCGGCGGAAAGCTCGAGGTCGCGGACGGCGAGGGCCCGCACGACTGCGCGCTGCGCGAGATCCGCGAGGAGGCGCATGTCTCGCTGCGCCCCGACGAGATCCGCATGATCTCGATCGTGTCGGAGCGTGCGTACCAGGGCGAGGAGCACTGGCTGATCTTCCTGTTCGAGGCGACGCGCCCCATCAACCCCGACGAGATTCCGCACTCGGAGTTCGACGAGGGTCGGCTCGAGTGGCATCGCATCGAGGATGTCGAGAAGCTGCCGATTCCCGAGACCGACCGCGCGGTGATGTGGCCGAATGTCCGCAGCCACCGCGGGGGCTTCTTCATGGTGCACATCGACTGCGCCGAGCAGCCGATGCGGCCACGCATCATGGAGTCTTGGATGCCGCGCGGCTGACCGCCGCCCTGGGCGCCCGTGGCAGATCGCGAAAGTGCGGCCCACGCTACGCTTCGGTCCATGTCGGTCGACCTCGAACCCAGCGGCTTGCCTAGCTACCCGATCTCGCGGCCCGTGGCCGAGATCGCGCGGTCGTGGACGGTTGATCCGCGGATTCCCGCGGCGGTGAAGGGTTTCGACGCGCCGTTCTTCCAGGCAGGGCTCGCGGGGTACTCCGACGGAGCCATGCGTCTGGTCGCGCGTCGGCACGGTGCGCCGTTCTGCGTGACGGAGGCGCTGCTCGACCGCACGCTGATCAATGGCGGCAAGGGGCGGCGCAAGGAAGACCCAGATCTGCTCGCCACCGAATGCGGCATGGGCGAGATCGAGGACAATGTGGCCGCAGGTCTCGACGACCACCCGATCGCAGGGCAGGTCATGGGCACCACGCCCGACGAGATGGCGCGCGCGAGCGAGATCCTCGTAGGCATGAACTACGATGTGATCGATGTCAACCTCGCCTGCCCCGTGAAGAAGATCAAGAAGTCGAACCGCGGCGGGCACTTCCTGGCATATCCCGACGATGCGATCGAGATCCTGCGCGCCGTGCGCGCGGTCGTGCCCGCGCACATCCCGTGCACCGTGAAGCTGCGCCGCGCCTTCGACGACACGCCCGAGATGGCCCTGCGCTTCGAGCAGATCTTCCACGCGACCTACGAGCTCGGCTACGCGTGGGCGGTGGTGCACTGCCGCACCGTGCAGCAGAAGTACCTCGGGCCCGGCAAGTGGGAGTTCCTGCGCGACCTCGTGGCGCGCAACCCCGACAAGGTCATCTTCGGATCGGGCGACATCTGGACCGTCGACGACATCTTCCGCATGCACGACTACACGGGCGTGCATGGCGTGAGCGTGGCGCGCGGCTGCATCGGCAACCCGTGGATCTTCACGCAGGCGCGCGCGCTGATGCGAGGCGAGCCTGCGCGCGAGCCGACGATCGCGGAGCAGCGTGCGGCGCTCGAGTCGCACTTCGACCTCGCCATGCAGTTGCACGGCGAAGGCGCGGGGGGGCGGCGCATGCGGAAGTTCGGCATCAAGTTCGCCGCGCATCACCCGAACGCCGATCAGGTGAAGCGCGACTTCATCGAGTGCGAGCGCGTCGCCGACTGGAAGTCGACCCTGGGGAAGTGGTACGGCTCCGCCGGTGGCGCATGACGGCCTGTGTGATGAGGTGATGATGGTGCGTTGCGTCATGGCGTGAACACCGCGACTCCCGCATTTGGAGCCGTCGATTCCTCCTCGACGAAGAGTTGGCCTACGAGGACGAGCGGCGCGTCACCTGTACCGGCGCGCGCAAGCGACCAGCCGAAGTAGCCCGAGGCGATCGGCCGCGGCGGGGGGAGTTCGATGAGCGTCGCGCCTGTGTTGAGGTCGAACAGCCACGCGGCCCCGCAGTCGTCGCACGGCTGCGAGGCGCCGTTCGGCGTGCGCCACAGGTCGTGACCGGGAGCGCCCGCGAAGAGCGTCGAGCCCTCGATGGTGAGGCTCGAGCCGAATCCGCAGCCCGCGCTGCGCGCGTCGACGGGTGGCGGCATGCGCATGAGGTGCCGCACATCGCCCACCTCGGCCCTGCGCAGGTCGAACGCCTGCACGACGCCGCAGCGAACACCGTCGACCTCGCCGCCAGGCGCGCCGACGAGGAGCGTGTGTCCTTCGATCGCGAGCGATTGGCCGAACCTCGCCCAGCGCGTCGGTTTCGGATCGCAGAGCGCGGCGATATGTCGCAGCCGACCTTCGGGAGTCTCGCCAACGGTGAAGAGATCCACACGGCCTGCCTGTGGAAGCATTTCGCCGTCGGGTCCTATCACATCGAAGTCGGGCGACGCCACCGCGACGATGCCGCCCTCGCAGGCGATCGCGGACCCGAACCGTGCGCCCGATTGCGCGTGGGGTGCGTCGATGCACTCGGCCTCGCGCCACGCGGCGCTGCTGTGCGCGTGCGTCGCCACGGTCGGCTGTTGCACGAAGACATGGAGCGCGCCGACATCGAATCGCAGGCCGTCGAAGCTCGCGGCATCGACGACGCCCAGATCCGCCCGCGGCGCTCCTACGAGCAAAGTCGCGCCGAGGAACGCCACGGAGCGCCCGAACTCCGCTCCAGGCTGCGGTGTCGCGGGCGCCGCGTCGCCCCACGGCCGCCACACGCCGTCGTCGCCGCGGCGGTAGGTCGCGACGGCGCCGCAGTTCGGCGTACCGTCGGCCCCGATCGCACGCTCGGGGCATCCGACCGCGAGGACGGGGCTTCTGCCTGCGATCCGCCCGAGCGCGGTCGAGGACCCGAAGCCATCGAAAGCTTGGCTCGACACGAGCCGTTGCTCAAGTCGAAGTCCCGCGGCACGCGGTGCGCCATCGAGACTTACGACGCGGTGCAGTTCGACCACGCCGGGCCTGCTTGCGTCATCGGCGAGCATGGACGACGCGATGGCGACCCACGCATCGCAGTTGGGTTCGGAGCCAACCGGGCAAGACGCGATGCGCTCACCGAATCGCCGCTCGTCGGCTCCCTCGGCCTCGACGACGCCGATCGCGCGGATCACCGTTGCCTTCTCGAGGGGCAGCGAACGCGCCATGGCTCGAGAGGCCACGAGCGATGGCGCACACGCCACTGCCACCGCCGCTGCAACACGCCAGACCCTCCGCGCTCCTTGCCCGCGGGCGGGGAAGCGACTCGCCCCACATGCCGCGGGCGCCGCTTGGCAGCGCGAACTTCCCAGCTCGACAACGACCCCACGCCACCGCCCAACCGCTTCCCGGCTCACGCATCCGTTCATATCTCTTCTCCCATTCCGCGCCACACGCGACGCGGCGCCGAACATAACGCGCCTGCCAGCCACCCCTCGGAACCACCACCTTTTTTCCAATGCGATTTCGCCGCGTTACACTGGCTTCATGACGAACAGCGCCTACGCGATCCACACGCACGACGGAAACGAACTCGAGGGATACATCGTGCGGCCGAAGGGCGATTCCGCCACGCCGCGCCCTGTCGTGCTCGTCATCCACGCGTGGACGGGGCAGGACGACTTCGCGCGCGCGAAGGCGCACATGATCGCCGACCTCGGCTACATCGGGTTCGCCGTCGATGTGTACGGCAAGGGCCGCCGCGGATCGAACCCAGACGAGTGCTCGAAGCTGATGACGCCATGGGTGAGCGATCGCGCCGCCTTGCGCGCGCGGCTTCTCGCCGCGGTCGACTTCGCGCGTCGCATCGAAGGCGGCGACCCGAACCGCCTCGGCGCGGTGGGTTTCTGCTTCGGCGGGCTCTGCGCGTTCGACCTCGCGCGCGCCAACGCGCCTGGCCTGAAGGTGGCGGTCGGCTTCCACGCGCTCTTCTCGCCGCCGATCCTCGGCGCGCAGGCCCCCATCTCGGCGAAGGTGCTCGCGCTGCACGGCTACGACGACCCGATGGCCACGCCCGACGCGATGCTTGGCTTCGCGAACGAGATGACCGCGGCCAAGGCCGATTGGCAGGTCGTCGCGTATGGCCACACGGGCCATGCCTTTACGAACCCCCATGCACACGACCGCGCGAACGGGCTCTTCTACCGCGAGGTTATCGCCACACGAGCGTTCGAGTCGATGCGGGCGCTCCTCGCCGAGGCGCTCTGAGACGCGTCTTCATTCGGCGGGCGCCGCGAGGGTGGCAATTCTGTCGACCTGCAAGCCGGCGCTCCGATGAATAGGGCCTTGCCGCGCGTTTCTAGCGTCAAGGTCGAACACCGTCACTGTCGGCGCGTCGCGTGAGGAGCCGAGCAGTCTGAGACACGGAACCTTTCCCCGACCCGGTGGGCTCGGGGTTCGCTTCGAATGCGTCGAGGTGATCCGTGCGGTGCCGACAGCCGGCGCGCAGATCGGTGCGCCAAGGAAGATCCATGCATCGGACGACGCTCATCGCCACGGGATTGATGTCAGGAGCCGCGCTCTTCACCGTTTCGGCGGCGGATGCGCAGGAAATCGTGTCGGCGGTCTTCCGCGCCTCGGCGGAGTACTGCGGCTACGCGCGCTTCATCGAACTTCCCGCGGCGGAGGTCCCCGAGGACGACTGCGCGGATGTCTCGATCGAGTGCGGTACGACCTCGCTCGCGCTGTCGGCGTGCTTTTCCAACTCGGGCTTCACGGTGGGCGTGCAGTCCGCCATGTCGGCCTCGCCAGGAATTCCGTTCACGGTGACGGCAGGCCCCGAAGGCGCTGTGCTGCGCTGCGAAGCGAGCGGCATCGAGGCGTTCAGCAAGAAGGGCGAGCCCTTTGGTGGTGGCGAGATGCTGATTCCCGCAGGCGCGACGGCAACCTTCGTGGTCGCCTGGAGCTTCGCCCCGACGACCGAGGGCACTGCGTCGCTGACCGTGCTGAGCGGCGCGCTGAGCGCCGCGCAGGTCGCCGAGTTCGGCGGGCTCGACTCGTCGGACGGCACCGACCCCACCTGGACCTGCACCGCGGAACGCGAGTGGTCGTTCACGATGGCCGACCTCGCGTGCGCCGTCGTGCCGTGCCACGACGAGAACCCCGAGTGCGGTGGCCAAGACGGCAGCGGCACAGCCGACCTCGACGAGATCGCGGCGGAGGTCTTCGGCGGTGGTCCGAACGCAAGCATCGAGCTGACCTGTGAGTTCGTCCTGAGCGAGGCCGCGGTGCTGCGCTACGAGGTCGAAGGCGGGACCTACTGCGATCCCTCGTTCCTCGACGGCAGCGAGGTCGCCTTCGACCCCGACGAGAACTGCAGCGGCGAGTCGGGCTACCTCTGCCTGAACGCCGGCACGCACACGCTGCGCGTCTACAACTTCGACCTCGGCGACTCGTCGCTGCGCCTCGTCGTGCAGCAGGGCGTGTGCGCCGACTGCAACAACAACGGCGAGGCTGATCGCAACGAGATCGACTGGGACCTCCGCTTCGGCGACGGCAGCCTCGACACGAACGGAAACCTCGAGCTTGATTCCTGCGAGCGCGCACGGGGCGATCTCGATCTCGACGGCGTCGTGGGCAGCAAGGACCTCGCGATCCTGCTCACCGCGTGGGGCGGCACGGGCGGCGATCTGACGGGCGACGGCTTCACCAACGCCATCGACCTCGGCATCCTGCTCGCGGCTTGGGGCTGAATTCCCGCTGAATCCGATCCATCGACGGGCCGCGCCTTCCAACGAGGCGCGGCCCGTGCCATACTTGCAGGGCGATGCCGAACGGCGGACGCCGAACGATCTTCCTGCAGCCAAGCGCCGTGGTCGCGGCGGGTGCGGTGGCGCTCTGTTCGGTGCGGGCTGCATCGGCCGCACCACCCGACTTCGACCGCGAGGTGCGCCCGATCCTGGCGGCCAAGTGCTACTCGTGCCACGGGCCCGACGCGGAGTCGCGCAAGGCGGGGCTGCGGCTCGACACCTTTGAAGGCGCGACGGCCGCGCTTTCCGACGGTGGGCGCGCGGTGGCGGCGGGCAATGCGGCGGCGAGCCTGCTGCTTGCGCGCGTCGCGCACGCCGACCCCGACGAGCGCATGCCGCCCGTTGGAGAGCCGCTTTCGGCGCAGGAAATCGACACGCTGCGGCGCTGGATCGAGTCGGGCGCTGGCTACGCCGAGCCGTGGGCGTTCACGCGCATGGCCGAGGCTTCTGCGCCCGCGGTGCGTGACGACGCGTGGTGCCGCGGCGACATCGATCGCCATGTGCTCGCCACGCGCGAGGCCGCCGGGCTCGGCGCGCCCGCGCGCGACATCGACCCGCAGCCGCTCTTGCGCAGGCTCTCGTTCGACCTGCGCGGGCTGCCGCCCGACGAGGCCGACCTGCGCGAGTTCGCCGCCGATCCAAGCGACGCGCGCTACGACGCGCTTGTCGACCGCTACCTCGCCGACACGGCGTATGGCGAGCGTTGGGGCCGCCACTGGCTCGATCTCGCGCGCTACGCCGAGAGCCTGGCGCACGAGTTCGACTACGACATTCCGTACGCGTGGCGCTACCGCGACTATGTGATCGACGCGTTCAACTCGGATCTGCCGCCCGCGCGGTTCGTGGCCGAGCAGATCATGGGCGATGTGCTGCCGCCGCGGCCCGCGCTCGGACTGCCGAACGCCGCGCCTATCGGCACCGCGTGGTGGTTCCTCGGCCCCGCCACGCATGCGCCCGTCGATCCGCGGCAGGACGAGGCCGACCGCCTCGCGCTGTCGATCGATGTGGTCGGCCGCTCGCTGTTCGGGCTCTCGATCGCATGCGCGCGCTGCCACGACCACAAGTTCGACCCGATTCCTGCGAAGGACTACTTCGCGCTCGCTGGGGTCGCGCGCAACACGCGGCGCATCGAGGGGTTCCTCGACACCGATCCGCGCGCGGCCGATGCGGCGCGCGGCGTGTGGAGCGCGCTCGCCGATGCGGCGCGTGACGCGAACCCTGCCCAACGAGACATCGCGGCGAGCGACTTCGTGGTCGTCGACGCCGCGCGCGATGGCGGCGCGGATTGGACCCGCTCGGGCCATGCGTTCGCGCCCGCGGGCACATACGCGGCACTGGCCGCCGACGGCTCGCTGCGCGCGGCGGAAGCGGGCACGATCGACAGCGCGCGCGCGGGCGCTGCGCTCGTCGGAAGCGCGCGCTCGCCTGCGTACACGATCGCGCACCGATACCTGCATGTGCGCGTGCGCGGCCGCGATGCGTGGATGCGCCACATCATCGACAACTACTGGCTCGACGACCAGAACGGTCTGCTCTTCGAGGGCATGCGGCGGCGGCTTGGCGGCGTCGACGAGGCGATGGCCGCGCGCGATCCGCGCGAGTACGAGTGGCGCTGGGAGACCTTCGACCTGTCGCGCTTCAAGGGCGAGCGCGCGTATGTCGAGCTGATCGACGATGGCGGCGGATGGATCGAGGTCGATGCGCTCGTCGCGAGCGACGCGCCTGCGCCGCCTCCGCCCGAGCAGTGCGACGAGGACGGCCTCGCGACGCTGGGCGCGGCGGCCGATTCCGCGCGCGCCGCGCGCGCGATGTCGGCGTACGAAACGCTGCGCTCGTGCGCCGCGCCGATCCGCGCGCTGCTGGCCGACGAGGGTGGTTCGTTCGACGAACCCGTGCATGTGCGCGGCGCGTCGCGCAACTACGGCGAGCCCGCGCCGCGCGCGCGCCTGTCGATCCTCGCGTCGCGCGGCGACGCGTCGTTCGAGGGAAGCGGCCGCGCGGAGCTGGTCGCGGCGCTTGTCGACCCCGCGCACCCGTACTTGTGGCGAACCACCGCGAACCGCGTGTGGCTGAAGCTCTTCGGGCGCGGCATCGTCGAGACGCCCGACGATTTCGGACAGCTCGGAGCGGCGCCGTGGAGCCCTGCGCTGCTCGACCATCTTGCGGCGCGCCTCTCGCGCGGCGAGTCGTTCAAGTCGCTCATCGGCGACATCGTGCGGAGCCGCGCCTATCGCGCCGCGCCCGATGCGGGCGAGATCCCTCCGACGGCGTGGGCGCCGCTTCCCGTGCGACGCCTCGACGCCGAGTCGATCCGCGACGCGATGCTCGTCGCGTCGGGCCGCATCGACCGTGCGATGGGTGGGCCTGGAGTTCCCGTACATCTGACCGAGCACATGCAGGGCCGCGGGCGGCCAGGCGCGTCGGGCCCTGTCGATGGCGCAGGCCGGCGCAGCGTGTACATCGCGGTGCGGCGCAACTTCCTCGACCAGTTCATGCAGGCGTTCGACCAGCCCGCGCCGTCGACGACCTGCGGCAAGCGCCATGCATCGAATGTTCCTGCGCAGGCGCTCGCGCTGCTCAACAGCGAGCTCGTGCACGAACTCGCCGCACGCTGGGGCGACCGCGTGGCGTCGGAGGCGCGCAGCGACGACGAGCGCGTGACCTCGATGTGGTACGCCGCCTTCGCGCGCGCGCCGCGCCCCGAGGAGTCGGAGGGCGCGCGCGCGTTCCTTGCCGATGAACGCAAGACCGCGGAGGCGCTCGGCGGCGACCGCACGGCGGCCGAACGCGCCGCCTTCACCGCGCTCGCCCACGCCCTGTTCGCCTCGAAGGAGTTCGTGTTCCTCCGATGAATCCGCGCGCCAACCATCACTGCGGCAACTTCCGCAACGGCCCGATCACGCGGCGCGACATGCTTTCGACCGTGAGCAGCGGCTTCGGCATGCTCGCGCTCGCAGGCCTGCTCGGCAGGCGCGCGCAGGCCGTCGACGCGGTAGAGCGCGCCCTCGACGCGCGCGCCCTGCGTGCGACGCACTTCCCGCCGCGCGCACGCAGCGTGATCTTCCTCTATCAGGACGGCGCGCCGTCGCAGGTCGACACCTTCGACCCGAAGCCGCGGCTCGTCGACTACGACGGCAAGCCGTTCCCGATGGCGATGGCGCCGACGCAGTTCAACAACAACGGCAACACGCTTGCGTCGCCGTGGAAGTTCCGCCGCTACGGCGAATCGGGACTTCCCGTGTCGGAGCTCTTCCCGCATGTCGCGGGCGTCGCCGACGAGCTCTGCGTGATCCGCTCGATGACGAGCGAGTTCAGCGAGCACACGAACGCGAACTACTTCCTGCACACGGGGCTCGGCATTCCAGGGCGTCCGTCGATGGGCGCGTGGTGCTCGTATGGCCTCGGCAGCGAGAACGACGATCTTCCAGGCTTCGTCGTGATCGAAGGCGGCCTGGTGCCGCCTGGAGGGCTCGACTGCTTCGGCGCGGGATTCCTGCCTGCGCGCCACCAGGGTTCGGTCATGCGCCCGCGCGGCGAGGCGATCGCGAACGCGACGCCGCGCGATGCGGGCGATGCGCAGCTGCGCAAGCGTCAGCTCATCGCGCGGCTCGACTCGGCGTTCGCGCACGAGACGGGCGCCGAGGCGGTCGAGAGCGCGATCGCGAACCACGAGCTCGCGTACCGCATGCAGGCGGCCGTGCCCGAGCTTGCCGCGCTCGACGGCGAGAGCGAGGAGACGAAGCGCCTGTACGGGTTCGACAGCGAGTTCGAGCCGACACGCATCTATGCGCGCGAATGCTGCCTTGCGCGGCGCCTGGTCGAGCGCGGCGTGCGTTTCGTCGAGGTCACGATTCCTCGCACGCTCGGCGACCGCTGGGACCAGCATGGCGACCTCAAGGCGGGGCACGAGGCGAACGCGCGCGCGATCGACCAGCCGATCGCCGCGCTGATCATGGACTTGCGACGCCGCGGGCTGCTCGAGTCGACGCTCGTCGTCTGGGCCGCCGAGTTCGGACGCACGCCGTTCGCGCAGGGCACGAACGGCCGCGACCACAACCCGTTCGGCTACACCGTATGGATGGCGGGCGGCGGCTCGAAGCCAGGCGTGATCGGCGCCACCGACGAGTTCGGATACCGCGCCGTCGACAAGCCGTACCAGATCCACGACCTGCACGCGACGATGCTGCACCTGCTCGGTGTCGACCACCACCGTCTGACATTCCGCTCGGGCGGCCGCGACCATCGCCTCACCGATGTGCATGGGAAGCTGATCGAGGGCGCGATCGCGTGAAGTCGAGCGGCCCTGAGGCACAGGGCGTTCGCGACGCTGCGTGGATAGGCTGATGCACGCCACTTCGCAGTTGCTGGCGCACGGCGCATCTCGCGCGAGACCCTTGTCGAGCGCCAGCTGATTCGCCGATTCTCTCGCCAGCGAAGGCATGGAGAGCCCGCGGTCGACCTCAGTCACTGCGGCTCGGTCTGCGCGGGGGATCTTGCGAACATGCTCGTTCGATGGCGCGGACTGCGTGCCTGCTCATCGCCGCGGCGGCGGCGGTGGTGGCGGCGGCGGCGACGGCGCACGCGTCGGGATCGGAGGAGGCAGCTCGAGATCCGCGAAGAGATCGTCGTTTGCGATCGGGGCGGCGGGCAGCGGGGGCGGAACTTCGATGCCCGCCAGCGGATCCTCGTCGAATGCCGCGCGCGCGGGGCGCGCAGGCGGAAGTTCGAGGTCTTCGAGCAGATCGGGGGGTTCCTCGTTCGCGGGCGGCGGGGGCTTGGGAGCGATCGTCCGCGCCACGGGCGGCGGCAACTCGTCCGCATCAGGCGCATCGATGTCGAACGATGCCGTGTCGCGCGGCGGATCATCAGCATCGAGCGCGAGCAGGCCCGAGTCTTCGAGTTGTGATGGCAGTGGCGAGCCGCCGAGTTCGACGACGGCCTCTGGCACTTGCGCCGAGGTTGCCGCGAGATCGGCTGGCAGCGTGTCCTCAAGCGACGCAGCGTCGCCGTCCGAGGCCCAGGGTTGGCGTTCGTGCGTCGTCGGCAAGCCGAACGGCGGCGTGTCCTCGGGCCAGTTCGGCGCGCCATGCTCGTCGAGCGGCACAACGCGATGCTCTGCGGAGCCGGCGCGATTCGTCGCATCATTCAGCGCCGTGGGGCGATGCGGCGCGTCGAGCGCAGCCTGCGCGATCACATCGCGCAACCCACCGACCTTGTTGGCGCGGACCCACAGCCTCTCACCGTCTCGACGCACGAGGTCCACCTCGCGGATGTCGCCACTTCGCGCCCGTGCACGCAGCTCGGTGCTCGAGAACGGAC
>JAJTGK010000133.1 GCA_021297815.1 Planctomycetaceae bacterium
CGCCGCCGCGTACACGCTCGTCGAGCCTTCGCCTGCCGAATGCAGCGCCTCGCACGCCGCGCGCAGCCGCGACCGCTCGCGGTCGAGCGCCGCGCCGACCTGCGCGAACTGCCGCGCACCAGGCGCCGCACGCGTCTCGAGGTCGGCGAGCGACGCCTTCACCTGCGCCACGAACTCCGCCTTCGACGCATGGTCCGCATGCAGGTCGAGCGCGAACCCGCCGAGCCCGCACTTGTCGAGCCGCTCGCTCACCACCTCGAGCGCCGCGGCCTTTTCGGCGATGAAGAGCACGCGCTTGCCGCGCGCGAGGCACTCGCTGAGCAGGTTCGTGATCGTTTGGCTCTTGCCCGTTCCAGGCGGGCCCTGCAGCACGAAGGTCGCGCCCTCGGCCGCCGAGCACACCGCGGCGATCTGCGACGAATCCGCCGCCAGCGGGAGACGCAGCGACGCGAACAGCGCCGCCGTATCCGTCTCGTCCGGCTTCACGAGCCGCGACGCCGCGACCTCGCGCGACGCCGCGCGGTCGAGGAAGGTCTGCACCACGGGATGTGCGAGCAGCTTGCCGCCGCGCAGCCGCATCTCCTCGTAGAGGGGCAGCTTCTTGAAGCTGTAGGTGCCGAGCTTCGCCGCGGCGATCACCGTTGCGCCGGGCACATCGCGCACCTGCCTGCGCACGCGCGCGAACAGCGCCGCGATGTCGACGCCCTTGTCGTCCTCCACGATCTCGCCGCCGATCCCGAGGTCGAGCCTGTGCGTGAGCCGCATGTACTCGACGAGCGCGACATTCGCCACCGTGTCGTCGGTGGTCGCACGCACGGTGTAGCCCTCGGCGCGCGAGATGCGCTTCATCTCGACGGGAACGAGCAGAAGCGGGGCGCGCACCGCGTCCGCGCGCCCCTCGACGCGGTACTCGAGGAAGCCCACCGCGACATACAGCGACCGCGCGCCCGACTCCTCGAGCGAGCTGATGCCGTCGCGGTACGCCTTGGTCGCGCGCTTGAAGAGCTCCGCGTCCTCGAGCCGCGAACGCAGCCATTTCCGCGAGATCTCCTCGCGCATCGCCTCGGGCGCGAGCCCGCGCACGCCGCCCTTCGGCAAGAGCTTGAGCGCGGTCTCGTCCCAGAGCGCGTCCTCGAGCGCCGCGAGCGCCTCCTCGCCCTCGCACACCAGCGGAATTCCCGCAGCGTCGCGGTCGTTGAGCAGCCTGTTGCGCAGCGTGAGGTCGAGCAGCTTCTTCTGCCACTTCTCGAGCCGCGACTCGCGCGGCGACAGCTTGCGCGCGGGAACCACCGCGAGATCGGGCGGCAGCCGCACCTTCCACGGGTCTTCGCTCGTGACAACCACATCGTCGCCGTCGGACTTCGCAAGCCCGTCGATCACATCGGGCAGCGGGTGATACCCCGCGCGCCGCGCTGCGAGCACATCGATCACCGTCGTCGCCTCGCCCGCGTTCGCAAGCCACTTCTCGCCCGCCGCGAGCGCCGACGCGAACGACCCCGCCTGGCACGCCGCGGTCGCCTCGAGCACGCGCAGCTCGCCGAGTTCGAGCCTGTTGCGCAACCGCGACGGGCCCTCGTGCACCGCGTCGGCGAAATGCTCGTCGATCGTCGAGAACCCGAGCAGCGCGTGCCCGTTGCCCGCGATGACCACCGTCCAGATCCCGCATGCCTCGAGCAGCGCCGCAAGCGTGACCGAGATGTCGACGCAGTTGCCAAGGCGCTCGTCGAGCACCTCGGTCGCCGTGCGCACCTTCTGCCCCGCGGGCTCGAAGCTCGCCTGCATGCCCACATACGCGAGGTTTCGCGCCGAAAGCGCCTCGAAGCACGCCTCGACGATCCGCTGCGCGCGTTCGGGGCTGCCCGACTGGTAGCCGTCGAGCGCGCCCGAACCCGTGCGCCGCGCGAGCCGCTGCGACGCGTCGCGCAGCAGTTCGAACACGACCTTCGCGTTCGGCGTCACGAAGGCCGCGAGCGATGCGGCATTCGCCTCGATGCCCGCCCAGTGCGTCGATGGCAGCACCGTGAGCCGATGCGCGACCTCGGCCCGCACCGAGCCGTCACGCGAACGCACGCGCACGAGCAGATCGACCTGCTCGCGCTCGGTCGAACGCCGCAAGAGGGCCACGGGCACCGTGAATCCCGACGCGTCGACCTCGACCGTGCCGCCAAACGGCAGCGATTCGACGGGCGTGCGCCACGGATCGATGTCGGTCCCGTGCATCGCGATCTCGACGACATGGCCCGGCAGGCGTTCCGCGCAGGTCACGAGGACCGCCCGCCGCGCAGGCACGCCGTTCAGCTCAAGCGACGCGCAGGTCGACGCCGCGGCGTCGAGGGCGATGGTGATGGCGGGGGCCTGGGCCCCTTCTCCCGCGTTCGGACCGTGCTCCATGCGCGCATTATGCAGACTTGAACTGCCCCGTGTGCGGCCGCGCACGCGGGCGGACGGCGTTGGCCGCGGCCCCTCTGCTATCTTTCACGGCCAAATCACGCACGCCTGCGAGAACCACCCATGAGCACCGCGCACACCCATTCGCCGAGCCATGCCCCCCGCACCATCGACCCCGAGACCGTCACGCTCTCGGGCTACGAGGTCGCCGAGCGCTACGGCCCCGACACCGTGCTCACGCACGACCCCGCCGACCCCGCGCGCGCGCACGCGCGCATCGGCGAGCCTGGCCAGTACCCCTTCACGCGCGGCGTGCACAAGACGATGTACCGCTCGCGCCTCTGGACCATGCGCCAGTTCGCGGGCTTCGGCTCGGCCGACGACACCAACCAGCGCTTCAAGTACCTGCTGAACAACGCGAAGGGCACGAAGGCGAACACGGGCCTCTCGACCGCGTTCGACCTGCCCACGCTCATGGGCCGCGACTCCGACGACCCGCTGTCGGCGGGCGAGGTCGGCCGCTGCGGCGTCGCGGTGAGCTCGATCGAGGACATGCACCGCCTCTACGCCGACATCCCCGTCGGCGAGGTGACCGTGTCGCAGACGATCAACGCGCCCGCCGCCGTGATCTGGGGCATGTATCTCGCGCACGCCAAGGAGCGCGGCATCGGCTGGGACACGCTCGGCGGCACGCTGCAGAACGACATCCTCAAGGAATTCCACGCGCAGAACGAGTTCATCTATCCGCCCGAGCCGCATGTGAAGCTGGTCGTCGACACGATCGAGTTCGCCTCGCAGCACCTGCCGAAGTGGAACTCCGTGTCGATCTCGGGCTACCACATCCGCGAGGCGGGTTCGTCGGCCACGCAGGAGCTCGCGTTCACGCTGCGCGACGGCATGGAGTATGTCGAGGAGTGCATCAAGCGCGGCCTTCCCGTCGACACCTTCGCGCCGCGCCTCTCGTTCTTCTTCAACAGCCACAACGAGTTCTTCGAGGAGATCTGCAAGCTCCGCGCCGCGCGCCGCATCTGGGCGAAGGCGATGAAGGACCGCTACGGCGCGAAGAGCGAGCGCTCGCTCCTCATGCGCACGCATGTGCAGACCGCGGGCTGCTCGCTCACCGAGCAGCAGCCGCTCAACAACATCGTGCGCGTCGCGCTGCAGGCGCTCGCGGGCGTGCTCGGCGGCTGCCAGAGCCTGCACACCGACTCGATGGATGAGACGCTCGGCCTTCCGACCGAGCAGGCCGTGCGCGTCGCGCTGCGCACCCAGCAGATCATCGCGCACGAGTCGGGCGTCCACCGCACGGTCGATCCGCTCGGCGGCTCGTGGTTCGTCGAGGCGCTCACCGACCAGATGCAGAAGGACGCCGACGCGATCATCAAGGAGATCGACGACATGGGCGGCGTCGTCTCGGGCATCCACAAGGGCTACTTCCGCCGCTCGATCGCCGAGGCGAGCTACCGCTTCGGCCAGGAGATGGAGGCGGGCGACCGCATCGTGGTCGGCGTGAACGCCTACCCCGAGGGCAACGAGGAGAAGCAGGTCGAGATCCTCGAGATCCCGCACACGGTCGAGGCCGAGCAGTGCGCGCGCCTCGCGAAGATGCGCAGCCAGCGCTCGTCGTCGGATGTGCACCGCGCGCTGCACGCGATCCGCGAGGCCGCGCGCAAGGGCGAGAATGTCATGCCCGCGCTCGTCGACGCAAGCCTCGCCCGCTGCACGCTCGGCGAGCAGGTGCAGGCGATGGCCGATGTCTACGGCCGCTACTCGGGCGGACCCGAGTGGTGACGCGACCTCTGCGCCGATGAGCGGGCGGCCGTCGCGGCCCCCGATGACGCTGGATCTGGAAAGGACGAAGGAAACATGCCAGTTCTCCCGAGCGGCCGTCGCTTCGGCATGAGCAGCAAGCACATCCTCGATCCGGGCGTGCGGTGGTTCCCATGCCCCGATGGGCACTTCTGGTACGAGACGCCCGACCTCGCGATCAACCCTCCGCCGTACGAGAAGGGGCAGCTCGTGATGTGCGAGTTCGTGCATGCCCCGTGCCCGACCACGGTGGAGGAGGTCGCGCGCTTCGTCACGATCATCGAGTTCCACGGCGAAGAGAGCATCATGCTGACGGGCATGACCTTCGATCAGGCGGTGCGGCCCGATGGCTGGAGCGAGGAGGACTGGGCCGCATGGGAGGCATGGAAAGAGGACCCGAGCGTGCGCCCGTTCCTCGAGAAGACGCTCGAGATCTGCAGGGCGCAGGCCGCGGCGAACAGCAGGCGCCGCGCCGCCGCGAGCGCGGACGACCCCAGCGTGCCCGAGGAAGTGCGCGTGCGGCAGCGCGCCGCGCGCATGCAGGCCATCGCGGCGGTGCGCAAGCTCCGCAGGCTCGAGGCGGCGCTGCGCGACCCCGCGCAGTCGGGCAGCCGCGAGGTGCTCGGCATGCTGCTCGAGCACGCGCATGCGGTGCACCGCGAGATGTCGTCGCTGCTCGAGGACCCGATGCACGCATCGATGTTCGAGGCGTGGTACGCGCTCGGCGTGGTGACGCGGCTTCTCGACATGCCCGAGGAGTCGGAGCGCGCCTTCGCCGAGGCCTGCCGACTTAGGCCGTCCCACACCGGATCGTGGCTCGAGCTCGCGCGCACCCGCGGGGAGCGGGGGAACCATGCGGGCGCCGAGGCCGCCGCGCGCGGTGCGGTCGAGGCCGATCCAAGCCGCTCGGAGCCGTGGGCGAACCTCGCCATGGCGCTCGCCCAACAGAAGCGGTTTGAGGAATGCCGAGAACCCCTCAAGCGCGCCCTCGAGATCAACCCCGAGGACCGCGTGGCGGTCTACCTGAGCGGCCTTCTGGACGCACGGTCGGACGGCTAGCTTCTGACTGATGCATCCCAGGCCATCGATGGACGCGATGTGCCGGGTTGCCGCGTCGGCTTCAACTCGCGTCACCGCTGCGGATACGGCCTCGTTCCGCATCTTTGCCATCCACGCGCCGCGCGGATCCGTGGGATTCGGAGATCCGTCAGGCGGAACCTCGTCCGTATCTCGGCGGATCGGGTGTTCCGCGAATCATGCGTGCGTTCGAGCGAGGAACTCCCCGAGCGCTGGTACGCGGTCGACTTCGACGATTCGGCGTGGGACAACGCGGTCGAGTACCCGCAGGAGCGCATCCAGCCGAAGGAGCCGTTCTTCCAGCACGACTTCAAGGCGGCGAAGTGGATCTGGACCTCGGACCTCGACCTCGACAACACGGTCGTCCTGCGCACGAAGGTCGAGAAGCCCGACGCGAAGCGCCGCTGGACCACCAAGCCCGACCTCGATGCGAGCTGCGCGCCGTCGGTGCGATGAACGCGCCGCAAGATGGGGAACCCGCCCGTCGGGCCGGTCGGCGCGTGATCATGCATCTGCGCTAGTCTGCGCGCGGAGGTCTCCATGCGCCATCTCATCGCCGCCGTGCTCGCGGCGCTCGTCGTCTTCTTCTGGGGTTTCATCGCCTACGCCGCGGTCGGCATCTGGGACTTCGCGTACCCGACGACGAAGTCCGACGCTGCGATCCTCGACTCGCTCGACGCGGCGCTTCCCGACGACGGCGCGTACTTCCTGCCGTCGATGCCCGAGACCTACATGACCGAGTCGACCGACCCAGAGGTCGTCGCCACGAACAAGGCGTTCGAGGAGCGGATGACGAAGGGTCCGATCGCGCTCGTCCTCTTCCGCAAGGGCGGCATGGCGCCGATGGCGGCGTCGGAGCTCGTGCGCGGCTTCGCGATCGAGTTCGTCGCGGCGCTGCTCCTGACCTGCATCCTCTCGGTCGCGCGCGGCAGCGTGGGGCGGCGCGGCTTCCTCGGCTTCACGATCTCGCTCTTCATGGCGCTCGCGACCTGGGGCGTGGCGGGCAACTTCTTCCACCTGCCGCTTGCCTACATGTATTCGAACATGGCCGATGCGGTCATCGCGTGGA
>JAJTGK010000021.1 GCA_021297815.1 Planctomycetaceae bacterium
GCTCGGCGACGCGGTGCGCGCGGCGGCCGCGCATGCGCGTCTCGATGTCTCGCTGCGGGTCGAGCAGCGTGATTTCCGCGAGTACACGCCGCCTGCCTGCGACCTGATCCTGTGCCAGACCGCGGTCAACGAACTGCTCGTCGGCGAGACGCACTCCGCGGCCACAT
Organism: Planctomycetaceae bacterium; assembly: GCA_021297815.1. Lineage (GTDB taxonomy): Bacteria > Planctomycetota > Phycisphaerae > Phycisphaerales > SM1A02 > QWPT01. The sequence continues at coordinate 168 of JAJTGK010000021.1, forward strand.
GCGACATGGTCGGGCGTTGGGCGCACCATGCGCCGCTCGTCGTGATCGAACCCGCGCTCCGCGCCACGACCCGCGCGCTCATGGCGCTGCGCGACACGCTCGCCTCCACGACGGGCGCGCGCATCGTGGGCCCATGCCTGCACGCGAAGCCTTGCCCGCTGCTCCCGCGCGCGAGCGAGTGGTGCCATGAGGCGCGGCGCATCGAGCAGACACCGCGCGTCGCGGCGATCGACCGCATCGTGGGGCGCCGCGACGGCCGCGCGCTGTACGCGTGGCTTGCGACCGCGCCTGGGGCCGCGCCGGCGGTGGCGGCAGGCGACGGCACGCCCGTGACGCTGCGCGTGCTGACCGACCCCCTCGGAAGCCGCGGGAAGACCGAACGCATCGTCTGCGGAAGCGACGGCGCGCTCCGCACGATGCGGCTGCTCGACCGCGAGACGAGCGAGGGAAATCGGCTGTTCCTCGACGCTCCGCAAGGGGCCGACCTCGTGGTCGAACCGCTTCCCGCGAACGACCGTATCGCGCCCGCGGCAAGCGTGCGGCTTGCTGCATCCGCGGCGCGATAGCCGCGAAGTGCCAGCCGCGGTTTGATTCGGAACCTGCACACGGATACGCTCGACCCCCTTGCGCCAGCTCGCGCTCATCCTCGCCGTCGTGGCGGCCGTCCTCTCGGGCGGCGGGTTGACTCGCGTGGTGCACATGGCGGTCGCGCACGGTGGCGGCGCTCATTGTTCCCCGACCGCGGAAGTGGTCGCCACGGATCCCGTGCATGCGTGCGGGTCGCACCGCCACGGTGCCCCGCAGGGCGCCGCGCCTTGCCCCCACGACAGCGTGCCTCGATGGCCGTCCGATGACGACGGCTGCGCGGCCTGCGTGGAGCTTGCGCTGAACGCTGGCGAACTGCCGCTCACGAGCCCATTCCTCGACGCCATCACGCTGCTCGCGATCGTCCACAGCCGCGAGGCGTCGCTGCTTCCCGACCCGCAGGCGCCCAAGGCCTGCGCAGCGCGTCCCCCGCCGCTCGTCGCCTGAACGACTTCCTGCGTTCCGCGCGCGTCGTGGCTGCCCTGCTTCACTGCTGGTCGGCGCCTCGTGCGCCGTGCCGGCGCTCCCCGCGTCGGCGAGGCTCCGCACCGTGGCCCCTGGCACTGCCCCTGGCACTGACCTTGGCCACCTCCAGGCGACACCGTGACACCACAACCTCCCCGCCGCCGAGGCTTCACCCTCGTCGAGCTTCTCCTCACGATCGCGCTCGTCGCGGCGATCGTCTCGCTGGTCCTGCCCGCGTTCCGCTCCATGCGGCAGCGGGCGCAGGCCACGCAATGCCTTTCGAACATGCGGCAGCTGCAGGCCGCGTCGCTCGCCTACTCGCATGACCATGCGGGCTGGCTCATCGACGCGCGCCTGCCGCACGGCGGCATCGACCAGGGCAGCGGCGCCTCGTTCATCGAGGTGCTCGCGCAGCGCGGCTACGCGGACACGACCTCGATCCGCTCGCCGCTCGACGCCAGCCCGCACTGGGCGGTCGACCTCGGCGGCGAGGGCGTGCCCGTGCCGAACTCGGGCGGCGCGTTCCGACGCTCGAGCTACGGGCTCAACAACCACCTCGCGCGTGAGTTCTCGCCGTGGGCGGCGATCGACGCGTCGCAGGCCACCGACAGGCTCTCGAAGGTGCCCGACCACGCGAACACCGTGCAGCTCCTCTTCATGTGCGAGACGGGCGAGTTCGCGGGCGCCGACCATCCGCATGTCGAGGGCTGGGGCGCGGGCGGGCAGTCGCCCGTCGTCGCGGCAAGCGAGGTCGCGGTGTCGGCGGTGTCGCGCGACGCGCCGTCGCGCGCGTCGCGCTCGAACTGGGCATTCCTCGACGGGCATGTCGAGACGGCGCCGTTCGCGGCGATCTACCTCGATGAGGAGCAGAACCGCCTCGATCCACGCGTCAGTCCCGTCTTCTCACGCATCGCAGCCGCGCCCTGAGGCGCGGAGGTTCCATATGACTCGATCGATCCATCTCGCGCTCGTTGGAGCGCTTGCAGTTTCCAGCAGCTCCCTCGCGCAGCATGTCGGCGACATCGCCGCAACCATCGAAGGCGGCGCGATCGCGACGGCCGCCAACACCGCATCGGGTGCGGTCGCCGAGCGCGTGTTCGGCGCCACCTTCGGCGACACGGGCATCGCGCGCTTCACCACGAATCCAGGCATCGAGGCGCTGCCCGGGACCTTCGCCGCGGGCTCGCGGCTCGGCTTCAACGCCGTCGCGGGCCTTCGGCGCTTCACGGGCTCGTCGGTCGAGACCGTCGCGGACGAACGGCTCGAGGTGAAGTTCCTCACGCTCGTGCGCGAGATCGGCGCGGAACCCGTCGCGGGGTTCGACCTCGCCGTCCAGTCGAACGGCGGCTTCCACAGGCATCTCAACTTCACGCTGAAGTCGGCGGGCGCGAAGCTTCCCGCGTCGGGCATCTATGTGGCCGAACTCGAGCTCTATTCGACCGACGGCGCGACGGGGGCGAGCACGCCGTTCTGGATCGTCTTCAACGACGGCCGCCCTGCGGAGGAACTCACCGATGCGCTCGCGTGGGTCGAGGCAAACCTCGCCTCCGACGCGTCGGCCTGCGTGGCCGACCTCGACACGAGCGGCGATGTCGGCGCGGCCGACCTCGGCATCCTGCTCGCCGCGTGGGGCGGACCTGGCGCCGATCTCGACGCCGACGGCGCGACGGGTGCGTCCGACCTCTCGATTCTCCTCGCCGCGTGGGGCAGCTGCGCGCCGTGAGCGCCGTCGCCATCCCCATCGCACATCGCTCAACACGCTCCAACACCAGACCACACGCGGCGAACGCCGCGCACGCAAGAGAGATACTCATGCAGCTCAAGACCAAGTGCATCGCCTTCTCGCTCGCCCTTTCTTCCGCGGCCTTCGCCGACAAGGGCAAGGAGCCGCATCTCGACATCTGGCTGCGCACCGACGCGGGCGCCGTCGTGACCGGCTCGATCACGGAGGGAACCCCAGGGGAACCCGTGGCGGAGCGCGCCAGCGTGTTCTCGGGTGATTTCGGCACCGACCCCGCGTTCCCCTTCGCTGCGTTCGAGCCTGGTTTCCAGGCGCTCGCGACGGGTTTCGTCACGACCTACTCGTTCGAGATCGCAGGGCCGCTGCGGCGTTTCGGCCCGAAGGGCTACACGGCCACCGCGGCGACGATGACGCTGTCGTACGGCCCCTCGAGCACGACGAGCGGAGAATCCGCCACGAGCGGCTTCGCGTTCAACAGCTACGCCGACGGGCTGCTGCACGACCACTTCGACTATGTCCTCAACGGCTTCGCGGGCGCAGACCCCGAATCGGGCGTCTACGCACTCCCGATCCGCTTCTCGGCGATCAGCCCCGCCGCCGACGCGGGCAACATCGCATGGATCGTGCTGAACGCGGGCGAAGCCGAGGAAACGCACGATGCAGCGATCCGCGAAGCGGAGCTCTTCCTCGCATGCGGCATCGACCTCTCGGGCGACGGCCGCGTCGACGCGACTGACATCGCGCAAATCCTCGGCGCGTGGGGCACGGACAACCCCACCGCCGACCTCGACGGCTCGGGCGCGGTGAACGCGGCGGACCTCGCGACACTGCTGGCGGCGTGGGGATTCATGTGTCCCTGATGCCCCGATCCGACAGGTGCCTGGCACGTGCCGTGCAGTGCCAGGCACTCCATGGCATGTGCCATGGAGTCGGCGCGACCCGCGAAATCGAGCCCGAGGGCGCCCATCATTTTCGCGATCCGTAGGCACTTCCAGCTCATCGACCGCGTGCGCCGACGGTGCCTGGCACGTGCCAGGCAGTGCCAGGCACTGCACGGCACGTGCCAGGCACCGTCGGGTCAGTGCTCGGGATGCAGATCGCGGATCTCCTCCGCCTCGGGCATGCGCTCGACGAGGATCGCTGCGAGTTCAGGGTCGAAGTGCCGTCCCGCCTCGCTCTCGAAGAGCTGCAGGATGCGCTCGCGCGGCCACGGTTCCTTGTACGCGCGGCGCGAGGCGAGCGCGTCGAACACATCGGCGACCGCCACGATGCGTGCGAAGAGCGGGATCGCGTCGCCCGACAGGCGCCGCGGATAGCCGCTGCCGTCCCACTTCTCGTGGTGGCAGAGCGCGACATCGGCGGCGGCCATGTCGAGGTCGCTGCGGACTCCCGAGAAGAGCCCTGCGCCGATCTCCGCATGGCGCTCCATCTCGGCGCGTTCGGCGTCGTCGAGCTTGCCCTTCTTCTTGAGGATCGCGTCGGGAATCCCGACCTTGCCGACATCGTGCAGCATCGCCGCGATGCGAAGCAGGTCGCGTTGGCGCGCGCGATCCACAGGCGCGATGCTCCGCCGCGCGCTCCATGCGTCGTACACCAGTTCGGAGATGCCCGCCACGCGCTGCACATGGCCGGCGGTCTCGGTCGGGTCGCGGAGCTCGGCCATCGCGATCATGCGGAAGATCAGGTTGCGCGCCGCCTGCGCACGCTCGATCGCGACCGCGGCAAGACCCGCGAAATTGCGCAGAAGCCGCGCGTCCTCGGCGCCGAAGCCGCCTTCATGACCGCCGTCGCAAAGGGCAAGGACGCCCAGCGCCTCCTCGCCGCGCACGACGGGTAGGAGCAACGCCGACCGCGGCGCCGCAGGCAGCATGCCGTCGGGCGCGAGCCGCGGACGCGCGCGCCCGACGAGCTCGCACTGCGCCTCGTCGAGCGCGATCGTGTCACCCGACGCCGCGACTTCGCCCACGGCGGTCTCTGCGCCGATCGTGACAGGCGCAAGCGTGCGCGCCGCGATGCGCGACCTTCCGTTCGACCGTAGCGCGACGCAGCGGAGCATGGGCCCCTCGCGCACGAACAGCGCGCCCGAGGCGGCATCGGAAAACACCGCGGCCTCCTCGAGGATCGTCACGAGCACGAGGTCGAGGTCCTGGATGTTCGCCAGCTCCGCACCAACCGCCGAAAGCGCCTCGACGCGCTGCCGCTGCTCGCCCAAGTCGACGACGAGCTCCGCATTCAGCTCCTTGAGCCGCGCATTCGCACGGTCGAGCATCGCGTTGCGCGCGCTCAACTCCGCCTCCTTGCGCTCGAGCGCGCGCGTCGCCGCGTTCCGCTCGCGCAGCGCGCGCGCCGCCGCCGCATGGTGCTGCACGCGCGCGAGAAACTCCTGCCGCGGCGGCAGCTTCTCGATGTAGTCCTCGGCACCGCGCGAGAAGGCCTCAGCCTTCGTCACGGGATCCTGCGTCGCCGAAAGCACGATCACCGCCGTCTCCGCCAGTTCGGCCTGCCACGCGTAGCGCTCGACGAGTTCGAGCCCGTCGCCATCGGGCATGGCGAGGTCCTGCAGGATCACCGCGGGCCGCAGCGCCACCGCACGCGCCAAAGCCTCGGCGGCGCGCGTGCACGACTGCACATCCGCCGAAGGATCTTCCGCGAGGATGCGACGCACTGCCTCGGCGATGAGCGGTTGGTCGTCGACGACGAGCACCGTGTACGGCTGCGAGATGGTGTGCGCTGGGCTCATGCGTCGGCGTCCGTGGCGAAACCCTCGGCCTGCACGCCGCGCGCGCGGCGCTCCTTCGGCTTCCAACCCTCCGCAAGCCGCCAGCAACGGTGGATCTTGCGGTTCCTGAAGTCCTCGGGCACCGAGCGATGGCTGATCTCATGGCAACCGAAGCCCGTCGGCACCGCCGCGGCGTCGAGTTCGAAGCTGCGCGAGTTGGTCGAGAAGAACACCTCGCCGCCAGGCGCGACGAAGCGCGCGATCCACGCGAGAAGCTCGGGATAGTCGCGGTCGATCGCGAACGAATCCGCCTTCATGCGCTTCGAGTTCGAGAAGGTGGGCGGATCGCACACCACGATGTCGTACGCCTCGCCCGCCGCGGGCCCAGCCTCGAGCCATTGCAGGCAGTCGGCATGCACCACGGTGTGCGCCGCGTCGGGCGCGAAGCCGTTCAACGCGAGGTTGCGCACATACCAGTCGAGGTAGGTGCGCGACATGTCGACGGTCGTCGTGCGCGACGCCCCGCCCGCGCGCGCATGCACGCTGAACGCACCCGTGTAGCTGAATAGGTTGAGCACGCGCTTGCCCGCGGAGCGCTGTCCGACCGAGAGCCGCGTCGGGCGATGGTCGAGGAAGAGGCCAACATCGAGGTAATCCGAGAGGTTCACCTCGAAGCGCAGCCCGTGCTCGCGCACCACCTTCACGGCGCCGCGCGAGTCGAAGCGCTCGTACTGGTCGCGCCCGCCGTCCTCGGCGCGCTGGCGGCCGCGGTACTTGATGAAGAGCCGTTCGCGCGCGATGTTCAGCCCCGCGAGGATCTCGGCCTCGGCGTCGACACGGTAGTCGCGCTCCCTCTCGAGCGTGTCGTCCTTGGTGCGGTGGAAGAACCACGCCACCGCATCGCCCGTCACGCAGCCGCCCTCGCCCCACGCCTCGTCGCCGTACCAGTCGACGATCATCGGGAACTCGGGGATGTCCTTCTCATACAGCCGGAAGCACGAGATCCCCTGCTTGCGCGCCCACTTCGCAAGATGGCGCATGCGGTTGTCGAGGCGCTCGCCGAGCATCGAGGCAGGATAGCCTCGCGGCGAACCGCTGCCCGCACCCGTGCGGAATGCTTCGGCGCAGGCTCCGGCTCAGACCACAGGCGGCTCGAAGCCCTTGCGGTACTCGCGCGTCACGAGGGTCTTGGTCGCCTCCTCGTTGTTCGTGAAGGAGAGCGTCGCCTTGTTCCAGCGCAGCTCGCGGTTCGGCATGCGCGCCGCGCGCGAGCAGAGCAGGCCCGCCTCGGCCATGCGCGCCGAGTACGAGAACGGCGACTGCACGAAGCCGTCGGTCTTGCGGTTGGGGCCGCCCACGATCGCGTCGACCCACGCGTGCCAGTGGTTGCGCGCGGTCACCTTGCCGAGGCCGGGCAGGGTCTTGAAGTCGACGGGCTTGCCCTCGATCCAGACCTCGACGGGGCCCTCGGCGCCGACGCAGATCACGCCGCCCTCGCACACGACGAGCGTGCCGATGCCGCCGAAGTTCCCCTCGGGCAGGCCGAGCGCCGCGCGCGAGGGAGCCTGCGCCTGGTCGGCGTAGTGCACCACGAAGCGGTCCTTCGCGAAGCGCTCGCGGTTCGGCGCCTTCGACACATCGTAGGTGAGCGTGGAGCGCACGCCGCGCGCGTGGTAGAAGTCGCTTGGGTTCAGCGTGTTCGCCTGCACGGCGATCGGCGACGGCAGGTCGTACGCGAAGTAGAGGACATCGAGCAGGTGCGTGCACCAGTCGCCGAGCTGGCCCGTGCCGTAGTCCCACGACGAACGCCACTGGAGGCCGATGAGCCCAGGGCGGCACGGCGCGTCGAGCGCGGCGCCGAGCCAGAGCGGCCAGTCGATGTTCGCGGGCGGCGTGATCGGGTCCTTCAGGCCGCCGTACCAGAAGTAGCCGCCCGTGCCCTCGCCAGGGCCGCCGATCCAGACATGCGCCTCGATCGCCTTGCCGAGCAGGCCGCTCTTCATGATGTCGACCGCGTGCTGCCGCGGCTCGGGCCCCATGCGCTGATTGCCGGTCTGCGTGACGAGCTTCGGCCGCGCGGCGACCGCCTTCTCGATGGCGACGACCTCGGAAAGCTGCTGCACGAGCGGCTTCTGGCCGTAGACATGCTTGTTCGCGCGCATCGCCCAGAGGTCGATGACGGCATGGTTGTGGTCGGGCGTGCAGACGACGACGGCGTCGAACTTGTCGCCGTGGCGGTCGAAGGCCTCGCGGAAATCGCGGCAGGTGAACGCCTCGGGGTGGTCCTTCGCGACGGCGGCGAGCGCGTCCGAGTCGACATCGCACAGGCCCGTGAAGACGACATCGGGGTGCGCCTTCAGCTGGTCGCGGTCCGCGGGCGCGATCGAGCCGCCGACGCCGACCTGCAGCACCTGCAGCTTTCCGAGCTTTCCGCCGAACGCGCGTCGCGGACGCGGCTCGGCCAGCGCGAACGCGGGCGACGCGAGCAGTTGCGACGCGGCCACACCACCCGCGGCGGCCGCGGCGGTACGGATCATTTCTCGGCGAGTGAACATGCGGTCACGCTAACGCGAAATGCGCGCGAGCACAACACGCAAACCAAGAGGCTCGCAAGCCATGCACCCCCAAATGCCCGCGGCTCCCGACAGCCAGCGATGGCTCGGCACTACTCCGCCGCGATCGCCGCGCGCGTGAAGAGCGTCTTGCGCGCCTTGGCCAGCTGAATGATGGCGACGCCGCCGAGCATCAGCCCCGCCGCCACGAAGGTCCGCAGGCCGATCGGCTCCGAGATCAGCAGCCAGCCAAGGAAGATCGCCACCAGCGGGTTGACATACGCGTAGGTCGCGACACGCGCCGCGGGCTGGTGGCGAAGCAGCCAGATGTACGCGGTGAACCCGCACAACGAGCCGAAGACGACGAGATACGCCCACTGCGCCCAGGTCGCTCCCGTCGGCGGATTCTCCCGCAGGAGCGTCCACTCGTTGCCCGCGAGCATCTCCTTCGGGAGGCTCGCGACGATCAGCACCGCGCCGCCCGCGAGCATCTGCATCGCCGTCGCGACAAGCGGCGAGTGCGCGCCGCCCGGCCGCTTCGACCACACGCTGCCAAGCGCCCAGCCGAGCGTCGCGACGAGCATCACGACCACGCCCGTCGTCGAGACGCCGCCCGTCGCGCCGATGTCTCCGAACTTCAGCACCGCCACGCCCGCGATGCCGAGCGCGATGCCGAGCCACACGACCTTCGACGGCCGCTGGTGCGTGCGGTGCATCATGGTGTCGAGGCCGACGAGCCAGAGCGGCGTGATCGCCGTCATCAGCGCCACGATGCCCGAATCGACCGACTTAGTCGCGATCGCCACGCCGCCGTTTCCAAGCAGCATGAGGCACGCCCCCACCACCGCCGCGTGCAGCCACGAGCGCCCGCTGAAATCGCTGCGCCGCACCACGCCCTGCATCCACGCGATCGCGAGCAGCAGCGTGCCCGCCGTCAGGAACCGCGTGCCCGCCATCACGAACGCGCCGTGCTGCGACACCAGCTTGATGACGAGGTAGGTCGAGCCCCAGATCAGGTACACCGCGCCGAACGCGAGCAGCGTGCGCAACGCATCGGGCGTGGGCGTATCGGTGTCGGAGGTGTCGGTGCTCTGGTGCATCGGACGCGCAAGCCGCCTGAACGCCCCTGCGGCGGCCGCAAGGAAGGAATCCTACGCGACCTTCCCTACCCCTGGACGCGCGCCGCGCTCTCGACCGCGAAGTACTTCGCCTCGGGGTGGTGCACCACGATCGCGCTCGTCGACTGCTCGGGCACGATCTGCCAGTTCTCGGTGAGCACGCAGCCGATCCGCTCGGGGCGGATGAGGCGGAAGAGCTTCTCCTGGTCGCTCATGTCGGGGCACGCGGGGTATCCGAAGCTGTAGCGCGAGCCGCGGTAGTGCTGCGTGAACAGCTTGCGGATCTCGGAGCTGTCCTCGTGAGCGAAGCCGAGCTCGGCGCGCATGCGCTTGTGCCACATCTCGGCGAGCGCCTCGGCGCACTCGACGCCGAAGCCGTGCAGGTAGAGGTACTCGGTGTACTCGTTGCGCTCGAACAGCTGCTTCGCGCGGTGGCTCGCCTCGGTGCCGACCGTCACGCAGTGGAGGCCGAGGATGTCCTTCTCGCCGCTCGAGACCGGCCGGAAGAAGTCGCTGATGCAGAGACGCTCGCGGCCGCCCTGGCGCGGGAAGCGGAAGCGCTCGATCTCGCGCGACTGCTCCTTCGGGTCGTACACGACGAGGTCGTCGCCGTCGGCGTTCACCGGGTAGTACCCGTAGACGACCTGCGGGCGGAGGATCCTCTCCTCCTTGCACTGCCGGCAGAGTCGCTCGAAGACCGGCTCGGCCTTCTCGGCGATGAACCGCTCGTACTCGGCCTCGCCCATGTCGCCCTTCTTGAAGCCCCACTGGCCGCGGAAGAGCGCGACGAGGTTGATGTACGGATAGACCTGCTCGAGCGGGATGTCCTCGACGAGCCTGTCGCCGAGGAACGGCGGCTTCGGCACCGGCACCGTCGTCGAGACGCTCGAGCGCGCGGCCACCTCGACCTTCGGCTCCGCCGCGCGCGCGCGCGCGACCTTCGAGTCGACCTCCTCGCGCTTGGCCAGGCGCGCATCGATCTCGGCGTCGATCGTGGCAAGCGACTTCGTGGCGAGCGCGTCGCACACCGAAAGCCCCTCGAAGGCGTCGCGACCGTAGTAGAGCGGCCCCTTGTAGATCGCGCGCAGGTGGCTCTCGGCGTAGTGGCGCGTGAGCGCGGCGCCGCCGAGGATCACGGGCACGGTCACGCCGAGGCGGTTCATCTCGTGGAGGTTCTCCTCCATGATCGCGACCGACTTCACCAGCAGGCCGCTCATGCCGATCGCGTCGGCGCCCGTCCTTCGCCAGGCGTCGAGGATCGACTGCAGCGGCTGCTTGATGCCGATGTTGTGGATCTCGAAGCCGTTGTTCGACAGGATGATGTCGACGAGGTTCTTGCCGATGTCGTGCACATCGCCCGCGACGGTAGCCAGCACGATGCTCGCCTTCTTCGACGCGCCCGCGTCCGCCTTCGGCATGTGCGGCTCGAGGATCGACACGGCCTTCTTCATGACCGCCGCCGACTGGAGCACGAACGGCAGCTGCATCTGGCCCGAGCCGAACAGCTCGCCAACGGTCTTCATGCCGCCGAGCAGATGGTCGTTGATGATCGCAAGCGGCGGGTACTTCTGCATCGCCTCGGCGAGCGACTTGTCGAGGTCGCGGTCCTCGCCGTCGATGATGTGCCGCGCCAGGCGCTCCTCGATCGGCAGGTCGGCGAGCGACTTCTTCGCGGTCGTGTCCTCCATCCCGTCGGGAAAGAGCGAGATGAAGTGGAGCAGCGGATCGAAGTTGCCGGGCTTCCCCTCGGGGCGCGCCGCGCCGCGGCGGTCGAAGACGAGCCACTCCGCGGCCTCCCAGTGCTCGGGCGCGATGCGGTTCCTCGGCATGATCTTCGACGCGTGCACGATCGCCGCGGTCAGGCCGCGCTCGCGCGCATGCTGCAGGAACACGCTGTTGAGCACCGCGCGCGCGGCGGGCTTCAGGCCGAACGAGATGTTCGAGAGGCCGAGGATGATGCCGCAGCGCGGGAAACGCTCGGAAATCGCGGCGATTCCGTCGAGCGTCTCGAGGCCGAGCCTGCGGTCGTCGTCGTTGCCCGTCGCGATGGTGAAGGTCAGCGGGTCGAAGAGGATGTCCTCCTCGGGCAGCCCCCACTTGCGCGTGTACAGGTCGTGGATGCGCGCGGCGATCTCGAGCTTCCTCGCGCAGGTCTTCGCCATGCCCGCCTGCTGGTCCTCGTCGATCGTGAGCGCGACGCACGCGGCGCCGTACTTCCTGAGCAGCGGGCAGATGCGGTTCAGGCGCTCCTCGCCGTCCTCGAGGTTGATCGAGTTCACGATTCCCTTGCCGCCGTGGCGGCGCAGGCCCTCCTCGATGACCGAGGGGTCGGTCGAGTCGAACATGATCGGCGCGTTCACCTGGCGCACATAGCGCGCGGCGACCTCGGCCATGTCCTTCGGCCCGTTGCGGCCGACGAAGTCGACGCACACATCGAGCACCTGCCCGCCGTCCTTGATCTCCTCGCGCGCCATCGACACGAGGCCGTCGTAGTCGCCCTCGTCGAGCAGGCGCTTGAACTTGCGCGATCCGTTCGCGTTGGTGCGCTCGGCGACGATGAGGAACGAGTTCTCCTGCGCGAACTCGACGAAGCCGTAGAGGCTCGAGCAGCCGGGCGCCTGCGGCACGACCGTGCGCGCGGGCTTCGCCTTCGAAAGTCCGAGCTCCTCGACGAGGCCGCGCAGCTCGCGGATGTGCTCGGGCGTGGTGCCGCAGCAGCCGCCCACCGAATTCACCTTGAATTCCTCGAGGAATCGCCGCATCGCCTCGCGGAACGGCTTCGCCTGCAGCGGATACTCGGTGCGCCCGTCGACGAGGATCGGAAGCCCCGCGTTCGGCAGCACGCTGATCGCGCGGTCCCAGTTGCGCGAGATGTACGCGACATGCTCGGCCATCTCGACGGGGCCGGTCGCGCAGTTGAGGCCGAGCGACGCGATGGGGAACGGCCGAAGCGCGTTCACGACCGCCGCGATGTCCGAACCAAGCAGCATCGTGCCCGTCGTCTCGATGGTGACGCTCGAGAAGATCGCGCGGTCGTCGGGCGTGAGGCCCGCCTCCTTCAGCGCATCGATGCAGGCGTTGATCGCGATCTTCTGCTGCAGGAGGTCCTGCGAGGTCTCGATCATGAAGCCGTCGATGCCGCCCGCGATCAGGCCGCGCGCCTGCTCGAAGTAGCTCGCGTGCATCTCGTCCCACGAGGTCTGACCGAGCGAGACGAGCTTCGTGCCAGGCCCCATCGAGCCGATCGCGAAGCGCGGGCGGTCGGGCGTCTCGAACTTCGCGGCGGCCGCACGCGCGACCTCGGCCGCGCGCTTGTTGAGCTCGTATGTCCACGAGGCGAGCTCCTCGTCGAACTCGCGGCCGACGAGGATGTTCGCGCCGAAGGTGTCGGTCTCGACCACATCGGCGCCCGCGGCGAAGTAGTTCTCGTGGATGCGCTGGATGATGTCGGGGCGCGACTTGACGAGGATGTCGGTGCAGTTGTCGCGACCGAGGTAGTCGGCGGGCCTGCAGTCGGCGCACGCATGGATCTGCGTGCCCATGCCGCCGTCGAAGACGAGCGTGCGGGACTCGAGGGCCTTGAGGAGCGATCGCTGCATGTGCGGAAGATACGCGTTGAAGACGGGTCTTTCAACCGTTCATCCGCATGAACGGATGAAGGGCGTCTTCGTCCGCGTCTCCCGCTGCGCCGCATCGAGCCCGTGCGACGCCCATCGATCGGAAACATCGACGCTTGTCACCGATATCATGCCCGCCCTTCGAAACCGGGTCCGGGCCGCCGCGCAAGGCGCACCGCACCTCATCGAGTCGACCATGCACCTCCTCCGAGTCTGGACGCCGGGAACCGTTCGACATGTCCTTGGATCTGCCGTCTTCGTCGGCGCGCTGGCGCTGATCCAGGGCTGCGCGACCACCAACCCTGCCTCGGCGCCGCTCGCCGCGACAGCCGCCGCGCCCGAACCCGCGGCGGCACCCGCGCCCCGCAAGCCGATGCGGCCGACCGAGACCTTCGACGCGGTGTGGATCACCGTGCGCGACCAGCACTACGACGCGACGCTCAACGGCGTCGACTGGAACGCGGTGCGCGACGAGCTGCGGCCGCGCGCGGAATCGGCGCAGACCGAGGACGAGTTTCGCGAGGTGCTGCTCGACATGCTCTCGCGGCTCGGCCAGAGCCACTTCACGGTCATCCCGAGCTCGGCCGCCGCGCAAAGCCCGATGATCGACACCGCCTCCGAACGCGCGGCGGGGCCAGGCTCCGCGGGCGATGCGGACGGCGCGTCGAGCCGTTCGTCCGCGGCGCGCGGCGCGGGCGTCTGCGGCGTCGACATCGCCCTCGTCGACGGCGAACCGACCGTGCTGCGAGTCGCGCCCGGGCTTGGCGGCGCACAGGCGGGCGTGCTGGCGGGATGGCGGCTCGTCGAGGTCGACGGACAGCGGCTCGACAGGATCACCGAACCGATGCGCCGCAGGCTTGCAGGCGAGGAAGCCGCAAACTCGCCCGAGGTGCGGCAGGCGCGCATGGCGCTTGCGACCGTGGGTGACATGATGCTCCGCGCGAGCGCGGGCGAGAGCGTGCGCGCGGTGTTCTCCGACGCCTCGGGCGCCGAGCACACGGTCGACATCGCGTTCTCCGCGCCCGAACTCGGCTCCACCAAGTTCGGCAACCTGCCTGCGATCCCCGTCGAGGTGTCGTCGAGCATCGTCGAGGTCCCCGTCGAAGGCGGCCGCCCCGCGCGGATCGGCGTGCTCGGATTCAACATCTGGATGACGGGAGCGTCCGAGGCGATCGACAAGGCGATGGACTCGCTGCGCGCCTGCGACGGCATCGTGATCGACCTGCGCGGCAACCCAGGCGGTGTGGGCGCGATGTCGATGGGCGTCGCGGGCTACTTCCTGGCCGAACCCGCGAGCCTCGGCTCGATGATCGCGCGCGACAACACGATCGATTTCATGGCGACGCCCCGCAAGGTGTCGGCGGCGGGCAAGCGCGTGCGCACCTACTCGCGCCCCGTCGCGGTCGTGCAGGACTTTCGCAGCGCAAGCACCAGCGAGGTCTTCGCAGGCGGCCTGCAGGATCTCGGCCGCGTCCGCGTCTTCGGCGAGACCAGCGCGGGCATGGCACTTCCCGCGCATGCGGTCGAGCTTCCGAGCGGCGATGTGCTGATGCACGCCGTTGCGGATTTCGTGACCTCGAAGGGAACACGCCTCGAGGGTCGCGGCGTCATCCCCGACCAATCCGTCGCGCCGACGCGCGCGGCGCTGCTTGAAGGCAGGGATCCAGCGCTGGAGGCCGCCTCCGCATGGATCGCAGCCGAAACGCGCGCACGGCGCGCCGCGACGCCGCAGGCTCCTGCGGCGAAGACCGCGCCCGCAGCAGCCAACTGAACGACGCCGACAGAGAACTCCAGCAGAACGACCACCCCCGAAAAACCAGAAGCACCATGCGAACCACCCGAACCATCCTCGCCGCGTTCCTCGCCGCCCCGATCCTCCTCGCCTCGCCCGCGTTCGCGCAGGCCGAGGTCGCGCCCGCAGCCCCCGCCGCTCCCGCGGCCGCGCTGCCTCCTGCCGCCGAGATCCTCGAGAAGGCCACCGCCGCCATCGGCGGCAAGGATGCGTGGGCGAAGCACACCTCGATGAAGCTCAAGGGCTCGATGGAGGTCCCCCTCGCGAACATCAAGGGCCCGATGACGACGATCATGGGCGCTCCCACCCGCATGAGCATGACGATGGAGCTGCCCGGGCTTGGCGTCTTCCGCACAGGCTACGACGGCAAGGTCGGCTGGGCGAGCGACAAGATGTCGGGCCCGCGCCTGATGGCGGGCAAGGAGCTCGAGACCGTCGCCCGCGACGCGGACTACTTCAAGGACCTCGACATCGCCAAGCGTTTCGGCAGCGTCGAGACGGTCGGCGAAGGCGAGTACGGCGGCTTCCAGTGCTGGAAGCTGCTCGGAAAGCGCGAGAAGGAAGAGACCGTCCTCTGGATCGAGAAGGACACCTTCCTCACCCGCGGCATGGAGATGACGGTCGAGTCGCAGATGGGCAAGATCCCCGTGAAGTCGGTCATCAAGGAGTACCGCGAGATCGAGGGCATCAAGATTCCCGTCCGCACCGAGACCTCGCAGATGGGCCAGAAGATGGTGATGCTGGTCACCGACATCGAGCTCGGCAAGGCGACCGACGCCGACTTCGAGCTTCCCGCCGAGGTGAAGGCGCTGCTCGAGCCCGAGCCCGCGGAGGAGGAGCCCGCTGCGCCCGCGACGCCTGCCGCGCCCGCGAAGCCCATCGACCCCACGCAGTCGACCCCGACCTCGCACCCCGCGCCCACCGACCCGAAGAACTGACGCGCGAGGGAAGGCGCTGCGCGCCGCATGCGTCCATACGCCGCCATGCCGCGAACCACGCTGACTCTCACCGTCCTTCTCGCCGCCGCGTTTCCCTGCGCCGCCGTCGCCATGACGGCGGCGCAGTCTTCTTCCACGACCACCGGCACCACCACATCGAGCGAAGGTGCGCTGCCCGACGCCGTCGCCGCGGTGAAGCGCGCGAAGGAGCTCATGGGCGGCGACGCGTGGGACAAGATCCGCTCGTTCGAGTCGTCGGCGTCGCTCAGGAGCGCGATGGGCGACGCGCGCGTCGAGTTCAGGTTCGTCGCGCCCGACTCGTTCGAGCTCATCCAGTCGATGCCTGGCGGTGGCCGCACGATGACGATGGGCTCGGCGAACGGCGTCGCCTGGATCGGCGAACCGGGTCGCGAGCGTGCCGCCGACCCGCGCATGACGGCGGAGATGCGCGACGGCGGCGACCTGCAGGTGCTCGTGCGCACGATTTCCGAGCGATTCACGGGCTTCCGCACGGTGGCGCGCGCCGAAGACGGCGGCCGCACCGTGCTCCGCATCGAGATGCGCCCGAAGCAGGCGCCGCCCGATGCGCCCGCGTGGATGCTGCTCGTCGACGCCACGACGGGCATGATCCACGGCGTCGAGATTCCCGCACCGCCCGCGCCCCCGTCGTCGGCCGCAGGCGCGCAGAAGACCTTCGGCCAGTCGATCCGCGTGCGGCGCTGGGAGCCCGTGACCGCAGCCGCCGACGCCGCGCGCGCCGCGCCGCTGCTTGCGTTCCGTGAAGCCACCGTCGAGTCGGGCGGCACGAAGACGGACATCGTCTACGACCGGATCACGGTCGACGGCCTCGCCGCGGACGCGGTGAAGGCTCCTGTGGCCGCCGCTGCGCGCAAGTAGCGCGGCCGCGCGAGACATGCGGGTACACTCGCCCCATGGCGAGTTCGCAGGGCATCGCGGTTCGAATCGAGGGCGTCCACAAGAGCTTTGGCGCCGTGCAGGCCGTGCGCGGCATCTCGCTCGAGATCCGCGAGGGGTCGCTGTGCGGCTTCCTCGGCCCGAACGGCGCGGGCAAGAGCACCACGATCCGCATGATCATGTCGATCTTCGGGCCTGACACCGGCACGGTCGAGGTCATGGGCTCGTCGGCGCTCGTGATGAAGGACCGCATCGGCTACCTGCCCGAGGAACGCGGCCTCTACCGCAAGATGCGCGTGGGCGAGTTCGTGGGCTACATGGCGCGGCTCAAGGGCGTCCACCCCGCGGGGCTCGCGCGGCGCATCGACGACTGGCTCGAGCGGCTCGCGCTTCCGGGCGTCTCCAAGCGCCGCTGCGAGGAGCTCTCGAAGGGGCAGCAGCAGAAGATCCAGCTGCTCGCGTCGATCATCCACTCGCCCGACCTCCTCATCCTCGACGAGCCCTTCTCGGGGCTCGACCCCGTGAACGGACGCATCGTGCTCGAGCTGATCCGTAGCGAACAGATGCGCGGCGCCACCATCATCTTCTCGACGCACCAGATGCACACCGCCGAGGCCCTGTGCGACAAGGTGGTGCTGATCGACAAGGGCCGCAAGGTGCTCGACGAGGACATGCGCACGCTGCGCGCGCGCCACGACGACAAGGGCCTGGTGTGCGAGCCGCTCGGCGATGCGCGCGCCTTCGCCGACGACGCGGTGCGATCGGGCATCGCGACCCATGCTCGGCTGCATGGAAACGGCGCCGTCGACCTCGACCTTGCCGCAGGCCGCGACGCGGAGTCGGCGATGCGCGAGGTGCTTGGCCTCGCACCCATGCGTTCGGTGGCGCTGCGCCGCATGAACCTCGACGATCTCTTCGTCGAGCTCGTGGGCGCAGGCGCGGAAGGAGCGAAGATCGATGCGTGAGCGCCCCACCCCGTCCTATCTCGGCCGCATCGCGCTGGTCGCATGGCGCGAGTTCCGCCACACCGCGCTGACCAAGGGCTTCATCATCGGCGCGGTGGCGCTGCCTGTCCTGCTCTTCGGTGTGATCGCGATCATGCCGACGCTCATCACGCAGAAGACGCCCCCGCTCGTGGGCACGGTCGTGGTCGCCGATCCGACCGGAACGGTCGTTCCGCGGGCGAAGGCGATCCTCGAGACTCCCCCGAGCATCAGGGAATCGCTCGAGGAGATCGCGAAGAATCCCCCGAAGGACACGGGCTCCCAACTCGAGGCGGCCGCCGACCTCGCGGGACGCGAGGACCAGCACATCGAGGTGACCTGGCGCGCGGAAGCGCCGACCGACCCCGCGGCGGTCGAGCGGCTGAAGGACGAGGTGCGCGACGGGCGCGTGCTCGCCTTCGCCTCGATCGACGCCACGGTGCTCGACCCGGCGAAAGACGCGCAGCCGTTCGAGCTCTACATCCCGAGTTCGCTCTCGCCGAAGCATGTGCGGCAGATCACGCGCGCGCTGCGCAAGGCGGTCGAGGACGAGCGCATCGCGAAGAGCGGCGTCGACCGCGCCACGATCGCGCGGCTCTCGGGCGCGCCCGAGCCGACCACGCGGCGCATCTCGCCCGAGGGCGCGGAGGCCGAGGAGAACACCGAGCTGCGCTTCATCGTGCCCGCGGCGTTCATGTTCCTGCTGTGGATCAGCGTGTTCACGAGCGCGAACTACCTGCTGACGACGACGATCGAGGAGAAGTCGAGCAAGGTGATGGAGGTCCTGCTCGCGGCGGCGAGCCCCATGCAGCTCCTTGCGGGCAAGATCGCGGGCTACTCGCTGGTCAGCGGGGTGATGCTCGTGATGTACGGCGGCCTCGGCCTCGCGGCGCTCTCGGCGGCGGCGATGATGGACCTCGTGCCGCTGATGCACCTCGCGTACCTCGTGGTCTTCTTCGTGATGGCGTATGTCATGGTCGCCTCGATGATGGCGGCGGTCGGCAGCGCGGTGAGCGACCTCCGCGAGGCGCAGTCGCTCGTCGGGCCCGTCATGATGCTGCTCACGGTGCCGATCATGCTGTGGATGCCGATCATCCAGAATCCGAACGGCATGCTGGCGACTGTCGCGGGGTTCGTGCCGCCTGCGACGCCGTTCGTGATGATCCTGCGGCTCACCGCGTCGACCGAGCCGATTCCGCTCTGGCAGACGCTGCTGTCGATCGCGTGGGGCTTCGTGTGCGCGTTCGGCATGCTGTGGCTGGCCGCGCGGATCTTCCGCGTGGGCGTCCTGATGCAGGGAAAGCCCCCGACGCCGCGCGAACTCCTGCGCTGGGCCTTCGTCCGCTGAGCGGCACGGCGCGCGCCGCGCCGCTAGCATCGGCGCCATGACCGATCTCGCCGCGTGGGTCCTTTCGATCGGCGCCTTTGCGGGCATCGTGCTGTGCACGGTGGTCGCGGCGAAGTCGGTCGCGGGCGACCCCGCGCGCGGGCGACGCCGCTGCCCCCGCTGCTGGCACGAGCTCGGCCCGCGGTCCGACGCGGCAGGCGATTCGGCGCGGCGCTGCAGCGAGTGCGGGTTCACCGCGATGCGCGAGGCCGACACGCTGCGCACGCGGCGAAGCCTGCGGCGCGCGGCCTTCGCCGTGCTCGGCGTGTTCCTGATCGCGGTCGCCGCGCAGCTGCGCATCGCCGACCGCGGCTTCTGGGCCACGATGCCCACGGGCGTCGTGATGTTCGCGGCGCCGCGCGTCGACGGCTTCGAGTACCGCTCGCCCGCGTGGGAACTCGCGTGGCGCGTGACCAACGGGCTCACCACGCGCGAGCAGGACCTCGCCGCGCTCGCGCTCCTCGTCGAGGGCGACGACGACGCGCGCCCGCCGTCGTCGGAATGGCGGCTCAAGTACCGTGATCTTGCGGGCGCGGTGCTCTCGCGCTTCCAGCGCGACGACCCCGCGCTCCTGCGGCTCCTCGAGATTCCGCCGCTCATCGAGGTCAGTTCGCTGCCGACCTCCGCGATGCCGCACATCGCGATCGTCGACATCCAGGCGTGGTGGCCGCCGACGGTCGACGGCAGGGTCGAGATCCGCTTCAGCGACGGCACGGTGCGCCGCGCGCGGTTCGACCCGCAGTCGCGCGCGCCGTCGCTCTATGTCGAGCTTCCCGAGGCGTACGCGCCGGGCGAGGCGTTCGAGGTGCTGCTCTCGCACCGCCTGCGCGCCTCGATCGCGGGCGAGGACGAGGGCTGGACGCCGTACCCGCCCTTCGAGGCGAAGGCGACGGGCTTCGTCGACAATCCGCGCTCGGCGACGGACGGATGGCAGCCCGTCGACTCCCCCACGATGCGCGAGGCCGTTGGCACGATCTTCTCCGACGGCCTGATCGTGTGGCGCGCGGGAACGCCGCGCGCGGGGCTGCGGTTCAACCACCGCGCGACCGCAGGCGAGGAGTTCGAGGAGACGGCCGTCGGCCTGCGCGTCGAGGTGTGCGAGGACGGCGTCGTGCGCCGCACGAGCCGCATGTGGTGGCGCGGCGGCATGTTCGGCAGCGACCCCGCGTGGATGCCTTCGATCGAGGACGCGGAGGCGCTGGCGCGGCTCCACGAGCAAGACCCTTCGCTCGACGCGCGATGGACGCTGCGCATCAGCGGCGACGAGGCGCTTGCGAGCTATGCGATTCCGCCGAGGTCGGACTCGGGCGATGCGTCGGCGACCGCACAGGGCGAGACGCCGCGCGTGCGCCGCTGGTTCAGCGGGACGCTCGAGGTGCCGCTGCGGTTCGAGCGCCAGAATGCGGTCTCGCAGCCGCGACGGTTCACGCCGTACTGACAGCGCCCAGGGCCGGGCGCAAAGCGCCGCGCGCGGAACCCCTTCGGGAGGACGCCGAGCCGCATGCGGCCGGTGCGGCACGCGGTTCGCGCGGCCACCGGACAGGGACGAGCGCTCGAACCCCAATGCAAGGTGGGTTCGGCGTCCATCGATCCCGACCTTCCACTCAGTGCGGCAAGCGCAAGGGAGGCTTGGTCTTCGTCGCGGAACTCGCCGATCCCTTGGGGTCAAGCAAGGTTCGAGGCGATGTGCCTGTCCGTCCGCCCGAGGGGGTTCCGCGCGCGGCGGGCCGAGTGTAGGTTCGCGGGGGGCGCGAATGGAAGCCTCGACGCGCCGAAACCCCGCGCGACGCCGCACAAACCCGCCGATTGACAACCCGAGCCTGTTGTCCGATCATGCGCCTTCTTTGAGGAAGGTCCCCATGCCCACCACGATCCGTACCGTCGCCCTGCTCGCCACCGCCGCCCTCGCGCTGACCGGTTGCCGCGCCGATCCGAAGAACACCGACTTCGACTCGATCACCAGCAACCTGAGCCCCGAGCTGCGCACGCTCTCCGAGCGCGACAGCGATGTCGATGTCCACCTCGCCCTCAACGAAGAGCAGCAGATGCGCGCCGCATGGAACGACCTCGGTCGCTTCTGGCTTCTCGACCGTCCGAGCAAGCTGAGCCCGTTCCCGATCATGTCGACCACGGGAAATCCGTGATTTGAGCGCCTGCAACTCTTGAGCGCCTGCAACTCTTGAGCGCCTGCAACTTTCGTAGGGGCCCTGGAACGGGCCCCTACTTCTTTGCAGGCTTGGCTTGAGCGCCTGCAACTTTCGTCGAGGCCCTGGAACGGGCCTCGACTTCTTTGCAGGCTTGGCTTGAGCGCCTGCGATGTTCGTGCGACGGGTGGGGCGCGAAGTGTGCGCGGGTGCCCTACCATCGCCGCTTCGGGCATGCGTGAACTCGCGCCATTTTTCGTGCCGTTCAACCTGCTGATGGGCTTCGTGCGGAGCTTCCATCCGGCGACGCTGCCCCCGATGCTTCGGCTGACCTACGGCCGCGAGATCGTGAGCTGGGCGTTCCTGCCGCTCATGCTCGGCGCGATCGAGGGCGGCACCATCGCGATCGTGGTGAAGAAGGCGTTCACGGGGCAACCGGGCGTCGATCCGCTGTGGCTCGACCTCGCGACGGCCTGGGTCGGCGCGGCGCCGAATGTCGCGAACCTCACGAGCTTCGTGTGGGCGGCGCTCGCGAAGGGCCGCGCCAAGGTGCCCTTCATCTCGTGGCTGCAGATCGCGGCGTGCGTTCTGGTCGCGGCGATCGCGCTCTTCCCGCGCGATGGCCTCGGGCTGGTGCTCGTGTGCATCGCGCTCGGACTTGCGCGCACCGCGTGGACCGGCGTGATTACCGTGCGCGCCGCCGTGTGGCGCAACAACTACCCGACCGCGAACCGCGCGAAGATCGCGGGCAAGCTCGCGACCATCCAGAGCATCACGCTCGCGCTGTCGGGCCTCGGCGTCGGATTGGCGATGGACGCGTCGCCCGACAACTACCACTACCTCTTTCCCGTGCTCGCGCTGTTCGGGCTCATCGGCAACCAGATCTACCGCAAGGTGCGGTTGCGCCGCGCGCGGCAGCTGCAGCGCGCCGAACTCGACGGCCGCAAGAAGGACGCGGGCTTCAGCCCGATGGGCATGGTGACGCTCCTGCGCGAGGACCGCCTGTACGCGTCGTTCATGTGGTGGATGAGCGTCTTCGGCTTCGGCAACCTGATGCTGATGGCGCCGATGACCTATGTCGTCGCCGACGAGCTGAAGATGGGCTACACGGCGGGAATCCTGATCAACACGATCATCCCCCTCGCGGTGATGCCGCTCGCGATCCCGCTGTGGGCGCGGCTGATGGACCGAACGCACATCATCGAGTTCCGCTCGATCCACGGGTGGAGCTTCGTGTCGGCGAGCCTCGCCATCACCATCGCCGCGTGGCTGGCGAGCCCCGCGTGGATGTTCGCGGGGGCGGCGCTCCTCGGCGTCGGCTTCGCGGGCGGCACGCTTGCGTGGAACCTCGGCCACCAGGACTTCGCGCCCGCCGAGCGCGACGCCGAGTACATGGCGGTGCATGTGTCGCTGAACGGAATCCGCGGCATCCTTGCGCCGATCGCGTCGTGGTGGCTCTACCAGTCGTTCGCGCCCCGCGGATACTCGTCGCTCGTCCTCCTCATCTGCACGCTCGTGAACGCGATCGGCGTGCTCGGCTTCATGTCGCTCAGGCCGCGCATTCGGCCGAAGCCCGACGACCTCGCTGCCACGGCTTGAACGCCCGAGTTATCGACAGGTCGCGCGTGAGTCGCGCGGCCTCCGGCGCGCGGCCGGGCCTTGCGCCCGCTGGCGCGCCAACCGCCTTTCACGCAGGCGCTTCCATCGAGATCTCGGAACAGGTATCCTCGCCGATTCCCCGCTTCCGAGACGGGGCCCACGGCTTCAAGCGCGGACCATTGTCCGCCCCGCTTCACCATCTCGGCTCGCGCCCGCGCGTTGCGGACGCGTGGAAAGAACACACGAACCCATGGTCGACTTCAACCTGATCGAGGATCTCAAGCTCAAGGACGGCGAGGTGGAGAGCCTGCTCCGCGCCGCGTACGGCGACAAGGTCGCCGACGGCGAAATGGACGCGCTCATCTCCGCCGAACTCGGAGGCCTCGCCCCGGGCAGCATCCTCAAGGGCCGCATCGTCGGCTTCGCGGGCGACGATGTCGTGGTCGATGTCGGGCTCAAGAGCGAAGGCCACATCGATCGCAACGAGTTCGAGGACACCGATGTCGCCGTGGGCGACGAGGTCGAAGTCCTCCTCGAGAGCCTCGAGGACGAGACGGGCGGCGTGCGCCTCTCGAAGCGCAAGGCCGACCGCATCCGCGGCTGGGAGCAGATCCTGCTCACCAAGAAGGAAGGCGATGTCATCGAAGGCAAGTGCGTGCGCAAGATCAAGGGCGGCCTGCTCGTCGACATCGGCGTGCCGGTCTTCCTCCCTGCGTCGCAGGTCGATGTGCGCCGCCCCGGCGACATCGGCGAGTTCGTGGGCAAGCCCATGCGCGCGATGATCCTCAAGATCGACGAGGAGCGCCGCAACATCGTCATCTCGCGCCGCAAGCTCATCGAGGATGAGCGCGACGCCGCCAAGAAGCGCCTGCTCGAGAATGTC
>JAJTGK010000134.1:0-3563 GCA_021297815.1 Planctomycetaceae bacterium
GTCTTGTTGAAGTGGAAGGCGTTCAGCACGGTGTCGTTCGCACCGCTGAAGTTCGCGAAGAGCTCGTACTTGGTGAGCGAGCCGACCGTGGTCGAGGTGACCGAGTAGCCCGTGAAGGCAGCGGAGGCGGCGCCCGAGACGGCGAGAACGGCAGCGGTGGCGATGATCGTGGTCTTCATGATGTCTTTTCCCTTGTGTGCAGTCGTGCAAGGCTTCGCGAGGTCAAGCCTGCGTTTTCCCCTCGGGGCCGCGTCACTTCGATGCGGCTCCCGACCTCTGTTCGAAAGGTAGGTTCCCCACAGGCGCATGCAAACGATGGTGGCCGCAATGGGCTGTTTCAAGGGTCGCCAAGTTCAACCTGTACGGCTTGCACTGGCTGGTGAGCCGATCTGGCGCTTGGAGAGGCTTCTCGTCGGCCGTGGGGGCACGGCGATCGGTGCGGAAAAGGACAACCGCCGCCGCGGGGGTGACCCGCGGCGGCGGTGAAGAGTGCATTGCTCTGTCAACTGCCCGAGAGACTCGGATCAGCGGCGGCGACGGCCAGCGAGGCCGGCGAGGCCGAGGAGCGCGATCGCTCCGGGGGCGGGGATCACTTCGTTGAGCTTGAAGGTGCCATCAGCGAACACGACGGTGGTACCAGCGCCGGTGTTGTAGCCAATCTTCACGAAGAGGGTCGACTCGGCAGCGGTCGACGAGACGACGAACTGGCCGAGCTTGACGCGGCCCTGGCCGTCACGGAGGCCCTGGTTGTTCGGCGGGTTGCCGTTGAACCAGCCCGGACCAGCGGTCGTGGTGCCGACCGCGAGGAACGGAACCTGAGCCTGGTTGAAGCCAGCCGCACCCCAGTCCGGGTCGGCGTTCGTCGAGTTGCCCGACGAGAAGCCTTCGCCGCCACCGATGCAGACATACGAGTCGAGCGAGCCGGGGACGAGAACGAAGGTCGGGTTCCACGTGCCAGCGACGGTCGAGTTGCCGCTGCCGATCGCGTCGTTGTGCACGAACACGGGGGCCGCGCCAGCGACGCGGTTCAGGTGGAAGGCGTTGAGAACGGTGTCGTTCGCGCCATTGAAGTTCGCGTAGAGGACATGGCGGGCGAAGCCACTCTCAACCGTGCGAACAACCGAGTAACCCGTGAACGCAGCCGAAGCAGCGCCAGAGACAGCGAGGCCCGCGAGGGCCGCAAACATACCCATCTTCATGATGAACTCCCATTTTCCTTTTGCGCCGTGCCAGATGAGGACAGGCATAGCACTCTCCCTCATGAGATATGTCTCCCTCGACATATCCCAATCCCTCGACAGGGAAACTACGCCCTGTCCGCGCCCTGTCAAGCGAGTCGGCGGGGAAGCGCCTGATCTTTTTGTCGGCTTGACACTTTCTCTGGTCGGGAAGCACGAAAAACCCTGCCCAAAGGCAGAATTATCGGCGCGAATGGGGTTGCGAACGCGTTAATGCGCCATGCGACCCTGCAAAAGCAGGGCGCCGCTCGACACGATTTCGACCTTCACGATCGAGCCAACGAGCCCCATCGGGTCAGTCGGACCCTCGACGGGGATCGCCACGATGAGGTCGCCAGGGGTGCGGCCCGTGACCTGAACCCCTGAGGGCCGCGCCGTCGACGAGGCGCGGCGGCGCGACCAGCGGACTTCGACATTGCGCGACGCGGGGTGCTCGACCTGGCTCGCGTCGTCGCGCTCGGGCGCGGGGCCGTGATCGTGGTCGTGCGAGTGGCCGTGCATCGCCCCGCCGCGCGCCGACGCCGCGAGCGGCAGCGAGATGGCTGTTTTCCCCGTGTTTTCCGAGGTTTCCTCGACACCCCGCACCTGCTCGACAAGCACCTCGACCGTTCGCCCCACCCACGCCGCGTGTGCCTTCGCGCTGACCTCGGTCTGCACATCGAGCAGCAGGTTGTTGCGGAGCTTCTTCACCTCGGTGGGCACATCGTCTTCAAAGCGGTCGATGGCGACCGTGCCCGGACGCGGCGAGTACTTGAAGATGAAGTTGTTCTTGAACGGCACCGCACGGACGAGCGACACCGTCTCCTCGAACTCGGCGTCGGTCTCGGTGGGGAAGCCCACGATGATGTCGCCCGCGATCGTGCAGTCGGGCAGCCGCTCGGTGACCCGCGCGATGAACTCGAGGTACTCGCCGCGGGTGTAGCCGCGGTTCATGGCCTTCAGGATGCGGTCCGACCCCGACTGGGCGGGGGCGTGGATGTAGCGGCAGATGCGGGGGCAGGCCGCCATGACGCCCAGGATGTCGTCGCCGAAGTCACGGGGGTAGCTCGTGACGAACCGCAGGCGCTTGAGGTCGGGCACCTCGTCGTGGATGCGCTCGAGGAGCCGCGCGAAGGTCGTGGTGCGCTGCCCTGCGGGGATCGGCTGGCGGAACGCCGCAAGTCCAGGTCCGACCTGTGGTTGCTCGCGGCCATCCGTGCCGACCGCCGCCCCGTGGGTGTAGCGGTAGTGGTTGACGGTCTGCCCGAGCAGGGTGATCTCGATTACCCCTGCGTCGACGAGCCGCTTGCACTCCTCGACGATCGCATCGGGGGGGCGGTGGATCTCGGCGCCGCGGGTGTTGGGCACCACGCAGTAGGTGCAGAACTTGTTGCAGCCACGGGTGATGCGGACATACGCCGAGCGGCGGTCGGAGCCTGGCTCGACGGGGTCGAAGGCGCGCGAGAGGTCGAGGAGCTCGAGCTGGTCCTCGGCGGCGGCGAGGGTCGTCGAGCGCCTGCTCTTGCTGCCCGCGAGCGCGATGCGCTCCTCGCGGGTCGCTCCCTCGGTGCGGCGCACATTGTCGATGAGCGCGGGCAGGCGGTCGAGTTCGCCAGGGCCGCACAGGAGGTCGACCTGCGGGAAGCGCCGCAGCATGTCGGCGCCGTCGCGTTCGGCCATGCAGCCGAGGACGCCGAGGATGACCTGCTCGCCCGCCTTCTTGCGCAGGCCCACGAGGCCGAGGCGCGAATACGCCTTGTTTTCAGCCTGTTCCCGCACCGAGCAGGTGTTGTAGAGCACCACATCGGCCGTGGTGGAGTCATCGACGAAGCGGTAGCCGAGCGACCGCAGGTGCCCTCGGACGAGCTCGCTGTCGAGCTCGTTCATCTGGCAGCCGAAGGTCTCGAGGTAGACGGTGGGGCCTGTCGTCATCGGAGCGCCACAGGGTAGCGGGAAGCCCGCGTCAGACGGCGCGCCGCCCGTGCGCGAGGCCGAGGGACTTCTCCACCGAACCCGCGCGGAATGCCGATAATCGCCCCATGCTCCGCATGTCTCATGGCGTCGTCCTGTGCGCGCTCACGCTGCTCGTGATGGGCATCGTGATGGTGAACTCCGCAGGTCTCTCGGTGCGGCCCGACCCCGCGCTCCTGAGTAGCGGCATGGTCACCGCCGAGCAGTTCGCCGACGCCGAGAAGCGCTACGCGCCCATCTCGTTCGAGCAGATCTTCTTCGGGCGAACGACGATCCTTGCCGCGCTGTCGCTGGTGGCGATGTGGATCGGCTACCGCATGAACCTCGAGCGGCTGTTCACGCAGCGCGGCGCGCGTTCGCCGATCCCGTGGCTGC
>JAJTGK010000134.1:3568-11155 GCA_021297815.1 Planctomycetaceae bacterium
GGCTGCTCGGCGCGATCGTGCTCACGCTGATCCTCGTGTTCATTCCGCCGTTCGGCCGCGAGGTGAAGGGCAGCGCGCGCTGGATCGGCCCGCAGTCGTACGGCTTCCAGCCGAGCGAACTCGCGAAGTGGGGCATGCTGCTCGTCGTCGCGTGGTTCTGCGTGCGGCACGCCGACCGGCTGACCTCGTTCAAGCGCGGCTTCCTGCCCGCGATCGGCGTGGTCGGGCTCGTGTGCGCGCTGATCGGCAAGGAAGACCTCGGAACCGCGGCGCTTGTGTTCACGACCTGCACCTTCCTGCTGATCGTCGGCGGCATCCGCTGGTGGCACGCGGGCCTGCTGCTGCCCGCGGGCGCGCTGGCGGCGACGGGCGCGATCCTGGCGAACCCGTATCGCGTCGACCGCATCCTGGCGTGGCGCAATCCGTGGGCCGAGCCCGAGGGCATCGGCTACCACGTGATCCAGTCGATGAGCGCGATCGCGGGCGGCGGGCTCGCGGGCCGCGGGCTCGGCAACAGCCTGCAGAAGTTCGGCTACCTGCCCGAGGACACCACCGACTTCATCTTCGCGATCATCTGCGAGGAGATCGGCATCGTGGGCGCGCTGTTCGTGGTGGCGCTGTACGCGGCCATGCTGCTGTGCGGACTCGCGATCGTGACGCGTGGCGCGACACGGCCCGAGGCCGACCGCATCGTGCCGCCGTTCTCGCGGCTCGTCGGCATCGGCGTGCTGCTCACGATCGGCCTGCAGGCGCTCATCAACCTGCTCGTGGTCACGGGGCTCGCGCCCACGAAGGGCATCGCGCTGCCGCTCCTCTCGAGCGGCGGAACGGGCTGGCTGATGACGGGCTTCTCGCTCGGACTGCTGCTGTCGATCGAACGCACCGCGATCGCGCGCGAGCGCGAGCTTGGCATCGTCGAGGATGCGGAGCCCGCGCCGAGAGCGGAAGGCGTGGCCGCGGCATGAGCGCGGCGAAGGCCTCCATCCTTCTTGCGGGCGGCGGTTCGGGCGGGCACATCGCGCCTGGGCTCGCGATCGCCGAACGGCTGCGCGAATGCGCGCCCGAGGTCGGCGTGGTCTTCGCGTGCTCGACGCGCGCCGTCGACGCGCAGATGCTCGAGCCGACGGGGTTCGACTACCGCGCCATTCCTGCGGAGCATCTCTCGAAGAGCCCGCTCGAACTCATGCGGTTCGTGAAGGCGTTCGCCGACGGCCGCTCGGCGTCGAAGGAACTCATGCGCGAGCGCCATGTCCGCGCCGTGGTCGCCCTCGGTGGCTTCGTGACGGGGCCCGTGGTGTCGGCCGCGCAGTCGCTCGGCGTACCCGTGATGCTCCTCAACCTCGACGCGACGCCTGGCAAGGCGAACCGGTGGGTCGCGAAGCGCGCGGTGACCGTGCTCTCGGCGTGCCCGACGCCGTCGGAACCGAACTTCGCGCGCGCGGTGGTGGGAATGCCCGTGCGGCGCGCGGCCATCGCGACGCTGAAGCGCGACGAGTGCCGCGCGCGGCTGGGCTCGAGCCAGGCCTGCACACGCTGCTTGTGACGGGCGCGTCGCAGGGCGCGAAGAGCCTGAACGACCTCGTGGCGCTGATGCTGCTGCGCGAGCGCGCCGCGTTCGGCGGCTGGCAGGTGCTGCACCTCGTCGGCAGCGCCGACCGCAAGCCGATCGAGGACGCCTACCGTGAGGCGGGTGTCCACGCGAAGGTGCTGCCGTTTCTGCACGAGATGGGCCTTGCGTGGGGCGCGGCCGACGCGGCGCTTTCGCGCGCGGGCGCGAACTCGGTGGCCGAGGCGGTGATCAACTGCGTGCCCACGGTGTTCGCGCCGTACCCGTTCCATGCCGATCGGCACCAGCGGCACAACGCCGCGCCGTTCGTGCAGGAGGGCCTGGCGCTGATGGAGGACGACCTCGTCGATGCCGAGAAGAACCTGCGCATGCTCGGCGCCGCGCTGCGGTCGCTCATGACCGAGACGCCGCGCCGCACCTCGATGCGCGCCGCGCTCGAGGGCAAGGAGCGCATGGACGCCGCGAGCGCCCTTGCACACACCGTGCTGCGCATGGCGAAGCTCGAGGGCAAGATCGCGGTGTGACCGTGCGCGTCGCGCCCGTCACTCGACGCTTGCGAGCCACTCGGCGAGCAGCTCGATGGTGGCCTCGAGGTCGCCCTTGTCGACCATCTCGGTCGTGGTGTGGATGTAGCGCGTGCCCGTGACGATGGCGACGCAGCGCGCGCCCGCGCCCGCGCGCTGGATGGCCGCGCCGTCCTGGCCGCCGCGCGGCAGGATGCACTTCTGGTGCGGAATGCGGTGCTTCTTCGCGATGGCGACGAATTCGGCGACCAGCGTGTGGTCGGAGATCATCGAGCTGTCCTGCACCATGATGCCTGCGCCAAGGCCCTGCTTGGTCACGCGCTGGTTGTCGGGAACGCCAGGGGTGTCGCAGGCGAGCGTGACATCGAGGCCGATGCCGATGTCGGCCTTGGCGGCATAGGCCGCGGTCTGGGCGCCGCGCAGGCCGACCTCCTCCTGCGTGGTGAAGGCCGACACGATCTCGCAGGCGTGGCCGCCGCGGCGCTTCGCGAGCACGCGGCAGGCCTCGATCGCGATGAAGCACGCAAGGCGGTTGTCGATCGCCTTCGACACGAGCTTCTGCGGCGTCTCGAGGAACGGCGTGTCGAGCACGACGAAGTCGCCGACCTCGACCATCTTCTTGACCTCGGCGGCGTCGCGGCCGAGATCGATGAAGAACTCCTCGACGCCAGGCACCTTCGTGCGCTCGGCCTCGCTCGAGATGTGGATGGGCTTTCCGCCCGGGTTCATGACGCCCTTCAGGTCGCCCTTCGCGGTGCACACGAGCACGCGCGACGCGAACAGGTTGCGCGTGTCGAAGCCGCCCGCGGGGTTCACCCACACCATGCCCGCGTCGTCGACATGGCGCACGAAGAAGCCGATCTCGTCCATGTGCGCGGCCAGCATGACGCGCACGGGCTTGCCCTTCGCCTTGCGCGTGGGCTTGCGCACGCAGAGCAGCGAGCCCATCGCGTCGGTCTCGGACGAATCGAAGAGGCCCTTCGTCTCCTTCGCGATCAGCGCGCGCACGCGCTCCTCGCGGCCTGGGATGCCTGGGGTCTCGCAGAGGCGGCGGAAGAGGTCGACATTCAGGGCCATGGTGGATCTCCGTTCGAAGGTGTGCGGGGCGGCGATGGTATAGGATCGCGCCATGCAGTTCGATACCCCGCTTCGCGACGAGCACCGTGCCTTTGCGGCACAGGACGCGGCGCGCCGCCGCGAGCGCGCGCAGCAGGCGCGTGGTGCGGTCGCGACGCGCGGCGAGGTCGAGATCGAGTACCTGCCGTTCGGGCCCGCGGGCGCCGACGGGGGGCCGTCGTGCGAGGTGGTCGCGCAGTACGCGGAGGTCGAGCTCGAGTACGCGGCGATCCGTTCGGGTTGCGCGCTCGTCGACTGCCCCGAGCGCGCCGTGGTCGTGGTGCGCGGGAAGGACCGCGCCGACTTCGTGAACCGCCTCGTGACCAACGAGGTGAAGAAGCTCGCCGACGGCGGCGTGACGCGCGCGTTCCTCACGAACCGCAAGGGGCGCATCGACGCCGACCTCGTGGTTGCGGCGATCGGCGACATGCTGGTGGTCGACACGCTTGCGCACGATGTGGCCGCGGTGCGCGAGGCGCTCGAGAAGCTCGTCTTCTCGGAGGATGTGGCGTTCGAGACGCGCGTCGGCACGCATGCGCGCCTTGCGCTGCACGGGCCGAAGTCGGCGGCGGCGCTGAAGGCGCTCGGGCTTGCGGCGCCCGCCGAGACCTGCCGCGCATGGAGCGTGGCGCTTGGCGATGCGCGCGCCGAGATCTGGCGTTGCGACGAGTTCGGCGTCGAGGGCTTCGCGATGTCGGTGCCCGCGGCGCACGCGGCGAACCTGTGGCGTTCGCTCGTCACCTTCGGAGCGCGGCCTGCGGGGTGGTTCGCCACCAACACCGCGAGGCTCGAGGCGGGCACGCCGTACTTCCGCATCGATTTCGGGCCGACCAACCTTCCGCACGAGTCGGGCGTGCTCGCGTCGCGCGTGAGCTTCACGAAGGGCTGCTACCCGGGCCAGGAGGTGGTCGCGCGCATGCAGAACCTCGGCAAGCCGAAGCAGAAGCTCGTCGGCCTGCGCATCGAGGGAGACCTGCTGCCCGTGGCCGATGCGCAGGTGTTCGCCTTCGCCGAAGGCGGGTCGATCGGCGAGCAGGTGGGCGTCGTGACCTCGAGCGGGCTTGCGCCCATGCTCGGCGCGGTGCCCGTCGCGTTCGCGATGCTGTCGTCGAGCCACTACGCCGAGGGCACCAAGGTGCTTGTCAACGCGGAGGGCGAGCAGGTGGCGGCCACGGTCGCGCCGCTCGTGTTCCTGCCGCAGGAGGGAACGCACGCATGACCGCGCTGCTCGCGCAGGCGGCCGAGGCCGCGGAGGCGCCCGTGGAACAGGGCGTGTTCGATGTGCAGGGCACCGAGCTCGCGCTCCTCGTCGCGGGTGGCGTCGTCACGCTCGCGGTGCTTTCGATCGCGGTGTGGCTGTTCATCCACGCGTCGCGCGACGAGCGCGCGCAGCGCGAGCGCGAGCGGAAGGAGCGGGGCGATGCCAGCTGAACAGCCGTTCGTGCATCTCTGCGAGGTCGGCCCGCGCGACGGGCTGCAGAACGAGAAGTCGATCGTGCCCGTCGAGGCCAAGGTGCGCTTCGTCGAGATGCTCGCCGAGGCGGGCCTGCGCGAGATCGAGGTGACGAGCTTCGTGAGCCCGAAGTGGGTGCCGCAGCTTGCCGACGCCGAGGAGGTGCTCGCGCGCATCGCGCGGCGCGCGGGCACGGTGTACTCGGCGCTTGTTCCGAACGAGAAGGGCCTCGAGCGCGCTCTTTCCTGCGGCGTGCGCAAGGTGTCGGTGTTCACCGCGGCGAGCGAGGGCTTCGCGCGGCGCAACATCAACGCGAGCGTCGCCGAGTCGATCGAGCGCTTCCGCCCCGTGGTGGCGGGCGCGCATGCGGCGGGCGCCACGGTGCGCGGCTATGTGAGCTGCATCGTCGAGTGCCCGTTCGACGGAAGCGTGCGGCCCGCAGCGGTGCGCGAGGTCTGCGCGCGGCTTTCCGACATCGGCGTCGATGAGCTCGACCTTGGCGAGACGATCGGCGTCGCGGTGCCCGACGAGATCGCGCGCGTGCTCGAGGCGTGCGCGGCGGTGCGGCCGATGGCGGAGCTCGTGCTTCACCTGCACGACACGCGCGGCACGGCGCTGGCCTGCGCGGCGCGCGCCCTCGCGATGGGCGTGCGGCGCTTCGACGCGTCGGCGGGCGGCATCGGCGGTTGTCCGTACGCGCCCGGCGCGTCGGGCAATGTGGCGACCGAGGAACTCGACTATCTGTGCACGCGCTCGGGCTACAGCACGGGCGTCGACCGCTCGCGGCTCTGCGAGGCCGCGCGGTTCGCGGGCGCGGCGCTCGGGCGCGCGCTGCCTTCGCGGCTGCTCTCGGCCGAAGCGGCGGGCTCGAGCTGCCAGGTCGCGCGCGGCGACGCGGCGAGCGCATAGGCCGTGCCGCGCAGCTCGATCGCATGCATCGATGCGGTGCGGCCTTCGATCACGACCGCGTGCGGCTTGCCGGGGAATCCGTAGCTGCCCGTGTTGACGAGCACTCGTCCGGCGATCCGTGTGTGGAACGCGCGGTGGCTGTGGCCCACGATCACCGTGCCCGCCGATGGCGCGAAGCGCGCCGCCCAGTCGGACACCATGCGTGGATACGCGAGCCAGTAGCGCACGACCGTGAGCAGGCGGTGCGGGCGAAACGCCATGCTCGAGATGGTCGAGATGTGCGCGCCTTCGCCCATCGTGCGCCATTCGGCGAGCGCGGCTTCGCTGGCGGCGCGGAAGCGGGCCTCGTCTTCCGCGAGCGTGCGCGGCGCGTTGCGCAGGCCGTCCTCGAACGCGCGCCGCATCGACGCCGCGTAGGGCGACCACGGCGCGATCGCGTCGTGCATCGCGTCGCCATGTGTCAGGTAGACGGTGCCGTCGGCGAGCTGCATCGACCGCTGCGTGCTGATGAAGGGGTCGTGGTTGCCTGCGATCAGGTCGAGGCGCACGCCGCGCGTGGCGCAGAGGTCGCGGAAGATCTCGAGCTCGCGCTCGGCGGCGGTCTGGTAGCGCGCGTGGTGCAGTTCGGCGGCGTCGCCATTCACGATCACGCGGTCGCAGGCGCCGATGATCGGCTCGAACGCGCGTGCGCGCAGCGCGCCACCCGCGCGGCCGAGGTGCAGGTCGCTCAGGATGACGGTGCGTGGCGCGTCGGTGCGGGACATCTGCGAGCGAGGTACATCGGCCCGTTTGGCTGTGGAATTGAACGGCGGCGGATGGTCCGAGATCAGGCGTCGGAGCCTTCGACGAACCTGCGCGCGCCCGGGCCGAAGGTGATCACATTCTTGCCCGCGCGCTTCGACTCGATGGCAAGGAGATCGGCGTGGCGCAGCAGGCTGGCGGCATCGTGCCCGTCCCACGGGAACGCGGCCAGGCCCGCCGAGATCGAGATCGTCCCGGGCCCCTCGAGGCCGAGCTGCGGGAACCGCAGGTCGCACACGGCCTTCTGGAAACGGCGCGCAACATCCTCGACGGATTCGGGAATGCCGTTGCCGCCCGCCCGCGGGCCCGAGGCGTCGCAGAAGAGCACGACGAACTCGTCGCCGCCGATGCGGAAGACATGGTCGCCGCGGCGGATCGAGCTGCGCAGGAGCTCGACCGTCTCGCGCAGCACCTGGTCGCCCGCGTCGTGGCCGAACTCGTCGTTGTACTTCTTGAAGTCGTCGATGTCGAAGAACATCAGGCTCAGCGCGCGGCGCTCGCGGCGCGCCGTGGCGATGCTGTCGGCGAGCAGGCGCTCGAACGCGCGGCGGTTGCCCGCGCCCGTGAGTTCGTCGGTCCACGCAAGGCGGCGGAGTTCCTCGTGCGAGGCCTCGAGCTGCAGCCAGTGCGAGAGCCACTGGCTCCACGCCGAGAGCGTGGCCTCGTCGAGCGTGGCGGAGACGAGGACGCCGAAGCGGCGGTCGGCGGCGGCGACGGGCGCCTGTCGCAGCGCGGCGCGTTCGCTGGACACCGCGGCCTCTTCGCCTGGGCGCGCGTCGGCGAGGAACCGCACATCGGCCGTTCCGAGATGGTGGCGAAGCACGCGAAGCGCGGCAGCCTGCAGGTCGCCGCCCTCGAGCAGCGCCTTCACGAGATCGATGTCGCCAGGAGGACCGTCGCGCGTGGGCTCGGGCGAGCCGTGGTTGTTGTTCCTGTGGTTGTCGTTCTTGTGGTTGTTGCGCGGCATCTCGAACGCGGCGGGGCGTTCGCGGGGCGCGTGTGGGGCGGTTGGCGCGTGCGCCGCGTGCGGCACATCGTTGCCATCGCGCGCTCGGGTGACGGCGTCGTTCGCGCGGCCGATCGCGGCCTGGATGGGCGATGGGACCTCGGGTGCCTCGGTGCGCGCGCGGCCGTGCAGCGCGGCGCGCGCATCGTCGATGGCGATCTCGACCACGCTGCGCGTCTCGGGCACGCGGGGCGCCGCGGTGCGAGGCTCG
>JAJTGK010000135.1 GCA_021297815.1 Planctomycetaceae bacterium
CCCGCTGCATCCAGCGGCGGCGCGGCGCGCGGCGGCGCGCATGCACGCGGCGCCTGCGTCGGCAACGGTGGTCGCGCCCGCGGCGATCGCGCAGCCTGGGCAAAGCGTGCATGCGAGCGAACTCACCGAGTTCGATCGGCTGGCGCTCGCGGTGCTCGTCGTCTCGGGCGGCTGGAACGCGCGCAGCGCGAAGCGGCTTGCGGTGATCGCGGAGGAGTTCGGCGTCTCGGTCGCAGACCTCGACCGCGTGGTCGAGGGATTGACCAGATTCCTCGCAAGCGGCGATGGGTTGCGCGGCGTGATGGGCGATGTCGGCGAGCAGGCGCGGCAGACCTGGATGGTCGGCCCGCGCGCGTCGCGCATCGACGCGGCCGAAGGCGCGGTCGAACGCGTGTTCGGCCGCCTCGACCAGATCCTGCGCGATGAATTGCACGACGACAGTGGCGCCGCCAAGGCGCGCTTGACGGGCGTGTTCGTGCTCTTTGCGCTGTCATGGGTGGGCGCGCTCGCGTGGCTCTTCATCGAGGCTTCTTCGGACGAGGGCGATGCGGCGGGCGAAGGTTCGGCGCCTGCGCTCGTGGCGGCAGGCGACGCGTTGCCGCCAGCTGCCGAACAGGGTGGTGGCGGTCCGCAGGGCGAATCGATCGATGCGAACGGCCGGCCAGTCGAGCCAGTGGCGCCGCTTGCGGCTCCTGCGAAGTTCCCGAGGCCGCCGGGCTTCACGCCTTCGCCGATGCCGCCCGATGTGGTGGCCGCTGCGCAGGCTTCGGCCGCGATCGTGGGCGACCTCGAGCAGCTGCGTCGTGCGCTGGTGAACAACCGCGGTCGGCTCGATGGCGTGAACCTGTCGACGCTCGCCGACGCGCTGTCGAAGTGCGCGGCGTTCTGGCCCGCGCTGGGAAACCGCACCGACGAGGTGCGCGCGGCGTTCGCGGGCGTGGCGCGTTCGGTGCGAGGCACGGAGCCGACGCTGCGGTTCGTCGAGGTCGTTCCGGGTGGCGATGGAGACCGTGCGATGGCGGGCCTTCCGCTCGGCGAGCGGGGTCGCCGATGCGTTCGGCGCGGGTGCGGTCGCGGTGCTGCGCGCGCGTGCACCCGCGCTCGCCGAGGCGCTCGCGCTCGGAAACGCCGATCTCCTGGCTGCCTCGCGGTGGGTCGACGCGGTCGTCGCGGCCGCGACCACCAGCGCGCTGCGCGCCGACGCGTGGCTCGCCGCGATCGACGCCTGCCTTCGCGCGCCCGGTGCGCTCGACAAGCCTGGGCCTTCGGTCGATTTCCTCGCGCACGCCGTGCAGGCGCTCGATTTCACGGGCCGCGGCGACGAGAGCATGCGCGTGCGCGACGCGCTCGCGGCGTGGACGCTCGACGCTGCGATTCCACCGTCGCGCATCTGGGTGTTCACGAGCCTGCTCGACCAGGATCTCGGCATCGCGTGGTATGGCCCGAACCTGGTGCTTGCCACCGATGCCGATGCCGCAGCGCGCCGCGTCATGGCCGAGCGCATCGTGGCCGCGTTCCCCGTGGTCGAGCGCACGAATGTCGGCGAGGCGATCCTCGTCGAGAAGTCCGCGCTCGAGGCGTGGCGGCGCGATGTCGACGCGATTCGCGCGATGCAGGACGATTCCTCCGCCGCGCGGCTGCGGGTCGCGGCGCTCGCGCTCGCGGCGGCACGCACGGGTCATGGCTTCATGCTCGGCGACGCGCGGCGTGTCGCCGAGGCGAACGACGCGCTCGGCACGCTCCTGCGCCGCGAACTTGGCGAGTGGTTGGCGACGCCGATGGGCGAACGCGCCGGGCTTCCTGCGTCTGGCGTGATGGACGGCGAGTTTGCTGCGGAGTGGAACAAGCTGGTCGGCGATCGCGCTGGGCGCGTGGGGCTTGCGCGTGGCCTTGCGTCGCGGCCTGCGACGGGCGATCTTGGGCCGCTCGACGCGCGCGTCGCGGCGTCGGAGGTGCTGCGCAGCAATGTGCCTGAGATCCGTGCCGCGCTCGCGTCGTCGCTTGCCGACCGATTCGCGAACGGCCCCGTGCTGCTCGGCGCGCTGGTCGATGCGCTCGGCGAAGGCTCGGTGGCGCGCGATGCGCAGGATTTCCTCACGCGCATCACGGGCGAGCGGATCGGCGGGTCGAACTGGCAGCGCGAGGCGCGCGAGCGGCTGCTCGAGCGCATCTACGCGCTCAGCGACAGCAGGGAGCACATGATGGATCTCGCGGCGCGCGAGATCGCGGAGCAGGCGGCGCTGCTTGCGGGCGAGGTCCGTGCGGTGCGCGGCGCACCACAGGGCGCCGTGGCGGGGGTGGCGCCTGATGTCGCGCTGTCGCTTCTCGCCGATGCGCTGCGCGATGCGGCGGCGAAGTCCTTCCTCGCGGTGCCGTTTCCTGCGCCGCCCGCAGAGATCGAGCGCACGCGCGGCGCACGCCGTGCGTTGGCGCGCGGGACCGCGCAGCGCATGGCGGCCGAGTCGCCCGCGATCCTCGAGCATGCGGCGACGGTCGTGGTCGCGCGTCAGCCTGCACTCGAATCGCAGGTGGTGGCGATTCTCGGCGAGGCGCGTCGTGCGCGCGCGGGTGCCGCCAGCGCGACGGCGCAGTGTGCGGGCGACCTCGAGGCGTTGCTCGCCGTGCTTTCGCTGCAGTTCGCGCCCGAGGCGACGGAGAGGGACGACGCATGAACCGAACGACCGCCCGCATCCTGCTGGTCGCCTGCTGCTCCGCGTGGTCGTTTGCGGCCGCAATGCCGTCGTCCGAGGCCATGACGCCCGCGCCGCAGGGCGCGATGCGCGAGCGCTGGGCGGAGCGGCTCGCGTCGCTCGATCCGATACGGCCGCTCGAGTACCTCGAGCTCGCGGAAGAGGTGGCCGATGCCGCGGAGAGCGACGAGGAGCGGCGGCTCGCCGCCGAGCTGTTCGGGCTCGCGGGCGCGCTCGACACCGCGAGATTCGGGCAGAGCGCGATGCTCGGGCTGTCGATGCTCGCGCAGGACTCCGCGGAGCGGGAGCGGACGCGTGCGGGTGCGGCGATGCTTGGCGCGCGCGGCGCGTCGGCGGATCGTGTGCGCTCCGACGCGGGAGCCATGCTCGACGACGCGGACACGCAGGCCGTCGATGCGCTCGGTCGCGCGTTCAGCGCCCATCGCAGGGGCGACGGGCGCCGTGCGCTCAACGCGCTGCGGCAGGCGCGCGCCGAGGAACTGCTCGAGGCCGTAGGCCCACGGCTTCCCGGCGGTGCGGCCGCGTTCCGAGACGAGTGCCGCGCGATGCGCTCGGGCGGCGGGCCGTTGGCCGACGACGCCACGGTGCGGCAACAGCACCTCGTCGAGCTCGCGCTTCGTCGCGGCGCGGGTGCCTCGCTCGGCGTCGAGATGGCGCTGACCGGCGACCTTCCCCTCGTCGAGATCGACCTGTCCGACCCCGTCTCGGTCTGGCGCGTCGATCCGCGACGGCCGTGGTGGCGCGACGGCGTCTGGACGGCGAGCCGCTGAGACCGCGGGAAACGCCGTGCGGCAGGCGTGTGGCCGCGTTCTGTACACTCCGCGCATGATGTCTGCGCGACCGACGGCCCCCGTCTTCCACAACATCCTCGAGATGATCGGGAACACCCCGATGCTCGAGATCACGCGCATCGACACGGGGCCGTGCAGGCTCTTCGTGAAGATGGAGTCGATGAACCCGGGCAACTCGATCAAGGACCGCATCGCGGTGACGATGGTCGATGCCGCCGAGAAGTCGGGCAAGCTCCGCAAGGGCGGGCGGATCGTCGAGGCGACGGCGGGCAACACGGGCCTCGCGCTCGCGCTGGTCGCGGCGCAGAAGGGCTACAAGCTCACCGTCGTCGTGCCCGACAAGATGAGCGACGAGAAGATCTCGCACCTGCGCGCGATGGGCGCCGAGGTGGTGCTCACGCGGTCCGATGTCGCGAAGGGCCATCCCGAGTACTACCAGGATGTCGCCGAGCGCATCGCGCGCGACGACCCCGATTCGTTCTATGTGAACCAGTGCGCCAACGAGGCGAACTCGCAGGCCCACTACGACACGACGGCGCCCGAGATCTGGGAGCAGATGGGCGTCGGCAAGTACCTGAAGGAGCGCAACCCGAAGTGCGAGATCGTGCTCGCGGACCCCGTCGGGTCGATCCTGGCGCCGCTCGTGAACGAGGGGAAGAAGGTCGCGCCTGGGTCGTGGCTCGTCGAGGGGATCGGCGAGGACTTCATCCCGTCGATCTGCCACCTCGACCTCGTGTCGAAGGCGTATGCGATTCCCGACGGCGAGGCGTTCCACACCGCGCGCGAACTCCTGCGCAAGGAGGGCGTGCTCGCGGGCTCGTCGGTCGGCACGCTGTTCGCCGCGGCGCTGCGGTACTGCCGCGAGCAGAAGGAGCCGAAGCGCGTCGTCACGCTGATCTGCGACAACGGCGCGAAGTACCTCTCGAAGATGTTCAACGACTTCTGGATGATCGACAACGGCTTCATCGCGCGGCCGACCTACGGCGACATCCGCGACCTGATCGCGCGGCGGCATCTCGAGCGCGAGGACTTCGTGCTTTCGCCCGAGATTCCCGTGGCGCAGGCGATTAAGCGCATGCGCATGTTCTCGATCTCGCAGATGGCGGTGGTCGACGAGAAGGACCGCGTGGTCGGCATCCTCGACGAGACCGATGTGCTGATGGCGCTCGTGCGCGACCGCGACTGCGCGGGCAAGCCCGTGAAGGACTTCATGACGAGCCGCGTGGAGACCGTGCGGCCGACCGCGAGCGTGAACGACCTCGTGCCCATCTTCCGCGCCGACCGCGTGGCCGTGGTGGCCGACGAGAAGCACTTCTACGGCCTGATCACGAAGATCGATCTCATCAACTACCTGCGCAAGCAGCTCTGAGGAACGCCATGTCGACAGGACAACCAGCGCATCTCGCGACCGACTGCATCCATGGCGGCCAGCACTGCGACCCGACGACGGGCGCGGTCATGCCGCCGATCTACACGAGCTCGACCTTCGTGCAGGAGTCGCCTGGCGTGCACAAGGGCTACGAGTATTCGCGCAGCCACAACGAGACGCGGTTCGCGTTCGAGCGGTGCATCGCCACGCTCGAGCGGTCGGGGCTGTCCGAGAGCGAGGAGCGGACCTGCGGCGGGTTCGCGTTCGCGTCGGGGCTTGCGGCGATCGCGACGGCGCTCGAGCTGATGGACGCGGGCGACACCATCGTGTGCATGGACGATGTGTACGGCGGCACGAACCGCCTGCTGAACCGCGTGCGCAAGCGCAGCGCGGGCTACAAGGTCGTGCATGTCGACCTGTCGGACCTCGCGAAGGCCGAGGCGGCGATCCGCGAGCATAAGCCGCGCATGGTGTGGCTCGAGACTCCCACGAACCCCACGCTGAAGCTCGTCGACATCGAGGCGGTGTGCCGGCTTGCGAAGCAGGCGGGCGCGGTGTCGGTGGTCGACAACACCTTCGCGACGCCCATGCTGACGCGTCCGATCGAGCTCGGCGCCGACATCGTGATGCATTCGACGACGAAGTACTGCGGCGGCCATTCCGACACGGTGGGCGGGGCGCTGGTGACGGGCTCGCGCGAGATCGCCGAGAAACTGCGCTTCATGCAGAACGCGATCGGCAGCGTGATGGGGCCGTTCGACGCGTACCTCGGGCTGCGCGGGCTGAAGACGCTGCATGTGCGCATGGAGCGGCACTGCGCGAGCGCGATGGAGATCGCGCGGCGGCTCGAGTCGCATGCGAAGGTGGCGAAGGTCGTCTACCCTGGTCTTGCGAGCCATCCGCAGCATGCGCTGGCGGCGCGGCAGATGCGCTTCGACGGCAAGCCTGCGTTCGGCGGCATGATCACGATCTTCCTGAAGGGCGGCCTCGCGGAGAGCAGGCGGTTCCTCGAGCATGTGCATCTCTTCGCGCTGGCCGAGAGCCTTGGCGGCGTCGAGAGCCTGATCGAGCACCCCGCGATCATGACGCACGCGAGCGTGCCCGAGGCGATGCGCGCGGAACTCGGCATCAGCGATTCGCTCGTGCGGCTTTCGGTCGGCGTCGAGCATGTCGAGGACCTGTGGAAGGACCTCGAGCAGGGCCTGTCGAAGGCGTGATTCCATCGTGACGCACGAAGGCCCTGCGGCGCCGTTCCTCGTCGCGCGCGTTGGCGCGGAGGGCGACCCGTCGTCCTACCTCGAGCTGCGCCGCGAGGGCGAACGCGAGGGCAGGGGCGTGCGCTGCGACCTTTCCACGGTTTCGCTTCGCGGCGGGCGCGCGGAGGCGCGCGGCATGCCCGTGTGCCGAGCGATGGGCGACGCGCGTACGGTGGTCGACGCGACGGCGGGGCTGCTTGGCGACGCGTTTCTGCTCGCGGCGGCTGGCTTCGAGGTCGTGGCGATCGAGCGCTCGCCGCTCGTCCACGCGATCGCTGCCGACGGCCTCGCGCGCGCGCTGCGCGATGCGCGGCTGAAGGAGCTCATCGGCGACCGCCTGCGCCTTGTGCACGCCGACGCCCGCGATTGGCTGCGCACCCGAGCGGGAACGCCCGAAGCACCCGACGCGGTGCTGATCGACCCGATGTTCCCGCCGAAGAAGAAGTCCTCCGCGCTGCCCCGCAAGGAGATGGTGGCGCTGCGGGAACTGGTCGGAGCGGACAGCGACGCAGCCGAGCTGCTCGCCACCGCAAGGGTTTGCGCGAGGCATCGTGTGATCCTGAAGCGGGGAGACGACTCGACCCGGCTCAGCGAGCCAGGCTGGACCATCGAGGGCACGACCGTCCGATTCGATGTGTGGCGGGGCAACGCGCGCTGACCAGCTTCTCCCGAACGGTGCCTGGCACGTGCCGTGCAGTGCCTGGCACTGCCTGGCACGTGCCAGGCACCAATCTCCCGAAACAAAAGTATGTATTTCTGAGGCTCCCGATCCTGCTCGATATGTTCGCGGCTCGGAGGGAAACAGCAATGGCGAGACCAAGGCGAAACATCGAGATCGGCGTTCCATATCACATCGCGCATCGAGGAAACCACAAGCAGATCCTGTTCGATCGCGACGAGGACCGCGCCTACTACCTCGCGCTCATGCATCGCTTTGCGCGCGCCACCGGGACTCAGATCGGCGCGTTCTGCGTCATGGACAATCATGTGCACTTCGTGGCTGTCGCCGAGTGCAAGAAATCACTGTCAGAGTGCGTCGGCAGGGCGCATCGCGCCTACTCGGAGTTCGTGAATCGCCGCCGAGGCGCGCATGGCGCGTGCTGGGAGGGAAGGTTCTATTCGGACGCGATGGATCCACGGCATGCGATCAACGCCATCCGCTATATCGAGCGAAATCCTGTGGAGGCCGGCCTCGTCGCCCATGCGTGCGATTGGCCATGGTCGAGTGCGGCGATGCACTGCGGTGTTGGGCGCCGTTGGCCCGTGGTCAACGTTGAGGTGCGCGCGGAGTATGTCGAGCCGCGCGAATGGCGCAGGATGCTCGGTGAGCCGCTGCTGGACGAGGAGCTCCAGACGGTCTCATGGGCTGCACTGAGTGCGACATCGGAAACCTGCCTCTCGGGAGCGGCTGCGTAGGGGTTCGCCGTAGTGCCTGGCACGTGCCGTGGAGTGCCAGGCACCGCACGGCACGTGCCAGGCACCCGGAGGGAGGTGGGAGCGCAATGCGCTCGTCACGGACACAGCCGCGCAACGCGGTAGCTTCCGTCGTCGCTGCGCGTGTACACGATGCGGTCGTGCAGCCGGTACTTGTCGCCCTGCCAGAACTCGATGCGGTCGAGGCTCACGCGGTAGCCGCCCCAGTGAGGTGGGCGGGGGACTTCGCGGCCTTCGAAGCGCTTCGCCAGCTCTTCGGCGCGGCGTTCGAGTTCCGCGCGGTTCGCCACGGGTTCGCTCTGGTCGCTTGCCCATGCGTTGATGCGGCTGTCGACGGGGCGGTGGGCGAAGTACTCGTCGCTCTCCTCGTCGCCCGCCTCGCGCACGCGGCCTTCGATGCGCACCTGTCGGTCGAGCAGGTCCCAGTGGAAGAGGAGCGCCACGCGGCCGTTCGCCGCGATCTCGTGG
Organism: Planctomycetaceae bacterium; assembly: GCA_021297815.1. Taxonomy (GTDB): domain Bacteria; phylum Planctomycetota; class Phycisphaerae; order Phycisphaerales; family SM1A02; genus QWPT01. Next base: position 8,030 of record JAJTGK010000135.1, read on the forward strand.
CCCTTGCGGCTGCGGCGGTTCGAGAAGAACCGTGCGCCCTCGCGCGAAAAGCCTCGGAGAAGCACCACGCGCGCGCTCGGCTGTCCGTCGGCGCCGACCGTGGCCAGCGTCATCGCGTTCGGGTTCGGCGTCGGCAGCGACTGCGCCTCGGCGAACCACTGCTCGAACACGGGCACTGGGTCTGCCGGCGGATGGTCGAAGTCGATCGCGGGGCGTGGGCCGTGGCCGGTGCTCATGGTTGCATCCTCGCAGTTCGTGCGCAGTTCGTGCTTCGGCCCGCTAGGGGCTCTTCCGCCTCTTCGTGCGCCGTCGCCCGCCGATGCGGGCGCCGTCCTTCGTCTCGCTCGGTTCGTGCCGCCGCATCAGCTCGTCGATCGTGCCGTGGTCGAGCGCCGCCAGCTCCGCGAGCAGCGCATCGCCGTGCGAACTCTCGAAGATCGAGAGCGGATCGGCAAGCCCCTTCGTGCGTTCGAGGAACTTCTCGAGCACCGCGTCGCCATCGCCCCGCGGAGGTGCGCCGTGCGGCGCCATCGGACGCGCAGGCTCGGCTGATGCCCCACCGATCGGCTCCGACCGCTCGATCGCCACCAGTTCGTCGGACACCGCGAACAGCCGCATCCACGCCGCGACCTCGCCGTCCGACAGCGGCACGCTGCGCCTCGGGTCGGGCGGGGCAGGGCGCCTCGGCTTCCCTCGCGACCAGTCGTCGACGAGAAACCCAAGGAATTCCGCGCTCGTCCAGGTCGCCGCACCCCGCGCACGCGCCGTGCGCGCGACCTCGCGGTCGGTCGACACCACCGTCAGCGTGCGCGGCGCCGAGTGGGCGCGCACGATCGCGGCGATTCGCGCATCGGCGCTGCCGTGCCCCGCGCTTCCTTCGATCACGATGCGTCCGAATCGCGCCGCGCTGCGCGGCCGCCCATCGCACACCAGCAGCACCGCCTCATGACGAAACCGGCTCGCGGCGATCAGCCTCGCGAGCCCCTCCGCATCGACTCCCGCGAGCTCGGGCGGCAGCACTCCGACCGTTTCGGTGACATTGTAGGTGTCGATAACGATCGGCACGGCGCGAAGGATAGGCGAACACGCCCGCCCGCGCGCCACCCTGGTTCGCCGCCAACCGCGCCGATACCGTGCAGCCGACCGACTTGCCGAACGCCCACGCACGCAGCCGCGGCTTGACCCACCTCGCAAAACCCTGTTGAATACTCGACTCGACTCTCAGAACCCCCAAGGACAGGAACCCAGATGGCGATCCGTATCAAGGCCCGTAGCGGCGAGACCGTGGAGCAGATGCTCCGTCGCTTCAAGAAGCTCTGCGAGAAGGAAGGCTTGACCAAGGATGTCAAGCGCAAGCAGAACTACGAGAAGCCGTCGGAGCGCAAGCGCCGCGACGCACGCCGCTTCGAGACGCGCCCCGCGCGTCCCGGATCGGAGCGCCAGGGTGCCCGTCCGCGCAAGCCCGAGTCGAAGGGCCCGCGCGGCCCGCGTGGCGGATTCTGAGCCGACCTGACTCCGCCCGTGCCCTGTGACGGGCGGAGGAACCCGCATGCGTTCGCGTACCACATCAGACCCAGACTCGACGCGCCAGTTCGCGATCGAGATCGCACGCACCCTGCACGACTCGAAGTGCAGCGATGTGCTGCTCCTCGATGTCCGTGGCAAGAGTCAGGTCTGCGACTATGTCGTGATCGGCACCGGCACCAGCCAGCGCCAGATGCGCGGTGCGGCGCAGGATGTCGAGGACATCGGCAAGGCGCGCGGGCAGCACCCGTACCGCACGAGTGCCGACGACACCTCGACCTGGATCGTGGTGGACTTCGTCGAGATCGTCGCCCACCTCTTCGAGCCCGACCAGCGCCTCTACTACGACCTCGAGCTGCTGCACGCAGACTCGAAGCGCATCGACTGGCGCCGTCCCGAGGGCGATCAGCCGCCCGCCGCACGGGCGCGCGCCGCAGGGAAGGCCGAGGCCTGACATGCTTCTCCGCGAGGCGCTCTTCGCGAAGATCCATCGGGCGAACGGCCGTCACGGCGACGCTGAGTTTCCCGCCTGCTCCATCCGCCAACGGAGGATCTCGATGAAGGCGCGCTTCCTCTCGTTCGCACTCGCCGCGATGGCGTGCGCCCTCTGCGTCCTACCCGCCCGCGCCGATATCGACGCCGCGTGGTTCGGCGGCTGGATCGGCGATGTGAAGAGCCCGCCCACCGCGGCGGGCGCCGTGCTCGAGATGCCGATCTCGGTCGTCGTGAAGCGCGGCGGCGGCACCCCCGTGGTCGAGGTGACCGTCGTGCGCATCGGCGCCCTCGCGAAGCCCGCCGCCGAAATCATCGCCGAAGGCCGCACCCTCGGCTTCACCCTCGACGCCGCCGGCCAGCGCGCGCGCTTCGAAGGCACGCTCTCGGCCGACGCGAAGTCGATGAGCGGCTCCTTCAGCTTCATCGGACCCGATGGCCGCCCCGCGCCGCCCGCGCTGCCGTGGTCGATGCGCCGCGTCGACCTCGTGCGCGAGCTGCCCGCGCCGCGCATCTACGACGCCACCCTCGATGCGCTTGGTCAGAAGATCCCCATGCGGCTTGCGCTCGCCGAGGGCCCGCTCGGATGGTGCGGCTCGCTCGAGGTCGCCGCGCAGGGCGTGCGCGATCTCTCGGTCGATGTCCGTCGCACCGAGGCGGGCTTCGTGATCAGGCTGCCGCTCGGCGCCGTCGCCACGCTCGAACTCACGGCCGACGAGAAGCTCGAGACGCTCGACGGCACCTTCCAGCAAGGCACCTTCCGCGGGCCCATCCGCTGGGCGTTCGTGCCTGACGCGAAGCTCGCGACGCCGCGCCGCACGCAGGACCCCGTTCCACCGTTCCCCTACACCGAGCGCCAGATCACCATCGCGCATCCCGCGGGGCACCGCCTCTCGGGCACGATCACCATTCCCTCCGCCGAAAGCCCGCTCGCCCGCGACGGCCGCATGCCTGGCATCGTCCTCGTGAGCGGCTCGGGCCCGCAGGACCGCGACGAGTCGCTCATGGGCCACCGTCCGTTCGCGGTCCTCGCCGATGCGCTCACGCGCGCAGGCGTCGTCGTCCTCCGCTACGACGACCGCGGCATGGGCAGTTCGACGGGCGAGTTCGCGGGCGCGACCACGCTGCAGTTCGCGACCGACGCCGACCTCGCCTCGCAGGCGCTCAAGGCGCAGCCCGAGGTCGACCCGAAGCGCGTCGGCATGCTCGGCCACAGCGAGGGCGCGCTCATCGCGCCGCTTGTCGGCGTGTGGCAGAACTCAGGCGACCACCCCGTGAACCCGCTCGCGTTCCTCGTGCTCCTCGCGCCGCCCGTCGAGCCCTGCGGATTCGTGCTCACGCGCCAGACCGAGCTCCTCTACGACGCCGCAGGCGTGCCGCCCGAGCAGAGCCGCCCCGCGGTCGAGGCGCACGCGCGCGTGATGCAGGCCATGATGGAGCGCCGCACGACCGAGGAGGTCCGGCCGCTCGTCGACGAACTCGTTCGGCGCCAGATCCAGGCGGCGGGGCAGGAGCTTCCGACCGACGAGCTCCTGCGCCCCACGCTCGAGCAGGCCGCGCAGCAGCTCTTCAACCCGTGGATGATCACCTTCATCCAGTTCGACCCGCGCACGGTCTACGCGCGCAACGAACTTCCGACCCTCGCGATGGGCGGCACGAAGGATGTGCAGGTCGACGCGCGCCAGAACCTCGCGCTGCTCACGCGGCTCACCGCGCCCTCGGGCCGCCCTGCGGAGGTGCGCATCTACGACGGCCTGAACCACCTCTTCCAGCCCGCCACCACGGGCTCGCCCGACGAGTACGGCCTCATCGACACGACCTTCGACCCGAAGGCGCTTTCGGAGCTCGTGGCTTGGGTCGTCGCGACCGTGCAGCGCGTGCCCGCGATGCAGATCCCCGAGGCAGGCCGCCCCGAGCTCGACCCGTCGCTCACCAAGCCGCCGTTCGACATCGTGCCGCAGCCCGCGAAGGAAGGCGAGGGCGCCGAGCCCGCCGCCGTCGAGGGCCAGGCTGCACCTACACCCGCCTCCACCGAGGTCCCGCGATGAGCTTCGGACTTGGCAACGGCCGCGCGCTCGACCCGGGCGAGATCGGCATCGAGATGACCACGCTGCCGCCGCTTCCCGACGCGCCGAGCGTCGAGGCCGCGCGCGCGCAGCTCGCCTTCGACCCGCGGCGCTGGTTCGCCGATCCCTCGCGCCGCTTCGAGATCGAGATCGGCTCGGGGAAGGGCACCTTCCTGCTCCAGCAGGCCGAGCTCGAGCCCGAGGTCAACTTCCTCGGCATGGAGTGGGCCAACGAGTTCTGGCGCTACGCCGCCGACCGCATCCGCCGACGCGGCCTGCCCAATGTGCGGCTGCTGCGCGGCGACGCCACCGAGTTCATCCGCGCGCGCGTGCCCGACTCGATTGCCTCGGTAGTCCACCTCTACTTCAGCGATCCGTGGCCGAAGGCGCGCCACCACAAGCGCCGCGTGGTGCAGGACCACACGCTGCGCGAGTTCCACCGCATCCTCGCGCCCGCGGGCGAGCTGCGCGTCGTGACCGACCACGACGAGCTCTGGCAGTGGGATGTCGAGCACGCCGAGCGCGCGCGCGACCTCTTCGAGCGCCGCGACTTCGCACGCCCCGCGAGCGCGCGCGAGGGTGAGCTCGTCGGCACCAACTTCGAGCGGAAGTTCCGCCGTGAGGGCCGCCCGTTCCACGCGATGACGCTCGTCAAGCGCTGACGCTCAGCTCGCAGGCCCCTCGGACCCCTCGGAAGCGGCAGGCCTGCGCCAGGTGTAGTCCTTGTCCTTCTCGAGCGCCGTCGCCGACTGCTTCACGCAGCGCCGGCACACGCACGCATCGGGAAACTCGGGGCTTCGCCAGGCCTCGTCCTTGCGCTCCTCGAGGCACATCGTGCACGACTCGCCCGCCTTGCGGTCGTCGCGGCCCTCGTGCACGATCGCGAGGAATGCGAGCGACAGGCACTCGCCGCACAGATGGCTGCCATGGTGCCCCTCGATCAGGGGCCGCGACGGATCGTCGGGGTCCCACGGTCGGCGGCAGAAGTTGCACAGCACATCCTCGTACTGCACATTCGTTTCGTCGGTGCCTGGGCGGAACACGGTGGCCTCGGGGTCTTGTCGGTGCTTCTCGGTACGGTCGCCGCGCGCCGCATGGAACGCGGGCACTTCGGCGCCGCCGCGCATCGTAGAATCGCGGCCATGGCGCAGGGCATCTCGCTCGCCAACAAGTGCCAGATCCTGTTCGGGGTCGCGGTGTTCGCGCTGCTTGGCGGCGCGCTCGCGGTGCCGTGGTACCGCACGGTCGCCATCGTCTCCGACAGCCAGCTCGAGGTCTCGCGCCAGCTCGCCGACACCTGGCAGGTGAACGGCTTCTCGATCGGCCTGAGCGAGGGCAGCCCGATCCCCATGCGCCTGCTCACGGTCGACGATGTGGTCTTCGAGTCCGAGGGCGCGACCGACCCGTTCCTGCGCGAGACGCTCGAGGCCTTCGAGTCGAACCCGCAGGCGGTGGAGCGCTTCGAGCGCTCGCCCGCGAAGGACGGCATCCGCTACCGCTACGCGCGCGCGATCCGCGAGCGCGACTGGGCCACCATCGCCGACGAACGCTACGCCGACTGGCGCACGCGCACCGCGTCCACGCGGCCGCCCGACGCGCTGGCGGGCGTGCTCTTCATCGACCGCACCAGCGTGTTCGCCGAGGCGCAGATCCTCGCGAACCGCACCTACATCGTCGCGACAGGCGTGGGCGCGGGTGTCCTCGCGATCCTGGTCTTCCACCTCATCCTGAAGCGCCTGATCTTCAAGCCCGTGCGCACGCTCACCGATGTGGCCGAGCGCGTGGAGCTCGGCGGCAGCATGGCCGGCCGCGCGCGCCTGACGACGGGCGACGAGTTCGAGCGCCTTTCGCGCGCCTTCGACGCCATGCTCGACCGCATGGAGGAGGCGCAGCGCCAGCTCACGCGGGTGAACGAGAGCCTCGACCTCAAGATCGGCGAGCTCGCGGAGGCGAATGTGGGACTTTCGGAGTCGAACCGCCTCAAGAGCGAGTTCCTCGCGAATGTCTCGCACGAGCTGCGCACGCCGCTCAATTCGATCATCGGGTTCGCCGAGCTTCTGGCCGAGATCGCGCGCGCCGACCTGAACGCCGATCCGAAGCGCCTGCGCTACATCACGAACATCCTGCACAGCGGCCGCAGCCTGCTCGACATGATCAACGAGCTCCTGCAGATGGCGAAGATCGAGGCGGGGCGGCTCGAGGTGACCATCGGCCCCGCAAGCGTGAAGGATGTCGTCGAGGGCCTTGCCGCGATCATGAGGCCGCAGTCGCTCCAGAAGCGGATCGTCGTCGAGACCACCGTCGAGGACGGCCTGCCGGGCGTCGAGACCGACGCGGGCAAGCTGCAGCAGATCCTCTACAACTTCACCTCGAACGCGATCAAGTTCTCGCCCGAGGACACGCGCATCGTCATCGACGCGCGCACCGTCGCGCTCGAGGGCGGCGAGCGCGGCATCCGCGTCTCGGTGATCGACCAGGGCCCTGGTATCCCGCTCGACATGCAGGACCGCGTGTTCGAGAAGTTCCGTCAGGTCGACGCAAGCCACACGCGCGTCCACTCGGGCACGGGGCTTGGGCTTGCGATCTGCCGCGAGCTCGCCGAGCGGCTCGGAGCGCGCGTCGGGCTGTCGTCCGAGCCTGGGCGCGGCGCGACCTTCTTCGTCGAGCTT